>JALEPP010000116.1 GCA_022767075.1 Agathobacter sp. | reverse complement strand
TGTTCTTGTAAAGCTTCTCTTTATCAAAAGCGAGGCTCACCTTGGTATCCTCTTCCATCTCATCGATTGGGTTTGGAGTAACTAAGCTGTCGTTGATTCCATCAAGGAAACCAGCCATCTCTAAAGTAGTCAGGTTGTATTTCTCTGCTAACTCCTTAACCGTTCCCTCCACAACTTCGTCCGGGTTGGTTAAAAGCTGCTCATATACACCCTTCTCCAAAAGGAAGTATCTCTGCCAGAATCTCTGGATTTCAGCCTGTCCTGCCTTCTCATTATATGCAATTTTGTGCCATTCCTGTAATAATGCCATTGTTCTTTCCACCTTTACAAAAAGTAATCATTCTGTCTTTACAGACAAATGCTATTATAACAGATTCTATTTGGTTTTGCTAGTTATTTCGTTGTTACTGTAGCATCTTCTGTCACATATAGGTCACAGACCATCGCTCCATCCGGATTAAAGTAGAGATATTCGATTCCCTTTAAGCGAATTCCCTCGTTTTTAAGCAGTTCAAAGGTTGCCAGCAAATTGTCTTTTCCTTTTTCCATGTTCTCCTTGTAAGCATTGGCCACTTCCTCAGCGGACATGTCGTATTTTTGCTCTTTGCGGAAGGTATAGGAATAGACTAGCACTCCATCCTCAGAAGAGTAGCTCTCCAAAGCCGAAAACTGCTGATACTGCTCTAATACCGCCTTCACTTCTTCTTTTCCCTTATCCTGACACCAGCTGTTGATATCAGCCATAGAAGAATATCCATCTGCGGTCTTTTGGTCCATTTCCTCTTCCAAAGCATCCCCATTCTCCTTCTGGGACTGCTGTATCTGGTCCTGCTCATCCTTCGGGGTCTCCTTAACAGAGTCCTGATTGCTCCCACATCCTGCCAAAAGTATCATAAGCAGTAAGCCTGCTATTAATCCTGTGTATTTCTTTTTCTTTCTCATGTCTCCTCCCAAGTCATTGGTATACAATTTCTTACACTATACCACATCTACCGTCTTCCCTGCAACTTTCCCGGGAGAAAGGATCGGCTTTACTCTGCCTGTAGAAAGATAATCTATTCCAATACTTCTCACATATATTTTCCCTTGACTGTTCCCCAATATTTGTCTATGATTCCTATATTACCATTTACTTATGGAAACAATAAGGAGTATATCGTGAAAAAAACAAAACGTATCTTAGCTTTAATTGGTGTCATTTTATTAGTAGGACTTTACATCACTACTCTGGTTCTCGCCATTGTAGACTCTTCCGCTACCATGGACCTTTTTAGGGGTTCCATCTTTGCGACGGTGGTAATCCCTACTATCATCTGGGCATACACCTACATTTACCAGCTTTTTTCCAAGAAAAAGGACCATGGCGATTCTGATTCTACCGAAAAAAATGATTAAGCCACAATATATAAGAAAATCCGCACCCTCTATTACAAAAGGGTGCGGATTTATTTTTCTTTTATAGATAATTCCCTAAGGGTTTTCCATTATTTCTTTAATGATGACTCACGATAGATGATATCGTTGCGGCCTGGTCCGTTGGAAACCATGGTGATAGGGAATCCAATCTGCTCCTCGATAAACTCCACATATTTGCGACAGTTCTCCGGAAGCTCCTCATAGTTCTTGATTCCACGAATATCACATTTCCATCCCGGAAGTGTCTTAAGAACCGGTTTTGCTTTCTCAAGCTTTGCGGTTACAGGGAAGTCTGTTGTTACCTCTCCATCAATTTCGTATCCGACACATACCGGAATCTCATCTAAGTATCCAAGTACATCTAATACTGTAAATGCTACGTCCGTAGTTCCCTGAAGTCTGCAGCCGTATTTGGAAGCGACACAGTCAAACCATCCCATACGTCTTGGACGACCGGTAGTAGCACCGAACTCTCCACCATCACCACCGCGACGTCTCAGCTCATCAGCCTCATCTCCAAAGATTTCACTGACAAATGCGCCGGCACCTACTGCGGAAGAGTATGCTTTACATACGGTGATGATCTGCTTGATTTCATATGGGGCTACACCTGCTCCGATGGCACCGTAAGCTGCCAGGGTAGATGAGGATGTAACCATTGGGTAGATACCATGATCCGGATCCTTTAAGGTTCCAAGCTGTCCCTCTAAAAGAACGGTCTTTCCTTCCTTTAATGCCTCAGAAAGGAATAAGGATACATCACATACATATGGTGCTACCATATCGCGGTACTGATGTAAGGTCTCTAATAATTCGTCCGGATTAATGAGTGGCTTGTGGTAAAGGTGCTCTAAGAGTACATTCTTCTGCTCTGCTACTCTTACTACCTTCTCTTTTAACAATTCCTCGTCAAACAGCTCACTTACCTGGAATCCAATCTTTGCATATTTATCTGAATAGAAAGGAGCAATACCGGATTTGGTTGATCCAAAGGATTTTCCACCAAGGCGCTCTTCCTCGTACTGATCGAAAAGGATGTGATATGGCATCACAATCTGTGCTCGATCTGAAACTACGATTTTAGGCATTGGCACATTGCGATCAGTAATGGATTTAATCTCATCAAAAAGAATTGGAATATTTAATGCAACACCATTTCCAATGACGCTTGTGGTGTGCTCATAGAATACACCAGATGGAAGGGTATGCAATGCAAACTTACCGTAGTTGTTGACGATGGTATGTCCTGCGTTGGCTCCTCCCTGAAAACGTACGATAATGTCTGCCTGTTCAGCAAGCATATCTGTGATTTTTCCTTTTCCTTCGTCGCCCCAGTTGGCGCCTACTACTGCTTTAACCAATGTATTGTCCTCCTGCTATCATGTTTGTTCTTTGCACAACGTTCGTATTATACTATATTTCTTTGGAACATGCAATGGCAAGTGCACCAGGTCCAATATGGCAGGATACGCTAAGAGATAGTGGATTCATTACAATCTCACATCCCGGGAATGCCTCCTGAACCTCTGCTTTAAACTGAAGTGCTGCATCCAAATCCTTGGTATATGCAAGTTCAAGGTGCATATGCTTTCCTTCCGGGTCCTGGAAGCGTTTCTCAAAGTCGTTCTTCATGGCATCAATCATGATGTTCTTCGCCTGCTTGACTGTTCTTGCTTTTGCAAAAGCGTCCAGCTTTTCTCCCTGAATCTGAAGAACCGGTTTCAATTTGAGAAGGGTTCCAAGTGCTGCCGCTGCAGGGGTGATGCGTCCGCCCTTCTTAAGGTACTCCAAGGTATCTACCATAATGTAGATAGAGGACTGGAATTTTTCTCTCTCTAAGATATCTTTGATCTCTTCGGCATTTTTCCCGCTGTCAGCAAGCTCTTTTGCGTCCAATACGGATTGTCTCATGGTAACGGAGATTCTCTGGTTGTTTACCACCTGAACCTTTCCGTCATATTCCTGTGATAACATATATGCGGTCTCACAGGAGCTTGAAAGACCTGATGACATTGGAATGTGAACAATCTCGTCATACTCCTTCAAAAGCTCATCCCATTTATCCGTTACATCTCCCACCAAAGGCATGGAGGTCTTTACCTCACAGCCTAATTCCAGCTTTTCATAAAACTGCTCTTGGGTAAGATCGATATCTTCATAATACATCTGCCCATCAAAGTAAAAAGGCATTGGGAGTACTACAATTCCAAGCTCTTTCGCTTCGCTTTGGGTAATTCCACTGTTACTGTCTGTTACTACAATTACTTTGCTCATTTTTTCCTCCGATTTCCACACTATAGTGTCTCTGAACGTTCTTTGATGTTCTTGTGGAAATTGATAATATCGTGATCATAGGTCTCAGACATAAGTGCTGAATGAATCATAAAGTCTGCAGACGCTTTGTTTACTGCCATAGGAATATCGTACACCTGTGCGATGCGCATCAATGCCTTCACATCAGGGTCATGTGGCTGCGCAGTCAGGGGATCTGAGAAGAACACAATGAAATCGATTTTGCCTTCTACAATCTTTGCACCAATCTGCTGATCTCCTCCTAATGGACCACTGTTATACCCTTTTACCGGAAGTCCTGTCTGATCGGTAATCATCCGGGCTGTAGTACCTGTTCCACAAAGGAAATGCATGGATAAAATGTCTTTATTTTCCTGGCACCAGTTAATTAAATCATGTTTTTTTCCATCATGGGCAATCAGTGCAATGCTCTTTTGCTTTCCAATGGTGAGGGTAATATAATCATCAGTCATGGGTCATTTCCTCCTGATTTTTCTTGTGAATTTCGGTGTTTTTCCACTAATTGAAAAAATTATATCATAGGCAAAAACAAATGAAAAGCCTTATCACAACTGGGTTTTTCAAGGATATGTGTTATGGCTTTTTATGATATTTTAGGTAGTTTTAATTACTACATTGAAGCATATCATGGCTTCTATTCGCATATCGCGATGCTTATCGCATCGCTTTTATGCTCATAGAAGGGGCGGGCCCTGAAATAAAAAAGACACGCTTGTGCAAGCACAGCGTGTCTTTTTATTTAGGACCCTGGTGACACTACATCATCCCCATGCCTGGGTTGGCTGGCATGGCTGGTGCGTCTTCCTTGATGTTGGCTACAGCAGATTCTGTAGTAAGTAAGGTAGATGCAACAGAGGTTGCGTTCTGTAATGCACTTCTGGTTACTTTTACAGGATCAAGGATTCCGTTGGAAACCATGTCAACGTACTCTTCGGTAGCTGCGTTGAAACCAAATCCTGCTTCTGATTCTTTTACTTTATTAATAATTACAGCTCCTTCTAAACCTGCGTTTGCAGCGATGTAGTAAAGTGGAGCTTCCAGTGCTTTTAAGATAACCTTTGCACCGGTCTTCTCGTCTCCCTCTAAGTTCTCGGTAAAAGCAGCGACTTTCTTAGATGCATGGATGTAAGCAGATCCACCGCCTGAGATGATTCCTTCTTCTACTGCGGCTCTGGTTGCGTTTAACGCATCCTCCATACGAAGCTTTGCTTCCTTCATTTCGGTTTCAGTTGCTGCACCCACACGGATAACTGCTACGCCGCCTGCCATCTTAGCAAGTCTCTCCTGAAGCTTCTCTTTATCGAACTCAGATGTGGTCTCTTCAATCTGGCTGCGGATCTGTGCGATTCTTCCCTGGATTGCATTCTTGTCACCGCATCCATCCACGATAACAGTGTTCTCTTTCTGAATCTTAACGGATTTTGCACGTCCAAGCTGTTCTAAGGTGGTGTCCTTTAACTCAAGACCAAGATCAGAGCTGATTACCTGTCCTCCTGTAAGAACTGCGATATCCTCAAGCATTGCTTTTCTTCTATCACCATATCCCGGAGCCTTAACTGCTACTACATTGAAGGTTCCGCGAAGTTTATTGACGATTAAGGTAGTAAGAGCTTCGCCCTCTACATCCTCTGCAATAATTAAAAGCTTTGCACCAGACTGTACAATCTGCTCAAGAAGTGGAAGGATATCCTGAATATTGGAAATCTTTTTATCGGTAATTAAGATATATGGATCGTCGAGAACTGCTTCCATTTTCTCCATGTCTGTGCACATATAAGCGGATAAGTAGCCTCTGTCAAACTGCATACCTTCTACTAAGTCAAGCTCTGTCTCCATGGTCTTAGACTCTTCGATGGTGATTACTCCGTCGTTAGATACCTTTTCCATAGCGTCAGCTACTAAGTTACCAACCTCTTCATCTCCTGCAGAGATTGCTGCAACCTTAGCAATCTGATCCTTGCCGTTTACCTTCTGGCTCATTTCCTTCAAAGCTTCTACTGCTACATCGGTAGCTTTCTTCATTCCACGGCGAAGAACGATTGGATTTGCTCCTGCCTCTAAGTTCTTCATTCCTTCCTGAACCATAGCCTGGGTCAAAACAGTAGCTGTTGTGGTTCCATCACCGGCTACGTCGTTGGTCTTGGTAGCAACCTCTTTTACCAGCTGTGCTCCCATATTCTCAAAAGCATCCTCTAACTCGATTTCTTTTGCAATGGTTACACCATCGTTTGTGATAAGTGGAGCACCAAATGATTTATCAAGTACCACGTTTCTTCCTTTTGGTCCAAGGGTCACACGTACTGTATTTGCCAATTTGTCAACGCCGGCTCCAAGAGCTGCTCTTGCTTCTGATCCGTATTTAATTTCCTTTGCCATAATGTCTTACCTCTTTTCCTATTCTTCTATCAATTATTCTACGACTGCTAAGATGTCATTCTGACGAACGATGATGAACTCTTCTCCGTCTAACTTCACTTCAGTTCCTGCATATTTGGAGTAAATAACCTTCTGGCCTACCTTTACCTGCATAGTCACTTCTTTGCCATCTACCATTCCGCCCGGTCCAACAGCAACGATTTCTGCCTCCTGTGGTTTCTCCTGGGAAGCGCTTGTTAAGATAATTCCTGATTTGGTTGTCTCTTCTGCCTCTACCTGCTTTAATACAACTCTGTCTGATAATGGAACTAATTTCATGTTATTAAATCCTCCTTTTTCTTCAATCTGTTAGCACTCGCTTTTGCTGAGTGCTAATTTCTATTGCCTATTATACACCATTCTTTTACAATTTCAACCACTTCATACTTTTTTTATATTTTTTTATATTCCCATTACACCCCATTTATTCCTTCCCCTCACTCCCCACTTGCCGTCATCCTTTGCGCCCGGCACCTCTATGGCTCCACAGCCTTCCGGGGCGCATCCCTCTTTGGCTTCGATGCCCCCTACGTCTTTCGCACGGTCTCACAGGGAAGTGAGCGGGACCGTTATCCGGACGCAAGATTTTAGGCCGAAGTTTTTGCCTCCTGACACGCTGCATGTTCGGCAAAGTTGGGACAATTTTCTGAGCACTGTCTGTGTGGAGGGGAGAATTTCTTAAAGGAGCTTTGTGACTTTTTCTTAGAAAAATCCAAAGGTACGTCCCGAAATTCTCCCCCACACAGACAGTGCTCAGAAAATTGTTCAAACGTTGCCGGACACGAATCAGGAGGCAAAAATCTCCGGCTCTAAAATCTAAGCATCCTCCTAAAGTCCCGCTC
>JALEPP010000110.1 GCA_022767075.1 Agathobacter sp. | reverse complement strand
CCCCAGACAGTGGAAGCATAACGACAGGATCCATCGGCATGTCCTGTTATATCGATCACACCTGATCCGGATAAAATCCATGGATATGGACGGTTAAATGGTACTCCACCAGTATAACTCCAACATCCTAATCCGGCTTCTCCCAGATAGTCCCAGCTAGTCCACATAAAATCGCCAAAAAGATAAGGAAGCTTCTTTACCATCTCCCAGTTTTTGTAAATATCCTGTGGGAAAGTCTCAGAACCAATTAACATTCTGTCCGGATGTATTTTCCCTTCTAATGGATATCTGCCAGATCCATAATTGTAACCGGCAATGTCCAAAGCATCTATCATCGGACTGCAAAGAGCATCTACTTTAGGAGAATTTCCTGCCTTATTCATATTTGTACCGATCATGGACGCCATGATATTGAAAGCCAGACTTCCGTTTGTAGCCTTCTCCTCTTTATCTGACTCTTTCTTTGTCGTTGTCTGCTCTCCATCCTTATAGATTCCCTGTCCTTTTGCTGCCCGGCTCATCACCATGAGATTAAGTCCGCAGGTAACCGGTCTGGTGGAATCCATCTCGTGTATCAGATCTATCATTTTTTTGCCATAGGTAAGCCCCTTCTCTTCTGCCGGCTCTGCAACTTCATTTCCAATGGAATATAAAATTACGGAAGGATGATTATAATCCTTTCTAACCATGGCACGGATATCATTCTCCCACTCTGTTTCAAAGTCCAGACCATAATCATATACTGTTTTCCGGTTGTACCACATGTCAAAAGATTCATCCATGATATACATGCCATAGAAGTCACATGCCTCAAGCATTGCGCGGCTGCAAGGATTATGAGAGGAACGGATTGCATTAAATCCTGCTTCCTTTAAAATCCTGACTCTTCGCCATTCACTCTCATCATGACAGGCGGCTCCAAGAATACCATGATCATGATGAACACAGCCACCACGAAGTAATACTTCTTCATTATTTATTAGTAAGCCTTTTGGGCTCCACTTAATCTCTCTGATTCCAAATTTTTCTTCAAACACATCTTCCCCTATACTTACACGACAAGTGTATAGATGAGGTGCCTTGTCGCTCCACAGTTTGGCATCTGGAATCGCAATATCTCCTGGCTGACCAGATATGACAAGCTTGTCATCATAAAAAATCTCAACTTTTGCATCCGCTGCATCCACATCTACATGAATCGTTGCCGGTGAAATAGAAACGGTTGTAATCTTTATTCCCTCATGCTTCAATCCGTTTTTGTTTTCTACATAGATCCAGACAGGACGATAGATTCCCGAACCTGTGTACCATCTGGAGTTTGGAATTTTGGAATTATCTGCTATTACGGTAAGTTCATTTTCCTCACCATACTTAAGTATGGTGAGTGGCAGGAAAAATCCGGTATACCCATACTTCTGTTCTCCGATTTCCTTGCCATTTAATAACACTTTGGAATTTTTATAAACGCCTTCGAACTCTATAAAGATATTTTTGTCAGCCCATTCTACAGGTGCCACAAATTTCTTTGAGTAGCTGTAAATTCCTCCCGGGAAATATCCATGTCCCCCATCTGATGCTTCCTTACTTCTTTTTTCCTTTATCATTGCGTCATGAGGAAGTGTCACCACTTCCCCATTCAGCATCCAATTAGTATTAAATAATATTTTTTGCATATCCCTTTTTCCTGCCTGCCTTCTTTTTTCTTTAATTAGGCTTCCTGTCCAAATAATACTGCTGATAAAACCCTGCACGCAGAAGCCTGAAGTTCTTCCAATTTCAGTTTTTCCCCAACTGCTGCAATAATTTCATCCACATCTCTCTGGGAGCCCGGCATAATCAGATCATTGGTGGCCTTGATGCATAATGCTGAATCAGATGAACCATATTTAAATGGTTCATTTGCAGGATCCGTAGTTCCCCAGTCTGTCATAACAAGACCATCATACTCCCATTCAAGACGTAAAACATCATTCAGAAGTTCGCGATTATTGGCAGCATGTACTCCATTAACAAGGTTATAACTTGTCATTAAAGCTTTCGGATTGGCTTTTTTTACAGCTAACTCAAATCCCTTTAAATAAATCTCTCGAAGAGCCCGCTCACTGCAATGTGAATTGGAATGGGTGCGGTTGTCTTCCTGGTTATTTAATGCAAAATGCTTGATTGTCGTGCTGCATCCTTTATGTTTCTCTACTCCAATGGTATCAGCAGCTGCACATAAACCGGAAACAAGCGGATCCTCTGAATAATATTCAAAATTTCTTCCGCAAAGAGGATTCCGATGAATGTTCATGCCGGGAGCAAGCCAGAGTGTTACGCCGAATTCTTCCATTTCCTCACCAACAATATCACCGGCAGCCTCAATTGCACTCAAATCCCAGGTCTGCGCTAACATAGTTGCAATCGAGATTGCGGTACATAACTGATAATAATCAATCGCACCCTCTGGCCTTTCCTGTGCCGGCAGTCCTAACAGTTCCGGGAGATTACCAATGGATGATTCTCCCAGTCCCTGGAGAATATTATTATCCTTATCTGTTACAAAGCTCTTGGAAAGGCGGAGTCCTGCAGGTCCATCTGCTAGAGAGATGTTAAGGATACCACGGCTTTCAATTAAATTTGAAGTTGTATCTCCTGCAGCACCCGGACACGCAGAAGAAGCAGCGCCGATCGTGGAATTTTCCCCAAAACCACCTCTTGCAGAACCAACTACTAAATCAGCCATTTCTGCTACAGTAAGCTGGGAAACAAGTTCCTCAAGAGTTGCCTTTTTATCAATGACATCTTTCAGTGTGATTTTATATGTTTTGTCTGTTGTTAATAATGCCGGCTCTTTGTCATAATCAACAATTTCGGTATCAATTGCTGATGTCTCAATGTGAATTACCGGTGCATTTTCTTTTTCCAAAGCTTCCCCATCATATGTAAAGAATGCCTTCTCATCGGCTTTTAATGTAGATAATTCTATGTCTGCCACTACCTTATTCTTAAGCTGTTTTGAAACAATGTCTTCCTCTACACAGATAGCTGAAACAATATGGGTATTTCTGGAATGGTTACCAACACGGATATAATAGTATCCCTTTTCTAAAATATACTGTGCAGCTGTCTCATCATAGGATGCAAGATCCCGTACGGAAAACCGGATTTCCATCGTCTCACTCTGTCCCGGAGCCAGTAATTTTGATTTTCCATATCCGATCAGGCTCTGATATGGTTTATCAAGCTTACCCTGCGGTTTCGATACATACACCTGAACCGTCTCTCGTCCGCTATAGGTTGCGCCTCTATTTTTCACATTCACTCTTACTGTCACATCTGTTTTTTCAACAACTACTTCTTCCGTGCTGATAGCAAAATCTGTATAAGAAAGTCCAAAACCAAATGGATATGCAGGAGTGATTCCAAAACTATCAAAATATCGGTATCCTACATAAATACCCTCTGTATACAACTCATCATTTACATCCCCATTCTGGTAACTAAAGGTACTTGCATTGGGATAGTCCGCATAATTATCTGCCCATGTAGTGGTAAGATGTCCACTTGGGGTTACACTTCCATTTAATATATCTGCTACTGCAAGTCCACCCGCTGCCCCAGCCTGGCTCATAAGCAAAATCGCGCCGATTCCCTGCTGTTCTCTTAAAAATTTTGTATCGATCACACCTCCTGCATTGATAATCACGATCGTATTTTTATAGTGTTCCGTCAGAAATCTGATATTCGTCTTCTCTATCTCTGAGAGTTCATAGTCACCACCTGCCATTTTACGGTCAGATCCTTCTCCTGAGGTGCGTCCGATCACATAGATGGCATAATTAAAATCTGTTCCCTCTATATCTTTTGTGGTTATCTCCGGTTCCTGCGGATCGCGATACGGATTTGTAAGTGCCATATTAACACCTGCCCATCCGTTCTCTTTTACATTTTTTGCAAAAGTCTCATACCATGACTGCATTAACTGACTGCAATTCTCATCATACAGATCCATCCATGCCTTACTGCCAATGACAAATCCTGCCTTCTCAAGTCCCTGCTCCACGTTGTATACCACTCTTGAATTTACATCTCCGGATCCTGTTCCTCCCTTAACCGTACGACGCGCCCCACTTCCGAAAAGACCTGTCGGCTGTGTAGATGGCTTAAGCGGAAGTACTCCGTTGTTGTATAAAAGGACCATACCTTCACATGCTATTTTTCTTGATTTTTCAAGATTTCTTTTTTCCCGTTCACTCATCTCATTTGATTTACTTGCATGAATAATTGACATAATTTTCTCCTTCAATATACACTTTATCGTGTTGAAATGTTTATTTTTCCAAAGAGCCACCTCAAATGAGGTGGCTCCTACTCTATCTAACCCAGTATCCAATTAAGCCTGCTCTTTTTGTTCTAATGCTTTTCTCATTTCAGCTCTAACCTCCGCAGTAATCGGGAACTTATTAAGAATCAATATAGATATAATTGCTAATACTGCAGGAACAACACCAGTTACGATTGCCATTCCTGTAAGCATAGAAGGAACGGCAGATAATTCTCCGATATAGTTACCAGTAACAGAATCTACATTATATCCAATTAGAATAAGAATCGCACCAACAAGCGTGGATGATAAAGCCGACTGAGCTTTCCCAAGGAAAACTGTAAATACAGATGTCATTGCTGACTTATCCTTTCCGGTCTTATAAACGGTATAATCCATAATATCCATACCAATTGCAGATCCCGGAACAAAATCAATACCGATGAAGAAAGCCATTATAAACATTCCAATAAAGAACGATGCTGGCACCACCTTAACCAGTCCTGTAATATGTGCAAGGAAAATAATCAATCCACCTACACCCTGCATAATGTAATCGAACTTCTGCATTTTTATTACATCACCCTTAAATACATTTTTTAGTACCGGTGTGGCAACCATGGTTGCTATCAAAAGTGGGAACATCATCATCATTGATACAATCACGGAATAGGTTCCGAATCTCGCCATATCAACTTCACCTGTTGTAAGATCCGCACACATGCCCCATTTAATATAGTATGAAGGAGTCGCAAACAACATGGCCCATATGAAACCAGAAAAAAGATTCTTTGCAAAATCAATAAGAATTGCATCGTTTTCCTTCAGAAGTGTAATAAAATCTTTAAATCTTACTTTCTGATGTTCTTCTTCCACAACAATATGACGTTCCTTAACCATAAACCAGCCAATAATGGAAATAACGGATGCCAGAACCGTTGCAACTGTAGCAAGAACCATAAATGCAATATTATAACTTCCAAAAATCCCGTATAATGTTACAGCAATTGCTACAAATCCTGAACCGATCATACTAAGGATCATTACCCAGATTCGAGGGCCTACTATAAGCTTTCCTCTTTCAGTGTTATCATTTGTCATTGTATGAGCCAGTAAGTTAATATTAAAGAATGAGGTACCAATATCATATACTAAATAAAAGAAAATAACCCAGAACGTAACAATCACAGGCTTATTTGTGATGGCACTTGGCATACCATACAATGCAGCAACACCAACCATAGTCATAATGATGGAAATCATAAAAAATGGCTTATATTTACCATGTTTTCCAGATTTTGCGCCGTCCATGATCATGGATTGAATTGGATCATCAACCGCATCAATCACACGTGCCACTAATAACAGCGCTGTTGCAAGCGTTGCTCCCCATGCTCCAAGTCCGGCATAGTCTGTCATAAATGACATAAACATAGTCGACATAAAAATACTTGCTATACCATTGTTGGTCGACAACAGTGTTATACCTAACTTGTCCTTAAGTCCCATTTTTTCAGGGTTCAAATTTCTTTTCTTTGACATAACTTCTCCCTTTCTTCCTTCTCGTTTTCTATGTAACGATTTGTTATAGGAGAATTATATATAAATGAATGGTTCTAATACTATTGCGAATTTTGTTAAAATATCATATTTTTTGTTTATCTATTGTTGATATGAATATACACCGCTTTCTTTGTATCTAATACGATATTCCTTCGGAGTCATGCCATATATTTTTTTGAACTGGACACCAAAACGACTTTGAGAAGAAAAGCAGAAGTATTCTGCGATTTCGGAAATATCATAATCCGAGTATTTTAGCAGGTTTGCAGCATGGCTGCACCTTTCTTTCGCTATATATTGACTAATCGTCATGCCTTCTGTTTTTGAAAAAATTTTTGACAGATAACTATTATTAACCCCTATCTGAGGGCCAATATCCTGTACTTTTAATGGTTTTCTCAAGTTTCTTGCAATATAGTCTTTGCAGGCATCAATAAAAGGATATTTTTTATTGATTGAGGCATCCGAAACCAATTTCGTGAACATAAGATTAGATAACATAGAGATTTTCATATATTCTTTAAATGTCCTTGCGGTTGACAATTCCTGTAGAAAAATATC
>JALEPP010000101.1 GCA_022767075.1 Agathobacter sp. | reverse complement strand
GAAGTGTTAGAGAAGGTTTATCCTGGAAAAGGCGAAGAGTATGCTACTAAGATTAAAGATTGCACCATCGCCCTTTACAAAAAATGTGCAGAGTATGCACTCTCAAAAGGAATCATCATCGCAGATACCAAATTTGAGTTTGGTTTAGATGAGAATGGCAACGTAGTAATTGGTGATGAGATGCTTACTCCGGACAGCTCAAGATTCTGGCCATTAGAGGGCTACAAACCGGGACAGGGACAGCCTTCCTTCGACAAGCAGTTCGTAAGAGACTGGTTAAAAGCAAACCCGGACAATGACTTCCTTCTTCCGGATGAGGTTGTAGAGAAGACCGTAGACAAATACAAGGAAGCATTTGAACTCTTAACAGGAAAGCCATTTCAGGCATAAGTATTTTTTACAAGGCTTACAACAAGGAGCACAAGAAGGATTCTATAGAACAATAGATTGATAAGGAGATTACACATGAGTACAGATCGTTACAGCAGCCCACTTTCAGAGCGTTACGCAAGCAAGGAAATGCAGTATATTTTCTCACAGGATATGAAATTCACAACCTGGAGAAAGCTTTGGATTGCACTTGCAGAGACTGAGATGGAGCTTGGCTTATCCGAGAATGGAAAGCCGGTTATCACCCAGGAACAGATTGATGAGATGAAGGCCCATGTGGATGACATCAACTACGATGTGGCAAAAGAGCGCGAGAAATTAGTTCGCCATGATGTAATGAGCCATGTGTATGCATACGGACAGCTTTGCCCAAAGGCAGCCGGAATCATTCACCTTGGAGCAACCTCTTGCTATGTAGGTGACAATACCGATATCATCGTTATGAACGAGGCCTTAAAGCTTGTTCATAAGAAGCTGGTAAATGTAATTGATGAGCTTGCTAAATTCGCGGATACCTATAAGAATCAGCCAACTTTAGCATTTACTCATTTTCAGCCGGCGCAGCCTACCACTGTTGGAAAACGTGCAACTCTCTGGCTTCAGGAGTTCCTCATGGATTTAGAGGATTTAGAGTACGTACAGAGTACCTTAAAGCTCCTTGGATCAAAGGGAACAACAGGAACTCAGGCAAGCTTCTTAGAGCTTTTTAACGGAGACCATGAGACCATCGACAAAATCGATCCTATGATTGCGAAAAAGATGGGCTTCTCTGACTGCTACCCGGTTTCCGGACAGACTTACTCAAGAAAAGTGGATACCCGTGTAGCAAACGTATTGGCCGGTATTGCAGCCAGTGCACACAAGATGTCAAACGATATCCGTCTTCTTCAGCACCTCAAAGAGGTGGAGGAGCCATTTGAGAAAAACCAGATTGGTTCCTCTGCTATGGCTTACAAGAGAAATCCAATGAGAAGTGAGCGTATTGCATCACTTTCCCGTTACGTAATGGTAGATGCATTAAATCCGGCAATCACTTCCGCTACCCAGTGGTTCGAGAGAACCTTGGATGATTCTGCCAACAAGAGACTTTCGATTCCGGAAGGCTTCCTTGCTATCGATGGAATCTTAGATCTTTGCCTCAATGTTGTAGACGGTCTTGTTGTATATCCAAAGGTAATCGAGAAACATTTTATGGCAGAGATTCCATTCATGGCAACCGAAAATATCATGATGGATGCTGTTAAGAATGGTGGCAACCGTCAGGAGCTTCATGAGAAGATTCGTACCCTTTCTATGGAAGCAGGAAAGATGGTAAAAGAGGAAGGAAAAGACAACAACCTTGTAGATTTAATTGCAGCAGATCCAAGCTTTGGATTAACCAAGGAAGAGATTGTAGAAAACTTAAAGCCTGAGCTCTACGTGGGACGTGCTCCTCGTCAGGTGGAGGTATTCTTAAGAGATGTTGTAAATCCTGTACTTGAAGCAAACAAAGACGTTCTCGGTGTGAGAGCAGAGATTAACGTATAAGAAACAAGAATCGCCCGGCTAGTTTGTTAGCTGGGTGATTTTTTGAATATTTTCTTGTGAAAAGCACAAAATACCTATATAAAAGCCTTGACATGTGTGAGCCAATAGTTGGGAGGCAAGTGACAAGAACTGGGAATAATATGCTTGCCTGGTGAAAAACTTTGTGATATAATTTACAAGGTTTATCAGTTTAATGATAGGAGGTGTCATTCATGGACATTTTGAAAACTGTATTAATGGTAGTTTTTATTTTAATCAGTATTGCAATCACCGTTGTTATCCTGATGCAGGAAGGAAAGCAGGCAGGACTTGGAGCAATCAGCGGTTCTTCAGATACATACTGGAGCAAGAACAAAGGTCGTTCCCTTGAGGGACTTCTTGTTAAGCTTACAAGAGTAGCAGTTATTTTGTTTGTACTTCTTGCTGCTGTACTTGATTTAGGTATTTGGTAATACGAACGATAAAGACTACCGGAGAAATCTTCGGTAGTCTTTTTTGTCGCATATGAGAAGTACGATGAGCCACAGCGAATATTAGCTTGCTTATAATTCGCTGTGGCGAAATCGGACGGCCTAACGGGAAGCGAAAATCGTAGTTGCGAAGCAACGGAGAAGCAGCGAAAGCTGCGGATTTGAGCTGAGTGTTAGGGGTATGCGACAAAAAAGAAAGGTGACGCGAAATCGCATCGGCCTAACGGGAAGCGAGACTGAATGAAAGAGGAAGGAGAAAGGGAGCCTTGGATAGTTCTTTATATAATAAACGAAAACAAATGATTTATGATTTCATGTGCGACGACATGTATGTGCCTATGAAAATCAAGGAGCTTTCCATTGTGCTTGGAGTATCCAAGCAGGACCGCCCTGTACTGGAACGAATTTTAACGGAACTAATTGGGGAAGGAAAAATTGAGATTACCAAAAGAGGCAAATATCAGAAGTCGCAAGTAAAACTTTTGGTAGGAACCTTTACCTCCCATCCCAAAGGATTTGGTTTTGTAACCATAGAGGACATGGATGAGGATGTATTCATTCCCGCCGATAAGACCTTGGATGCCATGCACAAGGACACAGTGGAGATTCAGGTAATCTCAGGAAAAGCGCCTGGCAAACGAGCAGAGGGTGTTGTGACTAAGATTGTTGAGCGAGGTATGAAGACGGTGGTTGGAACCTATGAGTCCAGCAAGAACTTTGGATTTGTGGTATCGGATGATCCGAAATTTTCCAAGGATATTTTTATCCCGTTGGAGCGTTCCAAGGGAGCGGTAGCGGGACATAAGGTAGTGGTAGAAATCACCAACTACGGGAAAAATGGCAAGAATCCCGAGGGAAAGGTGATTGAGATATTGGGTCATATCAATGATCCGGGAGTAGACATTATTTCTCTGGTAAGAGCCTACGGATTGCCGGAGGAATTTCCGGAGCGCGTCATGAACCAGGCTGAGAGGGTAGCACCTCAGGTCAGCACGGCGGATATGGCGGGACGCAAGGACCTGCGAGATATGCAGATGGTTACCATCGATGGAGAGGATGCTAAGGATTTGGACGATGCGGTATCCCTTACCGTAGAGGATGGACTCTATCATTTGGGGGTACACATAGCAGATGTATCCAACTATGTGCAGGAAAAAAGCGCTCTGGACCGAGAAGCACTGGAAAGAGGAACCTCAGTATACCTTGTGGACCGTGTGATACCAATGCTTCCTCATCGGCTCTCCAACGGAATCTGCTCTTTGAACCAGGGGGAAGACCGTTTGGCCCTCAGCTGTCTGATGACCATCGATGAAAAAGGAAATGTGGTGGATCACGAGATTGCAGAGACCGTGATTTGTGTAGACCGAAGAATGACCTACACCAATGTAAAGAAGATTTTATTGGAAGAGGATTCAGAGGTGACAGAAGCGTACAAGGAATTTGTATCGATGTTCAAGGATATGGAGAAGCTGGCTGCCATTCTTAGAAATAAGAGGCGCAAGCGTGGTTCTATTGATTTTGATTTTCCTGAAACAAAAGTTATCTTAGATGAACAGGGAAAACCGGTGGACATTCGCCCATATGAGCGAAATGTAGCAACCAAGATTATTGAAGACTTCATGCTTGTGGCAAATGAGACCGTAGCGGAAGACTTTTTCTGGAGAGAGATTCCTTTTGTGTATCGAACTCATGATAATCCGGACCCGGAGAAAATTCGAAAGCTTAGTACTTTTATTAACAACTTTGGTTATTCCATTCATGTGGGAGGAGACGAGGTTCATCCAAAGGAACTACAGAAGTTGCTGGAAAAAATCGATGGAAGCGATGAAGAGCCCCTTATTAGCCGTCTGACACTTCGTTCCATGAAGCAGGCGAGATATACCACAGAGTGTACAGGACATTTCGGACTGGCAGCCAATTACTACTGTCATTTTACCTCTCCAATCAGACGTTACCCAGACCTTCAGATACATCGGATTATCAAGGAGACCTTAAGAGGTCGCATGAATGAGAACCGCATGGAGCACTACAACAGTATTCTATCAGGGGTAGCAAAGCAATCCAGCGAAAGGGAGCGTAGGGCAGATGAGGCAGAGCGAGAGACCATCAAACTGAAAAAGGTTCAGTATATGGAGCAATTTATCGGAGAGATCTTCACCGGAGTTATTTCCGGAGTTACAGAGTGGGGCTTTTACGTGGAGCTTCCCAATACCGTAGAAGGGCTTGTAAGAGTGGCTGCTTTACGGGATGATTTCTATCAATATTATGAGAGTACCTACGAGCTTGTAGGCGAGGTGACCAACAAAAGGTATAAGCTGGGACAGACGGTAGAGGTAAGACTCGTGGACGCAGATTCCTTTATGCGAACCATTGATTTCGAGTTGGCATGATAGAGTGTTCAGATGAAATCTAAAAAATTAGAAAAAATATGGGATTGGGGTCTTGACTTTGTTTGGTATAGATGATATTTTATAATATCGCCGTCTGATACAGAAGATGGTGAATGAAAGAAGTAAAAGAAAGGAGTATGTCGGCATGGCAAAGGACAATAGCGGCAAGAAATTAGTGGCCAACAATAAAAAAGTCTTCCATGATTTTTTCTTAGAAGAAACCTTCGAAGCCGGCATCTCTTTAGCCGGAACTGAGGTAAAGTCCCTTCGTGCAGGGAAGTGCAGCATCAAGGAAGCCTTCATCCGCATTGAGAACGGAGAAGTGATTATCTATGGAATGCACATTAGCCCATACGAAAAGGGGAACATTTTTAACAAGGATCCATTGAGACCAAAGAAGCTTCTTCTACATAAGAAGGAGATTCAAAAGCTTCTTGGAAAAATTGCACAACAGGGTTACACCATAGTGCCGGTGGAAGTGTATTTCAAAGGTGGACTTGTGAAAGTAGAAATTGCCCTTGCAAGAGGAAAGAAGCTCTACGACAAGAGACAGGACATCGCGAAAAAAGATATGAAGCGTGAAGCAGAGCGTGATTTCAAGATTCGAAATCTGTAAGTCTTACTTTTTCGTAACATATATATTTAAAAATTAAATATGGGCTAGTAAAGGTTTCGACGGGGGAACTGAAGCTGGAGAAGCGAGTCGTATGGTAATGCGTTAAATGGCCAAATTAAAATTAAACGCTAACGATAATTTAGCATACGCTGCCTAGTTGCAGCAGTCTGACCTAGTGCACTCACACATTAGGACCCAGGCTTCGACTATGTGAGAAACGACTTATGCAAAGCTTTGAGCATATGGGCGTAACATGAAGCTACTGAAACTGGAAGGGTGTTTGTTCCCGTCCAGCAGAGGGAATGCCAAATGACAAACTACACTCGTAGAAGGACAGGGGATTTTCTTTCGGACACGAGTTCGATTCTCGTCTAGTCCACGCAAAAATCGCGTAAATTCAAGGGTTTACGCGATTTTTTATGTGGTGTTACCTATTTCTCTTCATTCGTAGAATCTTGTGGTTGAACATGCTCTTTTAATATCATATTTATATATTGACTAAAAGAACGGTCATCAGCATCAGCTAATTCTTTTATTCTTTGAACTACATCATTATCTAATGTAATGCTCACTTTTTCTTTTAATGGTCGCATATTATCCGCCTCCTTTATTGGGTATTTTACCAATAAGTGAGATAGTATATGATAAAGTAGGATAAAAGGGGTTAAGTAATTAAATTTATCAGCCGATAAGAGTTATAGAAAACTTAATTTATCATTTTTAATTGGTCGAAAAGGATTTCGGACTGTATGTTCTCAGGGATTGAGATTTTTTAGGTATAGTAGAATTACTATATCTTATTTGCGCATCTTTAGTATATTCTTACATGTTTCCCAAATCCTATCACCAGTTAATTGATATGTGTATTTTGGTAAAAGGAATTACCAGTTCATTTGGAAAGGAGTCCAGTATGAAAATACAAAACAGTTCAATTACTATGGCTGCATCGCATCATGAGACATCTTTTTCTTATAAAGAGTCTATGACGATGGAGGCTGCAAAATCAAAAGATGTAGTTGGAGCAATTCTTACTCTTTCACAGGAAGCAAGTGGCAAAAGCGTAAAAGAAGCGATGGTTGATTACCAGAAGCAGGAAAAAGAAGAGGCCAAAAAGAGACAACAGGAAAACGAGGCTAGATCTGTTCAAGAGATGGCTGAGCGCATGAGAACGGAACAAAAGGGTAATCAGTTTGATATACCAGATGACCTTGATATGAAAATTAAAATGCTCAGACAAATTCTTGCAGCACTTAGGGGCGAGAAGGTTCCAGAAAATTGTAAGATTAAGCCAAGCGATAGCGGAAGTGTGACTGATCTTCGTTCTGCTCAGTTTAAGAAACTAGAAGGATTTGAATTTAATCTCTCATCAAAGACGGGGGTGTCTATTGGTGCAATTTCAATTGATGGAATTGGAACAAATAGAACTGGAACAACATGGCAGAAAATAACTGCTACAAGCGGGTTTACAAGTGAGTCTGAGAGTACAACCTTTGCAACAAAGGGCATTGTTCAGACCGCAGATGGAAGAAAAATAGATTTTAACATGGAAGTGTCCATGTCGAGAGCGTTTATGCAGGAGACAAACCTATTAGAGGTTAAGGACTATATTAAAACAGATCCTTTAATGATTAACCTTGATACAAATATAGGCTCAGTAAGCGACCAGAAATTTTTCTTTGATTTAGATTCAGATGGAAAAGAAGAACAAATCTCATTCGCTGGTAAGGGTTCTGGATTTCTAGCATTAGATAAAAATGGCGATGGAAAAATCAATGATGGATCTGAACTATTTGGAACAAGCAGTGGAGACGGATTTAAGGATTTGGCCGAATATGATGAAGATGGAAATGGCTGGATAGATGAGAATGACAGCATTTTTAATCGATTGAAGGTTTGGACCAAGGATGAGAATGGAAAAGATTTCCTTATTGATTTGAAAAAAGCTGATGTGGGAGCAATCTATCTTAGGAATGCGGATACACAGTTTAGTCTGAAGGATAATGAAAATAAATTGAATGCTGAAATCAAGAAGACAGGTATTTATTTGAGAGAAAGTACAGGAGCAGTTGGAACTCTTAATCATGTAGATCTTGTGATTTAAGGAGGTGGCAAAATGGTATGTTTTGATTAATATTCCTGAGAAAAATAGACAGGAAATGTTTGATAATGCTAAGCGAGAATTCTTAGAGGAAAATGGCATTGCAAATGGAGACACTACCAAGCGGTCAGATGTGTTCTTAAACTATCAGAAGGGTGCAAAGAAGGCTGATAGATTAAAAGGAAG
This sequence comes from Agathobacter sp., assembly GCA_022767075.1. Classification (GTDB taxonomy): domain Bacteria; phylum Bacillota; class Clostridia; order Lachnospirales; family Lachnospiraceae; genus Roseburia. The sequence goes on along the minus strand of JALEPP010000101.1, from coordinate 4,322 downwards.
TAGGATAAAGTAGGATTAAAAGGGTAAAGGGTTTATAATAACCTGCCGATATAAAAAATAACAATGGAAGGCGTATTTTTTCAATGGATTGAAAAACTATTGAATAATGCGTCTTTTTTAGTACACATTTACTCAGGATTCAAATGGCAGATATAGAATGAATCTGATTGATGATGCAAGCTGATCCTGATTTATATAATCGGGCAAGTGAAATTGGAAAAGAAGTTCGTACTTATGGATATATGGAAGATTTATATCATGATGGGGGAATTGGCGAGAAACAGAATGCTTATGATATGAGCTTGCTAGGGATAATGTTTGGGAAAAACCATGAAGATATAAGTTCTATTTTATATGATTGCAGAAAGTCAGGGGATTATACACAACTCCTGCAATTGTATGACAAAGATAGAGCGGCAGCATTGCAGAGCATAAGAGATAAATCACTTAAGGAGACAGGAGGTGTTGTTTAGATGAATGTAGGGAATATATCTATGACAGGTGCAACCTCATATATTGCATTTACTAGCAAAGTAAATCAATCAAATAAAGCCTATGAGTCAGCTGTAAATAAAAACGAGGATATAGAAAAAATAGATGTGCAAGAGGAACAAAAGGATCCAATCATGGACTTGTATAAGAGCATATGTGAGAAGTATCCAGATGTATCATTCCGTTTAACAGATATGAATGCTGAAGTAGAGTATGAGAAAAAGAATGGAACGAATTGTTGTCCCTGGTTAGGATATAACAACAGCATGAATCAGATTGGTGATAATTTTGGAAAGATGAGTCAGAAAAGTGTAGAGATTGACGCTGCTGTTTTAAAAAAGAGCTTGGAAGATCCTAATTATCGAGAAAATTTTATGGCATATTTGGATGATAGTTTGACGGACACTCGATACAACGAGTGGAGAAGTATGGCATATGAACAGGGTGCTACAAATATGTGCCTTGGCTTTATAGATGAGAACGGAAAGCTTACTAAATGCGCAACAAATGCTAATTGCGAGTTTTCGACCGAAGAACAGATAAAGTCGATGTGGAAAAATGATTCTTTTCAAGATGAACTGTTAGGAAAAGTAATGTCTCAAAAGGATGAATTATTGGAAAACTATATGAAGATGTTGTTTGAACATTCTCAAGCATTACGTGAAAAATTAATAGGTAATGAGATTACAATTAATGAACAAATATTTCATTTCGATGAAGAGGGGGATATTTGTTTAGGAGAAAAATAAACATTATATACCGCTCGGACCTTTCAGGGTGCTAATCGTCCCGTGGACGATTGTTCAGCACCGACCGAAGTGGAACGTAGAATCGTGATATCATAAATAATTCGTCAACGATGGAACGCAATGGTGTCAAGGGTGCTTGTAGCTTTGCAACCGTTAAAACAGCAGAAGATATAATGAAGGAAATTGATGATAGGGTTAAAGCTGCAGAAAAGAATGGACCTACTTTACGAGAAGCTTTAGCAAATCATTGTCCGAATGCAGAGAATATGCTTTATGGAATGGTAGGCTCGTCAACTGTTATGACATTTGATGAATGCGTGAAATATTTAGAAGAGCAATTCAAAATAATGGATGAAAAAGCGCAAGCCTCTTTGGTAGGTTGAGATTTTAATAAAATTATTTTTTGCCGTTCGGACCTTTCTGGAGAGCGGTGCAACCATGACTGACAGATTGGCTGCGGAAAGGAGAAACTATGGGAATAACAGGATTAGGTACTTATAGTAGTACCAGCTTTTATTATAAGATGACAAGCCAAGGCAATAATACAAACGTAAATGATAAGTTTGATTTGGGATTAGTGCCTGGACAAAATAACAATCAGGATGAAACAGCTGATACAGTAGGGAAACCAGCAAGAACATCTGTAACTGTTCCATATACAAGATGTATCACTACAACGATTCAGACAGAGGAAATGTATGCATCTCAGTCTGAAAATGGGGAAATGGTATATTCATACAAGGCTAGCGAACAGAGCTTTAATATATACATCAATTCTGATGGTCAGAATAAGATGTACTCCATTGAAGGCATTGATAAATATGGACAACCATTTACAAAAGAATTTGATCCATATGATGTAGATCCGGAGTATGCGGATTTTCCTGAATTTGCAGCACTTTGCTTATACATTCAAAACACAGATGAGACAGCGGATATGCTTGCAAATGATTATTTTGCAACAGATGATATTCTTGAAAAGTGCAATTATTTAGAAAAACTTCAAGGATTTGGAACAGATACTATATTTGAGAAAGCACAGTCTATGCTTGACCTTGCGAACAAATTAGTAAATACACTTCAGCAGATTACAGATATGAGGTCAGAATTAGATTCTTTCTTTGCCCCATTCTTTACTAAATATCTGGTTGAAGATGTTGATTTAGATGATTATCCAGACATAGCTGGTAAAATATCTGAAGAACTGTCTAGCGAAAAAGTAAGTGAGACAACAGAACCAGAAGAAAGGGTTACACCACTTGGATTTGGTTTTGCTAATGCTGGAATGATGGGATATGGAATGAGCGCCGCATTGGTAGAAAAGCAAGGATGTGATGACATAATTATTAGAGTAAAGTTAGCAACTGGAAGCGGTGATGAAGTCATAGATGTTAATTTATCTAATTTTGATCCAAGGAATGCAACTCCAGTAGAAATGTTTGCGTACTGCCAGTATAAGGATGCTATTGGAGAAGGTGTAAACAATAAGTGGGGAAGCTGGAATGCATTAAAGGGTATTGCCCTTACAGAAAATGGAGCAGATTTCGGTTCCTTAGATAATATTATGAATAAAAAGATGAACTGGAATCATGCACTGGCAAAGTCCCAGACATCTTATATGGATCCAAAAACGAATGAAATTATACTTAGTCCTTCGGATTTGCTTAAATTATTAGAAGATGCAAACACGCTAACAACGCAGGAACCTACAGAAGAAAAAGACTGGCGTGAAATGTCGGACGAAGAGTGGGATAAGTTGCTTGAAGGTATTGATAAATATATCGATGCGTTTAAGGAACGCTTACGTCAGATGAAAGAAATGCAGGAAGATGCTACTCAGAAGACCGCTCTTGAAGCAGATTCTGAATATAGTTCTTATGAGTATATATCTGTAGTTGATAGAATTGGGCAGAGTGAAAAAGGTGCGGTAGAAACTAAGGAGCCTCTTAAGCTGATAGCAATGGACATTAATGGCATTCGCTGTATTAATGATGATACCCATGAAGTTGAGTGGGAGATTAAATTTAATAGTGAAGCTGAATATCAGAAGGCTGCGAAGCTGATGAAATGGCTAGGACATAATATGAATAATTTCATGGCAGCGACTGATGAAAAGCAGTGGTCTGATTTCTTGAGTGGAAAACTTAGTGAAGGTGCATTCAAGAATACTTTAATGGCTCAGGAGGCATAGACTATGAATGTTGGTGCAGTAGGAAACTATGGTACTGAGACTTGTTATACTGGGAAAGCGAGTGCTGTAAGCGTTACAAATGAATTCCAAACAAATATAGGCAACCAAAGTAATGAAATGGATTTTACTTCAGATGGTAGTATTGGCGTTGAACTGTATAAGGGAATGTCTGCCAATGATATATTTGCTTTGATGGGCGAAAAAGGGAATTCAATTTAACTTTAGATTATTCGTTGCATTAGCATTTGCAATTATCTCAATCCACCTGCTGTGAAGTGACGATTTGTGTATTTGATATTCTGTTTTAATGGATAAGCCAACTGTAATCTTTACGGCAGTCAAGGATATAGTCCACATAAACTGTATCATATTGGATTTGGTAAAGAACGAGATACCACTTTGCAACAAACATCTTATGATACTTATTCGCCGGTATATACGCTTCTTCAAAAAACGGAAAACGCTGCGGCATATGTTCTAAAGAACGCATTGCTTCCATAAGCTCTTTCTTTTTCGCTTTGGCAGCATCTTTATTAACCTGTGCCATAAAACGGATGTGTGTTCCCAACATTCGCTTTGACCTGTCGGAAACAATAACTTTATATTTTTTATCTGACATAGGCTTATTCCTCTGCGAGTGCATCGTCAAGGTAAGCATCAAGCTCATCAAGAGTGCATCCGTTTCTTCCTGCTATTCTGTCTTCTTCGACAGCAAGAAGTTCTTCTCTTAGCTTCAGCATTTTTTCTCTACGATTATAAGTTTCAATATCCATAACAACCAGATCTCCTTCACCGTTCTTTGTAAGGAATATCGGCTCTGCCGTTTTACGGCACATATCTGCAATCTCGTTGTAGTTCTGGCGGATTGCTGCTGATGGACGAATATTCAT
>JALEPP010000080.1 GCA_022767075.1 Agathobacter sp. | reverse complement strand
GACAATTGTTCGTGAATACAAGATTATCAGATTGCATGACAATGATGTAAGTGTATTGTCAGGAGAATTTGATGAAGCAAGCAAAGAATTTACATTTGAAACAGATAAATTCTCAACCTATGCCATAGCTTACAGCGATATACAACTTGTAACAGGTATTACGCTGACACCTGACAGTGCAACACTTACAAACAAAGGCGAAACCGTACAGCTTACTGCAACTGTTACACCGGAAAATGCGGCAGATAAGAGTGTGACATGGGCATCAAGCAATACAAATGTAGCAACAGTAGATGCAAATGGAAAAGTAACCGCAGTGGCAAACGGAACCTGTACAATTACGGTAACGACTACTGACGGAGAAAAGACAGCAACAAGTACCATTACCGTAACTATTCCAAGTGATGATACCGGGAATACCGGCGATGCTGGTAATACGAACGACAAAAAGAATAACAAGCCGGAAGCACCCAAAACAGGTGATGACAGCAATCCGGCACTTTGGTTTAGCTTGTTATTCATGTTACTGGCAGGTCTGGCAGTATTTTTCGCTAGGAATAAGGGAACCTTCTTTTGGCAGGACTAAAATAAAGTGGTTACAGTTGCGGCGTAGAATAATAAATAAGGGATAGAATATAATCAGCATGAACCGAAATAGTGTAGTAAATGGTGTAGTAGATTGTAGCTGATTTGGGGACGGAGACGTCAAATATCATATGGAAATGGTGTAGAGACCCATGTGCTTGCCGGGAGGCAGGTGCATGGGTTTTTCAAAAGTATAAAAATTTTAAAGTTTCGAAAGTGGCGGTGAGAAGAGGTTTTTAATAGTTCACCGTCGCTTTTGTGATTGGTATTTTGAAAAATGCACAAAGTATTTGAAAAAAGTAATACTTTGTGCGTTTTTAGAAAATATAGGTTTGGGATAAATCTTGTATAATGGTAGGCAATGCCGTATACTATATATATAGAAATGAGTGGAGGTAGTTATCATGGAAGTGAGAGAGTTGCGTTTACAAACAGGATTGAGCCAGAGTAAATTTGCCAAAATGTTTGATGTTCCGGTTTCTACTTTGAAAGACTGGGAACAGGAAAGAAGAAACCCTCCGGCATACGTTGTTAATATGATGAGAACGATTTTACAGTACAAAGGGATGCTTATCAGCCAAAGTTATGTGGAAGCATGTGAAGCGAGGAGAAAGAGCGTGGAAAACGCTATGGCTATTATGTTAAGTGCTACAAATGGTCCCGATGAATTGTTTTTAGAGGTGTTGGACTCCTATATTTTTGGAAGAATAACGTTGGAAGAGATGGAAGTCAGAATTGACAGATTTGAGTATTTGGGAGCGTAATATATGAGTGGTGGAAAGAATTGTTATCCGGAAAGTGATGTCCTTATCAATAAATATAATATTCACGATAAGGAACTTTTGGAGAAATTTGAAATACAGAAAGTATTTGCAAAATTGCTAGGCTTGGATGTGAAGCCGACAAGGATTGCTTATACTTATGATGTGGAGCATTTGGTAAACATCCATAAGTATTTATTTGGGGATATTTATGAATGGGCAGGAACATTCCGAAAAGAGAATCTATATAAGAGCGAGCGTGTTTTATCCGGTGGTTCCGCAGAATATGCAGATTACCATGAGATTGAGAAACGATTAAAACATTTGTTGCAAGAATATGCAGATTTTGACTGGATGAAGACTATGAAAAAAGGAGATGTGGTTTCTGATTTTTTGTTAGCATTGTGGAGCATTCATCCTTTCAGAGAAGGAAACACCAGAACCTGTATTACATTTCTGTGGCATTATTTAAAGGGTAAAGGTGTAGATTTCCAATTGGCATTGCTTAGGAATAACCCTATGTATGTGAGAGACTCATTGGTTATGGCTAATTATGACCAGAAAGAGTACTTAAGGCGGATTATATCAGATGCATTGCAAGGCGAGGCACAGGAGTTAGAGTATTCCATGAATGAGGAGCAGGCAGGGGAGCAATATAAAATTGCGAAAGCTGATTATGAAGCGTTTAGAGAGAAATATTCGATAAAAAAGGATTAAAGAGAGCAGAGGAATCGTGTAGGTATTTCGACAAGATGGATGAACTGTTGGATATACCAAACGACACGCTGAAATGGTTGAAAAATTCAAGGTTTTATGGTAGTCTAGATAAGATATTTGATGTTTCCTTATCTAAGCTACAGCCTAGAAAGGAGGCACAAATGGGGAAATCCCTTAATGGTAAAGAATTAGGAAAAGGGATTTCACAGAGAAAGGATGGTCTGTATCAGGCACGTTTTGTAAACCGCTTCGGTAAAAGAGAGACGATTTATGCGAAAACGTTGAACGAGATTCGACATCAATTAAGGACAGAATTGTCTTTATGTGTGCAAGCACCCAACGGACAACTCAATCTTATCCATGCATGGTTCGTGGCTAACGTGGATGGTGTAAAAATGGTGTAGTAACACATTTTTAAGAAAAAAGAAAACGGCGAAAGCCCGCAAATACAGGAGGTTTAGTTCATATGGAAGCATACAAGCAGGAATTTATAGAATTCATGGTAGAGAGCAACGTGCTTAAATTCGGAGATTTTACACTTAAGAGCGGTCGTAAATCTCCATTTTTTATGAATGCAGGAGCTTACGTTACAGGCTCTCAGCTAAAGAGATTAGGTGAGTACTATGCAAAGGCAATCCACGACAATTACGGGGATGACTTTGATGTGCTTTTCGGACCGGCATACAAGGGAATTCCACTTGCAGTAGTGACTGCAATCGCATACAGCGAGTTATACGGAAAAGAGGTTCGCTATTGCTGTGACCGAAAAGAGGCAAAGGACCACGGCGCTGACAAAGGTGGATTATTGGGAGCCACCCTTTGTGATGGAGACAGAGTCATTATGATTGAGGACGTTACCACATCCGGTAAATCCATGGAGGAGACAGTCCCAAAGGTTAGAGCCGCAGCAAAGGTTGAGATTGTTGGTCTGATGGTAAGCTTGAACCGTATGGAAGTAGGACAGGGCGGAGAAAAATCGGCTCTTGATGAGATACAGGAGAAATACGGCTTCCAGGGTAAGGCAATTGTAACGATGTCTGAGGTTGTAGAGCATCTTTACAATCGGGAGTGCCAAGGTAAGGTTGTGATTGATGATACCTTAAAAGCTGCAATTGATGATTATTACGAGACCTATGGATGCAAATAAGAAACAGAGGGTTGGGAATTGGATTATTTTTATTCTCTATCTGATGATACTTTTCTATTTCCTGTTTTTTGCAGAAATGCTTGGCAGGGGAGAGATATCCGGAGAGTACCGATATAATCTGATTCCGTTTAAGGAGATTTCCCGATTTTGGAAGTATCAGGACACTGTGGGCTTTGAAGTAATGTTCCTCAACATCTTTGGCAATATCTTGGCATTTGTGCCGTTTGGTTTCTTTGTGTCGAGATTGAGCAAAAAGGGAGGAAACCTGTTCTTTGGAACACTGATGGGACTGGAATTAAGTCTGTTGGTGGAGCTTTGTCAGTTGATCTTTCGAATCGGAAGCTTTGATGTAGATGATATTCTACTCAATACCCTTGGGGCATTTTTCGGATATCTGATTCACTGGTGTCTCAGAAAAATGAAGCAAAAACCAATGAGTAGAAAAAAAGGATAACCTTATGGCTAGAAGAAGAAATCAATTCCGTTTTACAGGAAAAAGTCACTCCAAAAAAGGAATTGCAGTAAGTTTTGCCAGCGTAGTTTCGCTGGTTGTGTATGCAGTGTTTGTGGCAATTTCTATTAACAATCAGGGAACCCTGTCCATGTACTATGGAAGTGTGGGAGTAATCTGGATTGTGGAATCACTCCTTGCAGTGATATTTGCAATTCAAAGTATCAGGGAGGAGGACTCCTTTCCGCTTTTCCCGAGGATGGGAATGGTTTTGTCCGTGTTGTCTCTTTTGATATGGGCAGGCACTTATGGACTTGGAATGATGGGATAGCTTCCCGTAAAATAGAATGCGAACATAATAATAAAGAAAAGAGAGAATAGGATGAAACAGTTTGAAGTATTAAAGGAAAGAAATGAAGCAGTTGCAGAGCGACTTACACTTGTAAAGGAGCGTCTTGCTCAGATTCAGGCAAAGGAAGCTGATGTATCACTCAGCGAGGAAATGAAGAGCTATTTTTCAGAGGTGGCAGAGTATCTTCTCTATTTGGAGGAGTGTGGACAGAATACACTTTCCGGAAAAACAGCTGCTTATTCGGAGGCAGAGGGTAGAGCAGTCAACGAGAAAATGTATGCTCCAATGAGCAAAGCAACCTATGGCACAAGCTTTGCAAACCCTGCATATGCAGTAAAGACCTTTGGAAAAGATATGGGACAGCTTCTTACAGCAGTTTATGGACAGTGCTTTTTCTACAATGAGTTTGTATTCCAGGGCAATTTGGAAATCGTATGTATTCTGGGAGAGCTTCTTGTGGAATTGTACAGCTATCTTTCAGATGAAGAAGCAACCTATGAAGGGGCAAAGGATATCTACTATTGGTTCCGCCATGATTACACAGAGGTATTCGTACCTTACAACATCATTGCAATGATGGATACCGATTTCGATTACTGCAACGATATCGTAATGAACGCAGACCTAAATGATTTATCATATCTCTACCGTTTTGGTCTTCCAATCGGAGACAACGAGAGAGGAATTGCTGCCTTCTTAAATCAGTGTAGCGAGGAAGAGATTCAGTCTATGGCTACCACCTTTACCGAAGGCTACCGCATGGGATTTGTCACCACCGGAAAAGACTTAAGCAAGAAGGAAATCGTAGAGATTCGCTGCCCGGTTGGTTTTGAGCGCATGGCAAGAGCCGCTGTGAAAAACTTTGAAAAGCTTGGATTACAGTCGGTAGTACGTATGATGCCAAATGAACCAAACAAGCAGCTGAGCTATGACCACAAATTTGATGCGGGTATTTTCTACGATAAGAACTATGTGGAACGCTTCCTTGAGGTATATCGTCATTCTCTGGAAGAGCGCAAGGCTTTGGCAAAGGGCTATGCAGGTCCGGCTGTAATTGAAGTGTTTGGTGAGACTCCATTTTCACCGGAATCAAAGGAAGAGAATATTTCCTTTGATGAGAAGCAGCAGCAATTAAATGTGTACTGCAACAATGAGGTTATCCGAATCCTGTATGAATATGTAGTGGCTGCAGAGAGAAGCTTCACTATTATTGCATACCCAATTCCGGAAATCGGACCAAAATTCCAGGAGATTTTTGCGGAGACCGTAAAACTCAACACCTTGGATTATATGAAATACAGAGATATCCAGCAGAAAATTATCGATGTGCTGGATACCGGCGTGAAAGCGCATGTCCTTGGTTCCGGGGAGAATAAGACAGACCTTTACGTATCTCTGTATCCATTAAATAATCCGGCTAAGGAGAGTATCTTTGAGAACTGTGTAGCAGACGTGAACATTCCTGTTGGTGAGGTATTTACCTCTCCGGTATTAAAAGGAACCACAGGTAAGCTGCATGTGACCCAGGTGTTCTTAAACGGCTTGAACTACAAGAACCTTGAGGTGGATTTCGAGGATGGTATGATTAAGGATTACAATTGTACCAACTTTGATACTGCGGAAGAGGGAAAAAAATACATCAAGCAGAATGTGCTGTTCAATCATGACAGCCTTCCAATGGGTGAGTTTGCTATTGGAACCAACACCACAGCTTACCGTGTTGGTCGTCAGTACGACATTCAGGCAATGCTTCCGATCCTCATTGCAGAGAAGACCGGTCCTCACTTTGCAGTAGGTGATACTTGCTACCATCAGACAGAGGATATTGCGGTATTTAACCCGGATGGAAAGGAAATCATCGCAAGAGACAATGAGGTTTCGATTCTTCGAAAAGAGGATCCATCCAAGGCATACTTTAGCTGCCACACAGACATCACCATTCCATACGATGAATTGGAGAGCATCTCTGTAATCGCAGCAGATGGCACAGAACAGTACATCATCAAGGGTGGACGTTTCGTGGTACCGGGAACAGAGGAATTAAACGTTCCTTTGGATGAGTTGGATAAAGTTTTATCATAAGAAAATAGGAGGAACCAGTTATGGCATTAGTTGGTATTGTAATGGGCAGTGATTCAGATATGCCTGTAATGGCTAAGGCGGCAGATATTTTGGAACAGCTTGGGGTAAGCTATGAGATGACCATCATCTCAGCACACAGGGAACCGGATGTATTCTTTGAATATGCCAAAACCGCTGAGGAGAAGGGCTTCAAGGTAATTATTGCAGGAGCAGGAATGGCAGCACACCTGCCGGGAATGTGTGCAGCAATCTTCCCAATGCCGGTTATCGGAATTCCAATGCACACCACCTCCTTAGGAGGAAGAGATTCTCTCTACAGCATTGTACAGATGCCATCCGGAATTCCGGTTGCAACCGTAGCAATCAATGGTGGAGCAAATGCAGGTATCCTTGCTGCAAAAATTCTTGCCACATCGGATCCGGAATTGCTTCAGAGATTAAAAGACTACTCAGCAAACCTTAAGGAACAGGTTGTAGCAAAAGACAAACGCCTTCAGGAAGTGGGCTACAAAAATTATTAGTAGATAGACAGGAGCCTGGCTCCTGTCTTTTTATGAAGATTTCTTTAATTCAATTTGTGGGATATTTCTTTGCAACCGTGCTCAATTCCCTGATGGTAAATGGACTTGCGTTGGTGGTTTGTATGGGTTATATGGCAAAAATGGGCTGGTATATGACCGTAACAGACGTGCTTTGGGTTATTTTAGATATGGTACTTCTGGTATTGTTTGGAGCGGTACTATCGAGCCTGGTTTGTTATCCGCTGAAGACGCAGGGACAGATGTCTGCAGTAGGTACAATCGTCAGTGCCGGATATGGATTTATCTGCGGAGCCTATATGCCGGTTTCCAACTTTGGAGAGGGACTCCAGAAATTTTTGTCCTTCCTTCCAAGCACCTACGGTACCTCTATGCTGAAGAATCATATGATGAGAGGGGTATTTGAGGAGATGGAGGATATTGGTTTCCCGGAGGAGGTGGTGGATGGAATCGCCACTTCCCTGGACTGCAATCCGAAGTTCTTTGATCATGTAGTAACGGTAAACGAAATGGTTCTTGTGATGGCTGCCAGCGTGGTGGTCCTTGGAGGACTCTATATTCTTTTGACCTGTACCAGGGAGAAAGACTAACTATTAAAAGTCAAGCCTTAAAATGATATTTTTTGAATAAAGTACAGAATTGTATTTTAGATATATTTGGAGTTCGGTTAGAGTTCCTTGAACCTTGAAAACTGCATGACAAAAAGAGCATCGTGACAGGTGCTCAAAAAAGGAGTATTGAATTAGTACAATTAAGCTGCTTGGATGTATTGTTGCTTCGATTTTTCGAGATGATAAATGACTCGAACCAGTTTT
>JALEPP010000150.1 GCA_022767075.1 Agathobacter sp. | reverse complement strand
TCTACTTGATTTGGTTTAAAGTGATTGAAGAGGAGGTAACGACACATTTTCATGTGGTGCACACGGCACTGGATGATGTAATTCCATTTTGTGAATATTTTGTAATTCCATACTTCCTTTGGTTCTTCTATATCGCATGGGGATTTCTTTACTTTGGATTTAAGGATAAGAAAACCTTCTTCCGTATGTGTGGTTTTTTATTTACAGGAATGAGCATCTTCTTGATTGTGTCGACGGCATACCCAAATGGACACTTCCTGCGGCCAATGTATTTCACCAGACACAATTTCTGTACCATGCTTTGTGAGTACTTGTATTCCATCGATACACCAACGAACCTGTTTCCAAGTATCCATGTCTACAATTCACTTGGTGTACACATGGCAGTTATGACCAGCGAGAAATTCAAGGAGCGCAAGGTACCAAAGATTCTTTCAGGAGTTCTTTGTGTCAGCATCATTTTATCCACAATGCTGATAAAACAACACTCCACCTTTGATGTATTCACCGCTCTCATTCTGGGTGCCATCATGTATTTTGTTGCTTTCCGATACAGCTGGAAGCATTTGCCACAGACTGTTTCACAGAAGGCATCATCGGTACACAATATTTAATTAGCTTTATAGAAAAGCCCTCGGTCAGGTATGACATCTGCATGTTCAAATATCCGCAGATGTTCCTGTCCGGGGGCTTTTTGTGATGGGAGAATTTTGGCGGATTGCTGATCACATGAAAGCGCTCCAAGAGGATGAGAACCATGCAAAAAGTAACATGCAGACGAAGTCATATGAATTCAGTAAATAACGAAGTTGCGCAAAATATTGCGCAATTAGAGGGGCTATGGGCGGAAGAATTTGGGTGAAATTAATAAAAAATGTGCAAATTAGTTATTGACAGAAGGGTGAAGTGGTAATATACTTGCAATATAAGGACAACCGATTGCGCAAAGAGTTGCGAGGGCTGGTTGAGCGGTTTATGAGAAATGGAGGATATAAAATGGATAAGTTTGTGGTTAACATCATCCACCGTCCTGAGATGGTTCCTGAGTATTCGGCTACAGTGACGGGACAAGGAAAGGAAGAGGATATCGGGGATAAAGCTCTTTTGACAGAGTCTTTGGATATCTTTAAGACACAGCAGAGATTGGCACATGAGAATGGTCTGAAGGTTACCATTCAGATGACCTATGCATCTTTGTTTAACGACGAGGCTTGCGAGATTGCAAAGAATGACCATGAGGTCTACGGAGACGAAATCGGACTTTCTCTTTTGGGACTTCCATGTGAGGAGTTCAGGGAGAAATATAAGACCAAGGACTTCTGTATCTGGATGTTCTCTATGGAGGATAAGAAAGCCATCGTAAATGATGTATTTGAAAAGTTCTATGACAGATTTGGTTTTTATCCGGAGTCAACCAGCTCTTACTACATGGATGCAGATTTGATCAACTACATCAAAGAAGCATACCCTTCAGTGAAGTGTGCGGTTGCCACTTGCTGGGAGGAAGGTCCTAAGGCATATCATACTTGTAACAATTCCTGGTATACCCTGTTTGACGGAGGCCCATGGGCTCCATGGATTCCTTCTAAGCAGAATACCCATGCACCGGCTGCTAACGAAGCAGAAGACAGCGGTATCGTAGCAATCCCGCATCTTTCAAGAGATTTGATTGCCTGCTACGATGGAAATGGTTCCAATTTTGGTACTCATCCACAGAACGTTCTTCGTGGAATGATCTATGACACCAAGACATGGGAGTATCCATACCTTTACAATCTGATTGACCAGTATCGTTCTTTAGAGAAGTACAACAATGGATATGCATACAATATGATGTTTGTCGGACCGGGCTGGATGAACAAGATGGGACGCTGGGAGCAACCATATGAGCTTCTTTACAAGTCCTACAGTGATGGTTGTGCATATTACGGAAAACTCAAAAAAGAAGGAAAACTTATTGACATGACCATGTCTGAGTTTGCTGACTATTATCGTGAGAAAAAGGGTGTAAATGCAGGAAACTACAATGTGCCGGAGTGTGCACCTTGGAGAGATATCCTCTATGGTTCAGATAAGCAGCTGTTCTGGTACTGCGATCCATATATGAGAGCCTGTGTCAATATGGACCAGGGTGGAGCAATTGTGGACCTTCGCCCGTACGTTGCCAAGTTAGAGTGGCCTGTTGGTATTGGAACCAAGCATGTACAGGATGCATCCTATCCATTCCTGATTCAGGAAAAATATCGTGCAGGATACTTTACACACTATGCAGGTGCAGGAACTGTCCGCTCTGCAAAGCTCTCTTACAACGGAGAAGAGGTAGATTTGTGTCTCTGCCCTACAAAGGCACATTTCTCAGAGGCAGTGATTGATGGCAAGAAGAACAGAATCTTGACCTTAGACCCTGTAGATATTAAGTTCAATGGTGTTACCGTGAAGCTTCAGACAAAGGAATACTTCGAAGAAGGCTCATCAAATATCAAGATTGAGCGTAACATCTTAGAAATGAGTGATCCAACAGCAGAGATCTACTTAGATGAATACATGACAGCCTGCTATGGAACAACAGAATATCCGGAGGATATGACCGGCATTACCCTTACATTGGAAGGTGAGGAGAGAAAGACCATCGACTATGCATACAAGTGCAGAGATGAGAAGGCAGTTGGTGCAACCGAGGTTAGTGCAACGATTCCAGCAATTCAGACAAAGGTTTCTATGACTTCTTCAGCGGAAGCAGAGGGATACATTGAGGAGGGATATGCATTCTCACCAATGTTTAAGCTTGGATACAAGAAACAGATTTCAGACAAGGAGGTATATGCAACATGGCTCAACTTGGAAAAGGCAAATTAAATTACAGATGTCCATCTTGTTTTATGAGAGATTTGGATATTGATATGTTTTTAGATAAGGACACAGGAATTTACAGTTGTATTCGCTGCCAATTCCGTGGAGATGAGAAGAAAATCTTAGAGTGGAACGAGAAGGTGCGGGAGCGCTATGGTGACATGTACACTCGTTTTGACAAGTTTGATTTTGACTAAGAATTAGGAAAAGGGAAGGGGGATACTCTATGGCAAAGAAAAAGAAAGAGACGGTGGAGTTTCGTTTTTATGAGCTGCCCCAAGGGGAATCTGCCCTTGTGCTTTGTGGTGATAGCTGGATTCGACCGTACGGACATGATGAGACGAACCTTCATTTTCATAATCTTCTTGAAATTGGAATCTGTAGAGAGGGTGCAGGAGACATGGTGTTGGATGAGGAGACTCACAGATATCAGACCAATAGCATTACTGTGATTCCGGAAAACTTCCCGCATATTACCATAAGCGATGGAGGGGGGACGAATTTCTGGGAGTATGTATTCATTGATCTAAGAGGTATGATTGAGACTATGTTTCCGGGAAATGTGGCTTTTCAGAATGAAGCCATGGAAAGCCTGTCCAAGGGAGCGCTCATTACCAGCGCCCAGGAGAAGCCTTTTCTTGCGAGAATTATTGATGCCATCATCGAGGAAACAAAGGCTCACAGACTCTATGCACAAAGGACCATCAGTCTGTTGGTTCAGCAGATTGTCATAGAGCTTCTCAGAAATGACTCTTCCATCAGGGAAGGGCAGGACGAGGCTGTAAAGGGCACCAATATGGCTCAGATAGCTTCTGCTTTGGACTATATCAATAAAAACTATCAGGAACCAATGAAAGCAAGTCAATTGGCGGAACTGTGTAACATGAGTGAGACACATTTCAGAAGGGTGTTTGAGGAGTATATCAATATGCCGCCGATGGAGTATGTCAATCTGATTCGTGTGCAGAAGGCCTGCGAGCTTATGAAGAAATCCAATATCTCCATGGAGCATGTTGCCATAAAGTGCGGATTTACCACGCCATCTACCTTTAATCGTAATTTCCGCAAATTTGTGGGTACCTCCCCTTACCAGTGGAAGATTAATCCGGAGAATTATGCACATAAATTGTTGAATTTCCGTATATCTGCACTAAAGGGATGGTAAATATTCGCTAAAACTTAGCAAAAACACGTAAATAAGCCCTATAAGGCGCATATTCAATCGGATTTTTTTGAAAATTTTCGGTCGAATATGCGCTTTTTTGTGTTGTATCTGTGTGCATGGAGAGAAATGCCTTCGTTATAATGACTATGTAATCGAGATGAAAACAATTTCATATGTGCAAAATGACCAAAAACCTTGATAAGAGGATAATCAGTGAAAAGGAAGCTTTGCAGATATGACGTTACATCTCAAAAATGATATCAAAGATGCACCTGACCAATACCGTATGGGGATTTATGCTTCCGGCAATCTCAACCCCATTTTTGATTATGATGTTCCGACAAAACTCCCGTAACTTCCCTGTAGATATCATGGAGGCAGCGAGAATTGACGGACTTAGTGAGTTTGGCATTTTCTTCAAAATGTATATGCCGGTACAGAGATCAACCTACGCTGCAGCAGCAGTTATCACATTTATGAATGCATGGAATTCATATATGTGGCCAAAGGTTGTATTAAACAAACCGGAAGCCGTAACTATGCCGATGCTGATTGCAAACCTGGCAGGTGGATATACCGTAGACTACGGTATGTTGATGATGGGCGTACTGTTCTGCTCAGTTCCTACCATGATTGTATTCTTCGTCTTACAGAAACAGTTTGCTGAAGGTATTACAGGAGCTGTAAAATAAGATTTTTGAAAAGCTGTCATCCTCCAAGCATAGATTTGGAAATGACAGCTTTTTTAGGGTAAGGAGACCGACATGAAAGAATTTGATTACGAAATTGTAAAAAATCCCCAGATATTTCAGCAGAATCGCATGGCAGCACATTCTGACCATATTTGCTACGGAAATGAAAAAGAGGAAAGACAGGGAAGAAGCAGATATCGTGTAGACCTAAACGGACTTTGGAAATTTGCTTACGGAAAGAATTATGAGTCAGCACCAAAGGGGTTTGAAAAAGCGGATTACTGTTGCAAGAACTGGGATGAGATCAGAGTTCCGGCCCATATTCAGATGGAGGGGTATGGGGTGCCAATTTACACAAATACCACTTATCCATGGGAAGCAGATGAGTTTATTCAGCCGGGGGAGATTCCTCAGGTGTTCAATCCGGTAGGCTGCTATGTAAAATATTTTACGATTCCGGAACATTTAAGAGGAATGGATATTGCTATTTCCTTCCAAGGGGTAGAGAGTGGCTTTGCACTTTGGCTCAATGGAAGTTATGTGGGATACAGTGAGAACTCATTTGATCCGGCAGATTTTGATCTGACCCCTTATTTGAAAGAAGGGGAAAATAAGCTTGCAGTACAGGTGTTCAAATGGACTGCAAGCAGCTGGTGTGAGGATCAGGACTTTTATCGTTTCTCAGGAATCTACAGAGATGTATATCTTTATGGAATTCCAAAGGTGCATGTGGAAGACGTATCTGTTGTGCCTACATTGAATGACGACTTTACCCAGGGAACGGTTTCGCTGGAGTTAAAGACCAGAGGAACGGGGATTGTTGCAATCTCCATTTATGAGCTTGGGGATCTCTCTGTGAAGAACTATAGCGATGAAGTGGGAAAAGGAGAGCCTGTAGCAACCATGACCCTTCCTATGGATGGAGAAGCCGGGGTGACCTGCGGACAGCTGTCTGTGGATAAACCATTGCTCTGGAGTGCAGAAATTCCAAACCTGTATCGGATGGAAATCTCTGTCTTGGATGAGAGACAGACGCAGCTTGAGTTTATCAGACAGTATGTAGGATTCCGACGATTTGAGATGGTGGATGGAATCATGCTTTTGAATGGAAAGCGCATTGTATTTAAGGGGGTAAACCGTCATGAGTTTAGCTCTGTGTTTGGACGTGTTCCAAATAGACAGGAGCTGATTACCGATATTGTTACCATGAAGCAGAACAATATCAATGCCATTCGTACCAGCCATTATCCGGATGATTCTCCACTGTACGAGTTATGCGATATCTACGGTCTCTATATGATTGCGGAGAATAACCTTGAAAGTCATGGAACCTGGGAGGCCTTCGATAAAGGCTATGTGGGTGAAGATTTCATTGTTCCAAAGGATAAGGATGAGTGGATGGGAATGATGCTTGACCGTATCAATTCCTGCTATCAGAGAGATAAGAATCACCCGGCCATTTTAATGTGGTCCGTGGGAAATGAATCCTATGGTGGAAAAGTGATCTTTGAGATGAGCCAGTTGTTTAGAAAGCTGGATCCACATCGCCTGGTTCACTACGAGGGGGTAATTCATGATCGCAGATACAATGACACCAGTGATATGGAAAGTCAGATGTATCCTTCTGTGGAGTCCATCAAGGAATTTTTGAAGGAGCATACCGATAAGCCATTTATCTGCTGTGAGTACACCCATGCTATGGGAAACTCCTGCGGTGCAATGCATAAGTATACGGATTTGACGGATACCGAGCCACGATACCAGGGTGGATTTATCTGGGACTATGTGGATCAGTCCATTTACAAAAAGGATCGCTACGGAAAATGGTTCTTAACCTATGGCGGTGATTTTGGGGACAGACCTACGGATGGTGATTTCAGCGGCAATGGTATTGTCTACGGTGGCGAAAGAAAACCATCTCCGAAAATGCAGGAGGTGAAATTCAATTACCAGAACATCGCTATCACATTCCCTGAGGAAAACCGTTTTACGGTTGAGAACAAGAACCTGTTTTTATCTACAGATTCGTTAGATGCCTATGTGATTCTATCTGCAGACGGAAAAGAGGTTAAGAGAGTAAAGAAATGCGTCGCGGTTGCTCCGCTTTCTAAGGAATCTTTTGAAATCCCACAGAGTATTTGTGATGCCATGGACGACGCCACGAAGGAATACACCATTACGGTATCCTTTGTATTAAGAGAGGATCGTATCTGGGCAGCTGCCGGCCATGAGGTTGCATTTGGACAAAGAGTAGACAAGAAGGAGGTTCAGCCATATAGCTGTAACCTTCCTCTGCAGCTTGTCATCGGAAACGGAAATGTCCTTGTGCGTGGAGAGAACTTTAAGGCATTGTTCTCAAGGATGAATCTGGGACTGGTTTCTTATGTATATGGAGGAGTGGAGATGCTTCCAAATACCATCCCTCTTCCTAATTTCTGGAGATGTCCGACCAATAATGATTGCGGTAATATGATGCCACAGCGCTATGCACAGTGGAAAATAGCAAGCATGTATGTGACCACACGGCAAAATCAGAGATTTGCGGATACCTCACCAAAGGTGGAGGAAGCAGAGGGTCACATTGATGTGACATACACTTACTTCATGCCAACCACACCGGCTAGCTCCTGCCAGGTTCGATACCGTGTATTTGGAGATGGAACCATTGAGACAAGTCTCACCTACGATCCGGTGGAAGGTCTCTGTGAGATGCCGGAGTTTGGAATGCTGTTCAAACTGGATGCAGATTATGATCATGTCACCTGGTATGGACTTGGACCGGAGGAGACTTATTGGGATCGCAAGCATGGTGGTAAGCTTGGAATCTATGAGAATCAGGTTAAGGAGAATGTTGCCGAATATCTGGTTCCGCAGGAATCCGGAAATAAGTGTGATGTGCGCTATGCTAAAGTCACCAATAAAAAGGGAAGAGGAATGCTGTTTTTTGGAGACGAGATGTCCTTCTCAGCGCTTCCATACACGCCTCATGAATTGGAAAATGCGGCACATCACTATGAACTTCCTAAGGTACACTATACTGTGGTTCGTGTAGCCCTCAATCAGATGGGAATTGCGGGAGATGACAGCTGGGGAGCTCTCACCCATCCGGAATATCGCATAGATGCCTCAAAAAAGGTTAAATTTACATTTTGTTTTAGAGGAATATAAAGTACAATAGAGTTATCAGAACCGAAGAAGCAACTGTTTATGCCAAAAGCATGTTCAGTTGCTTCTTGAAGATTAAAAGGATAAGGAGAGAAACCATGAAAAAATTTGTTAAAGGTATGGACCTTTCTACGTTGCTGGAGCTGGAACGCTGTGGTGCCAGATATTATGATAAGGGACAGGAGAGGGATATTCTTGCCATCATGAAGGATTATGATGTGGATACCATAAGACTTCGTCTTTGGAATGATCCAAAATCTGAGAGCGGAGAATGGTACGGAGCAGGAAACAATGACCTTTCAGAGACAATTGCTATAGGGAAAAAAGTGACCGAGGCTGGCTTTGGTGTTCTCCTGAACTTCCATTACAGTGACTTCTGGGCAGATCCGGGAAAACAGATCAAACCAAAGGCATGGAAAGACTTTGGCATGGAGGAGCTTGAAAAGGCAGTTTACGATTTTACAAAAGAGAGCCTGGAAAAGATTCTGGATGAAGGTGTTAACGTGACCATGATTCAGGTGGGGAATGAATTGTCCAATGGATTGTTATGGCCGGAGGGAAGAGTCCCGAACTATGACAACATCTACCGACTGGTTAGCGCTGGGCTAAAGGCCTGCAGAGAGATTGATTCTAAGATTCCACTGATGATTCATTTGGATAATGGTGGTAACAATGCACTATACAGAGAGTGGTTTGATAACTTCACTCAACGAGGCGGGGATTTTGATTATATTGGCCTTTCCTACTATCCATTCTGGCATGGCTCGTTAGATATGCTGGAGTACAACATGAATGACATTGCAGAACGATACGGAAAGGACTTGATTGTAGCCGAGGTCTCTATGGGCTTTACCATGGAGAGCTATCAGCAATACGAGAAGCTTTCTGATGAGGAGCGAAAGGGCTATGCAACAAAGCCATCCTTAGTAGAAAAAATCGACTATCCAATGACCATACAGGGACAGAAGGATTTTACAGAGGACTTCTTAAATCGTGTAGGAAAGGTGACCGGCAATCATGGAAAAGGCTTCTTCTGGTGGGAACCGGCATGGATTCCGGTTCCGGGTTCCGGATGGGCCACACCTGCATCCCTGAAGTACATGAATGATCCGGGACCATGCGGTAACGAATGGGCGAATCAGGCCTTGTTTGATTATGACGGAAACGTGTTGCCGGCTCTGGAGGTAATTCGCGATTTTGAAAAATAGAGCCAAAGCAATATGTAATTATGTTGCATATATCCTTTGGATTTGTTGCAATATCGTCAGTGGTTATTGAAACTTAGGGAAATCAATATATAATGAAGCTAGCAAAAATGTTGAAGGAGAAGAACCATGCAGGAAAAACAGATTGTAGAACAATTAATTGAAAAATTCAATGAGCTCTATGGAGCAGAGGGACCTGTCAGTGTCTATTTTGCACCTGGACGTGTTAACCTTATTGGGGAGCATACAGACTATAACGGCGGACATGTATTTCCATGCGCTTTAACTATCGGAACCTACATGGCAGTCAGAAAAAGATCAGACCGCAAGCTTCGTTTTTACTCTATGAACTTTGAAGGTCTTGGAGTAATCGAAGACTCTCTTGACAATCTTACCCCAAAAGACAACGGTGAGTGGACCAACTATCCAAAGGGAGTGATCTGGGCATTTGACGGAAGAGGAATGAAATGCGATACAGGGCTTGATATTGCACTGTATGGAAATATTCCAAATGGATCCGGACTATCATCATCGGCTTCTCTGGAGGTAGTGACCGGATACATGTTAAAGGAACAGTACGGATTCGATGTGACCAATGTTGATCTGGCAAAGATTGGTCAGTATTCAGAGAACAATTTCAACGGATGCAACTGCGGAATTATGGATCAGTTTGCGTCAGCCATGGGAAAAGCAGACCATGCAATCTTCCTTGATACAGCAGATCTTTCTTATACCTATGCACCAATTCAATTGGATGGAGCAAAAATCGTTGTAACAAACAGTCTGGTGAAGCACAGTCTCGTTACTTCCGCATACAACGACCGAAGAAACGAGAGTCATCAGGCGTTAGTCGATCTTCAGAAGGTTGTAGATATCAAGACTCTCGGAGACCTGACAGAAGAACAGTTTGAGGCACACAAGGACGCGATTACAGATCCTGTGGCAAGAGCCAGAGGAAAACATGCAGTATACGAGAACCAGAGAACCATCAAGGCAGTTGCTGCCTTAGAGGCAAATGATCTTGAGACCTTTGGTAAGCTCATGAATGCCAGCCATGTGTCATTAAGAGATGATTACGAGACCTCCTGTGAGGAGTGTGATATCCTAGCTGAAACAGCATGGGAGGTGCCTGGGGTAATCGGATCCCGCATTACCGGTGGCGGATTTGGAGGCTGTACCGTAAGCCTTGTAAAAGATGAAGCGGTAGAGAACTTCAAAGAGACACTTACAAGGGTATATCAAGAGAAGGTTGGAAAAACCCCAGAGTTCTACGTAGTATCTATCGGAAACGGACCGGAAAAGCTTGCATAATGATCATGGGGGCAAAGTTGCCTGAATGAAAATAAGCTTTGAAAACAATGAGACCTAGGAAAGAAAAGATTGTATAGTGGAAAAAGGGAGTACATGATGATTCAGGATAGAATTTTAGAATTAGCAGAATACGGTGTAGTAACAGGATTAATGGAAGAATCAGACCGCACCTTTGTGATCAATCAGTTGATGGAGCTTTTTGAACTGGACGATATGGAGGATTCCTACTTTGAGGCTTTTTCCCAAAAAGAGCCAATGACACAGGAGACCGCAGAAGCTTCTCTTGAGACCATTCTTGAGGATATGATGACTTACGCCTATGAGAATGGAATCATGCAGGAGAATAGCATTGTCTATAAAGACTTATTTGATACCAAGATTATGGGCAAGCTGATGCCAAGACCGAGTGAGGTTCGCGCAAGGTTCAAGGACCTCTATGAGAATGTGTCTTCTCTGGCCGCAACGGATTACTACTACAAATTGAGCTGTGACAGCAACTATATTCGCAGACAGCGTATCAAAAAGGATCAAAAATGGACTACGGATACGGAATTTGGAACCTTGGATATCACCATCAACCTTTCAAAACCGGAGAAGGATCCAAAAGCCATTGCAGCAGCTAAGAATGCAAAGCAGAATGCCTATCCAAAATGCCTGCTTTGCTCAACCAACGAAGGTTATATGGGCAGAGTAAACCATCCTGCAAGACAGAACCACAGAATCATTCCTGTTACCATCAATAACAGTGATTGGTTCTTCCAGTACTCTCCATATGTGTATTACAATGAGCACTGCATCGTTTTTAATGCAGAGCATACTCCAATGAAAATCGAGAGAGCAACCTTTGGAAAGCTTCTTGACTTTGTAGCACAGTTCCCTCATTACTTCGTGGGCTCCAATGCAGATCTTCCGATTGTAGGGGGATCCATCCTAAGCCATGATCATTTTCAGGGTGGACACTACACCTTCGCCATGGCAAAAGCTCCAATTGAGAAAGAGGTTTCCTTCAAGGGCTTTGAAGATGTAAAAGCCGGTATTGTAAAATGGCCAATGTCCGTGATTCGCCTTACTGCAGCAGATAAGGATCGACTGATTGAGCTTGCAGATAAGATATTAATTGCCTGGAGAGGCTACACCGATGAAGAGGCGTTTATCTATGCTGAGACAGATGGAGAGCCACACAATACCATCACACCAATTGCAAGAAGACGTGGAGAAGACTTCGAGCTGGATCTTGTGCTTCGCAACAATATCACAACGGAGGAGCATCCACTGGGGGTATATCATCCACATGCTTCCTTACATCATATCAAAAAGGAAAATATCGGCCTTATCGAGGTAATGGGTCTTGCCGTTCTTCCGGCCAGATTAAAGGATGAGATGGCTGAGCTGGCAGATGCACTTGTATATAAGAAGGATCTCTACAGTACAGAGACATTAAAGAGTCATGCTGCATGGGCAGAGAGCTTCCTTCCAAAATATAAGGAGATTACCGCGGAAAATGTAATGGATATTCTCCATGAGGAAATTGGTCTTGTGTTTGAACAGGTATTAAAAGATGCCGGTGTGTACAAATGCACCGAGGAAGGACGCGCTGCC
>JALEPP010000050.1 GCA_022767075.1 Agathobacter sp. | reverse complement strand
GGCAAACTCAAGAGACATCACCACATCGGATACACTTCTGGAAGAGTTAATTAATTGGAAACGATAATTATTACAATAATACAAGATATTGTGGAGTTCTTTGTGGGAACTCCACAATTTTTTTAGGTTTTCAAGGGAAAGTCAGTAGACAATTACCCTAAAGTCTAGTACAATCTTATTAAAAGGGCGAAATGGGTCGTTTTATGTCATTTTGTCCTGAAAGCATAGCAAGAAACATAAAAATATGAGATCAGGTAGGTGTAAACAGTGGATATAGCGACTCTGCTTGGATTGGTTATCGGTGTAGCAATGGTTGTCTTCGGTATTATTTCTTCCGGAGGCACTGGGGCATTTAAGTACTTTATTGACCCGGCATCAATTTTGATTACAATTGGTGGATCCATCGGTGCCACCCTGACCAGTAATAAACTTCAGGATTTTATTAACGCCCTAAAGGCAATCAGTCTCACCATCAAGGATGAAAACAAGGATCCGGGTGAGGTGATTCATACAATTATTGACCTGTCCAATATCGCCAGAAAGGAAGGCCTTTTGGCATTGGAGGAGGCAGCCAACGGCATTGAAGACCAATTCTTGAAAAAGGGTGTTATGCTGGTTGTTGACGGAACGGATCCGGATTTGGTAAGAGGAATTCTGGAGACAGACCTTATGTGTCTGGAGGAACGTCACAAAACCGTAATTGCAGTATGGGAAAAATGGGCTGAGATGGGGCCTGCCTGGGGTATGATTGGTACCCTGATTGGTCTGATTAACATGTTACAGAACATGTCGGATCCAAACTCGATCGGACCATCGATGTCCGTTGCGTTGGTTACGACCCTGTACGGTTCTCTGATTGCAAACTGGCTGGCTTCCCCTACAGCGGCGAAGCTGTCAAAGAATCATGCCAGAGAGATTACTCTTAGAACGATTACGATTGAAGGATTGTTGTCGATTCAAGCAGGGGAGAACCCTCGAGTGATCGAGGAAAAATTAAAATCCTTCCTGTCACCTAATTCAAGGGAGAATCTGAACGCGGATAACGCCGGAGGTGAGGAATAGTGGCAAAGAAAAGACAAGAGGATCCACCAAAGGGGTCGCCGGCTTGGATGGCCACCTTCTCGGACTTGATGAACCTTCTCCTTTGCTTCTTCGTTTTGCTTTTCTCAATGTCAACGGTTGACGCGGAGAAATTCCAGGAAGTAATCGCTTCTCTTCAGAGTACCGTAAGCATTATGCCTTCCGGAAGCTCCAGCATCGGAGATGGACAGCTGATATCAGCAGGTGTAAGGCAGCTTGAGTTTTTGGACTCTTACTACAAAGAGATGACCAACTCTGCAAGTAAAGAGGATGATGATAAGCTGGAAGGGACCAAGACGATAGAAGAAATCTACGAGGAAAAGGAGTTGTCTGAATCAGAACAGATGGCTCAGGAGATTCAAAAAGAACTGGAGGGAATGGGAATTGCCAACCAGGTCGAGGTGGATTTCAATAACGAATATGTAATGCTCAATTTGAGCGGCGCAATTTTGTTCGACAACGCATCGGCGGAGATACGTACAGAAGCCTATCCGATCGTGGATAAAATTGCAGCCATTGTAGGAAAGTACAAAAACAATATCATCGAGATAGAGGGTCATACGGACAATGTACAGCTTCATACGGCAAAGTATGAGAACAATGATGTGCTTTCCATGTTCCGTGCTTTACATGTGGCTAATTATATTAAGGCTGCAGACCCGGAACTGAATCCGGCATATGTGAAATATTCCGGAAGAGGTGAGTATGAACCCATTGCGGACAACTCTACCGCAGAAGGACGAGCTAGAAACCGTCGCGTAGAGATTCGTATTTACAATTCTTTCAATTCAAATTTGAAATAAGGAGTATGCTATGAAGAAAAATTTGATTTCCGTGATTATTCTGGCACTGTGTGTTGCAAACTTTGTTCTAACAGCAATCTTAATGTTTGCAGTGCTGCCGGAGACAAAAAAAGCAAATGCACTGATTGATGATATTGCGGCTGCAATCAAGCTTGATTTGCAGAGCGGTGCAGGAAGTGGTTCTTCATATCCGATTGATCAGCAGGAAGAATACGCGGTAAATGGTGGCGAAGCAATGAACATCATTTTTAAGAATGACGGTTCAAAAGAGGATCATTATTGTGTGATTAAGGTGACTCTTATGGTGAACAACAAGAGTGAGAACTACAAAGAGATGATCACGAACCAGGGATTATCGAAAAAGCAGTCGATTATCACAGATGAGATTAATACCATTATCAGTAGCAAGACAATGTCTGAGTTCAAAGCTGACCAGGCCGCGGTAAAGAGTGAAATCCTTTCACAGCTTCAGGGATATTTTGGCGCTGATTTTATTATTGATGTTATGTTTACATCTGTTATGACTCAGTAACAATTGGCTCTAAAAGAAATTTTTGGCAACAGGTGGTGAGAAGGTAAATGGGTGACGTACTATCCCAAAACGAAATAGACAGTTTGCTACAGGCTTTGACCAGTGGTGAATTGGATGTAGATGAAATTAAAGAGAGTTCTGAGAAGCAGGTTAAGGATTACGATTTTGCCCGTCCTTCCAAGTTTTCTAAGGAACATTTGCGTACCTTAGAGATTATTTTTGAACATTATGGACGTTTGTTATCCACGAACCTTCCGGTGTATCTGCGCAAGGCGGTTTCGGTAGAGGTTCTGAACTCGGAGGCGGTTACTTATTCCGAGTTTTCCAATGCATTGTCCAATCCGGTTTTTCTTGGAATTATCAATTTTGCCCCTCTTCAGGGCAATATCATTTTAGAAATCGCTTCAAACCTTGGGTATGCCATGGTAGACCGCATGCTTGGAGGTCGCGGAGAGGCTCTGGATAAGACAAGAGAATTTTCAGAGATTGAGCTTTTGATTATAGAACGAATCATAGTGGTCTGTATGAATTTGTTGGTGGAACCCTGGGAAAATGTTGTGGAGATACAACCCCATTTGGAACGAATTGAGACCAATTCCCAGTATGCCCAGATTATTTCTCCAAGTGAGATGATTGCCATTGTCACCTTAAATGTTAAGGTGGGAGATGTGGATGGAATGATGAACATCTGTCTTCCTTACATCACCCTTGAGGATGTCATGGATAAGTTAAATACCAAATACTGGTTTTCCAATATGGCAGAACAGGATGCGACGGATTATTCAGAAATGATAGAATCTCTGATTAATCGGGCAGAGGTCCCGGTAAAGGCTGTTCTTGGAAAGAGCAGTATCTCCGTAAATGATTTTATGGGACTTCAGATAGGAGACATCATTCGGTTGAACCGAAAGGTTGATGAGGAATTAGACATTTTTGTAGGAAATATTCAGAAATTTAAAGCTTTGCCCGGTGCATCGGGAGAGCAATATGCAGTAAGAGTCACATCAGTGATTAGGGAGGAGTAGGCATTATATGGATGGAGTATTATCACAGGAAGAAATCAATGCTTTGTTAAATGACCCGGGTCAGTCAGCAGGCACTTCCGATGAATACCTTACTGACGATGAAAAGGATGCCATTGGCGAGATTGCCAATATCAGTATGGGAACTGCAGCAACCACGCTGTTTTCTCTGGTTAACAGAAAGGTAGAGATTTCAACACCGGTTGTATCTTCGTGTACCTGGAATGAGATTGTTCATTCCTACGAGAAACCGTGCGTGTTTATTCGAATTGCGTACACGGTTGGTTTGGATGGCAGTAACCTCTTGGTTTTAAAAGAACATGATGTTAAGGTTATCACCGATTTGATGATGGGTGGAGATGGAACCAACACGGATGGGGAGCTTGGAGAATTGCATTTGAGTGCGATCAGTGAAGCCATGAACCAGATGATGGGTTCCAGTGCCACGTCCCTTTCATCTATGCTGAATCGTATGATTGATATCAGCCCGCCAATTTCCGATTTGGTTGATTTGCAGGAGGATTTTGATGAGAGCTCCATTGATCAGTTCCTGACAAAGCCATTTGTAAAGATTTCCTTCAAGATGGAGATCGGAGATTTGGTGGACAGTGAGATTATGCAGCTGTATCCATTCTCTTTTGCAAAAGAGATGTGTCAGGGTGTATCCCAGAATATGGAGATAGAGACAGATCAGACTTCAGCCTCCGCACCGCAGCCGGCCCCACAGCCTCAGATGGAGCCACAGATGGCAACCCCGACGGGGACTATGGATGCAGGCATGGGGCAGCCAATGATGGGGCAACCGATGATGGGCCAGCCAATGATGGGCCAGCCAATGATGGGCCAGCCAATGATGGGCCAGCCAATGATGGGCCAGCCGATGATGGGGCAGCCAATGATGGGGCAGCCAATGATGGGGCAGCCGGTCAATGTACAGCAGGCACAGTTTACGAATTTTACGGGAACTCCGCTCAATGCTTATCAGCCTGAAAACATTGATTTGATTATGGATGTACCTCTTGAGGTTACCGTTGAGCTTGGCAAAACCAAGAAATCCATTTCCGATATTTTGGATTTTGGACCTGGAAAGATTATTGAGCTTGATAAAATCGCCGGTGAGCCAATCGATGTGTTGGTAAATGGCAAGTATGTGGCTAAGGGAGAAGTAGTAGTCATTGAGGAAAGCTTTGGTGTTCGTATTACAGAGATCATCAATAACGGAAAATCAGTATAAAAGAATAAAAAGAAATATGAGAAGAATCAATTAGGAGAGAACAATGGGAAAAAGAGTATTAATATGTGACGATGCGGCATTTATGAGAATGATGATTAAGGATATCCTCACGAAAAATGGATATGAGATAGCCGGTGAAGCCGAGAATGGCGCCATTGCTGTAGAAAAATACAGTGAATTACAGCCGGATTTGGTACTTATGGATATCACTATGCCGGAGATGGATGGAATCCAGGCACTAAAGAAAATCCGTGCAAATGATGGAAATGCCAATGTTATTATGTGCTCCGCTATGGGACAGCAGGCGATGGTTATCGAGGCTATTCAGTCCGGAGCCAAGGATTTTATTGTAAAACCATTCCAGCCGGACCGCGTATTGGAAGCGGTTAGAAAAGTAATTGGATAAGCCTATGCTGTTGATGAGTTCGTCTACTGAGAGTTTCTTGGAGCTCCTTGGAGTATTATTGATTTTCCTTTTCGTTCTTGTGATTACCTGGCTGGCAACAAGATACATGGCCAATTTTCAAAAGTCTAAGAACGCGGGAAATAACATGCAGGTTATAGAGACTATCTCTATCGGCAATGGCAAATACTTAAGTCTTGTTGCTCTGGGAGAAATCTATCTAGTGGTATCGGTAGGGAAGGATGAGGTTCATCTTATCTCCAAGATTACCAAGGAAGAGCTTCCAAACTGTGTGACAGAGGATGCCTTTGGACACACAGAAAGCTTTCAACAATTACTTCAAAGGACAAAAGAGAAGCTTGGAAACAATTCGGATAAGAAGGAATAATTATGAAGCATTTGAGTAAGTGGAAAAAACGGTATTGCCTTGGCTCTGTGATATTTGCCTTGGCAGTGCTCCTGTTTTCCTTCGGTTTTTCTATGACCGGGCAGACAACTGCATATGCGGCATCTATCGGTTCTGAGGATATCAATGATATTCATCGCGGACCGGATACCCCGGAGGATACCACCTCTAATCAGACAGATGGTCTTGCACTTACCTACACCAACAATTCAGGTTCTTTGTCTACTCCAATTCGTATGATGTTGACCTTAACCATTATTGCATTGGCACCAACCTTGCTGATTATGTTGACATCCTACACACGAATTATAATCGTTCTTCACTTTGTGAGGACAGCAATAGGTACACAGACTGCGCCACCCAACCAGGTGTTAATCGGACTTGCGCTAATCCTTACCTGTTTTATTATGTGGCCTACCTTCACAGAGATTAATGAAAAGGCAATCAAGCCTTTGGATGCGGGCACAATTACCCAGACCGAGGCGTTGGCAGAGGCGGAAAAGCCCCTCAGAGATTTTATGTATGGGGAGACCCAGACCAAGGACTTAAAGATTTTTGTTGATATCTCCGGAGAGGAGTACGAGAGCTATGATGAGGTGCCGTTTACCACATTAGTTCCGGCATTTATGCTCAGCGAGCTTCGCACGGCTTTTATCATCGGTTTTCTAATCTATATTCCGTTTATTGTAATTGACATGGTTGTGGCATCGGTGCTGATGTCTATGGGTATGATGATGCTGCCGCCTACGACCATTTCCCTGCCGTTTAAGATTTTGTTGTTTGTACTGGCAGATGGATGGGGCCTGGTGATTAAGGGCCTGGTTGAGACATTTATGTAAAGGAGGATGCTATGATTTCGCAAGGTGTTGTACTGGATATTGCAAGGGATACCATTTATACCATCATCATTGTATCGGCTCCTTTGCTTTTGATTTCGTTGATTATCGGTCTGCTGGTTAGTATCTTTCAGACCGTTACCTCTATACAGGAACAGACCTTAACCTTTGTTCCTAAAATTATTGGAGTATTTCTTGGAATCATAATTTTTGGTTCCTGGATGCTTGACAAGATGACTGGTCTTATGACCAATCTTTGGTCGAATTTTGGATATTATTTGAGTTTGGGATAATCTATGGTAAATATCACGTTTTCTTTGGAACATTTTGAATATTTCCTGCTGATTTTAGTGCGTATTTCCACATTCCTCTTTGCAGCACCATTCTTCAGTCAGAGAGGAATTCCCAATCAGTTTAAAATCGGCCTTGCATGCTTTGTTTCTATTATGCTATATGGCGTGCTTGGTTATTCACCATTGGCATATTCCAGTGTCATTGGTTTTGCAGTGTTAGTCATGAAAGAGGGAATTACAGGTCTGCTTATTGGTTTTTCTGCAAACATCTGTAGTTCCATTGTTTTATTTGCAGGTAATATTGTGGATATGGATATTGGCCTTTCCATGGCTACAGAGTTTAACGCTGATTTAAACTCTCAGGTTACCATCTCAGGAAACCTGTATCAGTATCTGGTATTATTGTTGCTTATGGTTTCAGGGATGCATACCTATGTCCTTCGAGCGGCGGCGGATTCCTTCCGGCTGATTCCGGTAGGAGGAGTAGAGTTTCAGTGGGATAATTTACTTCGTGTAATGACCCGATACATGGGGGATATGATGACCATCGGTTTTCGTATTTATCTTCCGTTTTTTGCCTGTATCATGATACTGAACTGTGTTTTGGGCATTATGGCAAAGGTGGCACCGCAGATGAATATGTTTGCGGTTGGTATGCAGATGAAGGTCTTGGTTGGTATGGCAGTGATGCTACTTACTGTTTTTTTACTTCCAAGTGTGTCAAGCTTTATAGAAAATGAAATGAAGGATATGGTGACCCTTGTCATTGAAAGTATGCACTGAGTATGAAGCGGACAACTTGATATTGCGTTATAATCTTCAGTTCTTCGCTGAGGGGGACGGAGCGGATAAGACCGAACCGGCTACTCAGAAGAAATTGAAGGATGCCAGAGAAGAGGGAAAGGTAGCAAAGAGCAAGGAGCTTACTGCAGCCTTTGACCTTATCGTCCTTTTTCTGGTTTTGAAGATATTTGTCTCGTTTGTGGGAAATCGACTGATTCTTAGTTTCCGTCAGGTATATACACAGATTCCCAGTTTTTTGGAGATTAACAGGGAATCTTTGTCCAGCGTGGCGGTTCATGGTATGTTCCTACAGATGATACTGGACTATCTCATTGCATGTCTTCCGTTTTTTCTATTCGGTGTGGTGATTACATTTTTGATTTCTGTTATTCAGGTAGGGTGGCAGATATCAACAAAGCCAATGGAACCCAAGCTTGACAAGTTTAATCCCATTAATGGTTTTAAGCGTATCCTGTCAAAAGAATCACTGTTCAATCTTGTGCTGTCTATTGCAAAGATTTCGCTGATTACATATGTGGCGTATACCACCATAAAGGGAGATGCGGATAAGCTGTTTATCCTTTATGAGCTTGAGCTGAATCAAGCGATTGCATTAATTGGTAATATCATTATCAATACCGGTTTGAAAATCAGTATCATTTATCTTTTGGTTGGAATTATCGATTGGGCTTATCAGAAGCACAAGTTTAATGAAGATATGAAGATGACCAAGCAAGAGGTTAAGGATGAGTTCAAGAATACAGAGGGAGATCCACAGATTAAAGGACAGCAGCGTCGAAGAATGCAGGAGGCTTCCCAGAGAAGAATGATGCAGGATGTACCAAAAGCAGACGTTGTCATCACGAACCCTACCCACTTCGCAGTGGCCATTCGTTATGATGCAGAGAGTCATACAGCCCCGGTGGTTCTTGCAAAAGGTGAGGATTTCATTGCTCAGAAAATCAAAGAGGTTGCAAAAGAACATCACGTACCAATTGTGGAGAACAAGCCTTTGGCAAGAACACTCTATGCCAATGTGGAAATCGGAGAGGAAATCCCTCCGGAGCTGTATCAGGCAGTGGCAGAAGTGCTTGCTATGATTTACAGCCAGTAAAGGCTTATCGTCATCCCCAAAAGACTTTGTGGAAGGCCGGCAAAAGAAGAAACGTAGAAGATATCTGGAAGCAGGATAGAAGAAATAGAAAAAACTAAAAAATATAGAAGAAAGGAGGAAGGAACCATGAGTTTTCAAAAAGCAGACATTGGAGTAGGAGCATACCTGTTATTTGCAGTATTGTTCTTTATCATTCCTATTCCATCCATACTTTTGGATGTCATGCTTGCAATCAATATTTCTTTTGCATTAATCATCTTATTTGATGTTCTTTTTGTAAAAGAAGTACTGGATATGTCGTTCTTTCCAACCCTTCTTTTGTTTACAACAATTTTCCGTATCTCGTTGAACGTTTCCTCCACCCGTCTGATTTTGACAACGGGAAATCCGGGAAACGTCGTATCCACTTTTGGTTCTTTTGTAGGTGGAGGAGATTTGATTATCGGTGCCATTGTATTCGTGGTACTGGTGTTGATTCAGTTTATCGTCATCAATAAAGGTTCTGAACGAGTGTCAGAGGTTACCGCTCGATTCACCTTGGACGCAATGCCTGGTAAACAGATGGCAATTGATGCGGATTTGAATACCGGTGCCATTACGGATCAGGAGGCAAAGGAACGGCGTGCCAAGATCCAGAAGGAAGCAAGCTTCTTTGGTTCCATGGATGGTGCTACCAAGTATGTAAAAGGAGATGCCACTGCAGGTCTTATCATCACCCTGATCAACCTGGTGGGGGGAACTGCCATGGGAGTTATGCGCCAGGGGTTAGAGTTTGGCGGTGCAATCCAGCAGTATGGAATCCTTACCATTGGTGATGGACTGGTTTCCCAGATTCCTTCTCTTCTGATTTCACTTGCAACCGGTATTTTGGTTACAAAGGGCTCTTCGGAAGCGGATTTCAGCGGCGTGCTTGTACGCCAGCTTTTTGGAATTCCAAAGGTATTGTACATTGTCGGAGTTGTATTGATGATTCTGGCTTTTACACCGCTTAACACCCTGTTATTTATCGGTCTTGGAGCCGCATTTGTGCTTACGGGAAGAGCCATGGACAAATCCATCGGAGAGGAATCTATTGTTGAGGAAGCACAGGTGGCAGAAGAAGAGGCAGAGGAAATTCGAAAACCGGAAAATGTGGTTTCCCTTCTTTCTGTGGATCCAATCGAGCTGGAATTTGGCTATGGTATTATTCCTCTTGCGGATGTGAACCAGGGTGGAGACCTCCTGGATCGTGTTGTTATGATTCGCAGACAGATTGCTCTTGAAATGGGTACCGTGGTTCCGATTATTCGTCTGCGCGATAATATTCAGTTGAATCCTAACCAGTATATTATTATGATTAAAGGAATTCAGGTGACAGAGGGCGAGATTTTGTTTGATCACTATATGGCCATGAATCCGGGATATGTGGAGGAGGAGATTACCGGTATTCCTACCTTTGAGCCTTCCTTCCATCTGCCGGCTATCTGGATTACAGAAAGCCAGAGAGAGAGGGCAGAGAGTCTTGGATATACGGTTGTTGATCCGCCGTCTATTATTGCGACACATTTGACTGAGGTCATTCGAAACCATATTGCTGAGCTTCTCACAAGGCAGGATGTACAGAATCTGGTCAACAACCTAAAGGAGAGCAACCCGGTACTGGTGGAGGAGCTGATTCCAAAGCTGCTTGGACTTGGAGAGGTTCAGAAGGTATTGCAGAATCTTCTCTCAGAAGGTATTTCTATTCGAGACCTTCTTACGATATTTGAAACTTTAGCAGATCATGCCCAGACGACTCGTGATACAGACGTGCTGACGGAATATGTAAGACAAAGCCTAAAACGTGCGATTTCCAACAAATATTTCCCGGGAAATGAGACTACCAGTGTCGTTACCCTAGATCCAAAGATAGAACAGGAAATCATGTCTTCGGTAAAACAGACCGAACAGGGGGCTTATCTGACCTTGGACCCTGATAGAACCAGAGCTATTATCGACTCTGTTAAGGCAGAGGTGGAAAAGATGGAAGGAATGGGGAAACCGGCAATTGTGATTACTTCCCCAATTGTACGTATGTACTTTAAGAAAATGACAGAAGACTATGTACCGGATCTTATTGTGGTGTCTTACAATGAGATTGAATCCAATGTCGAACTACAATCAATAGGGATGGTGACAGCATAAAATGACCATTAGTAAGTTTCAAGGAAAAACAAAAGAGGAAGCAATAAAAAACGCAAGAGACGAGTTTGGGGAGAACACCGTAATCATGAATGTGAAAGAGGTAAAACCAAAGGGACTTTTTGCTATTTTTAAAGCCTCCACCTATGAGGTGACTGCGGCGAAGGAAGAGAGGGAGGAGTTTGTAAATCCGGTAAATGCACTGAAAACTCCGGAGAAGCTTCATGAATCTATCAGCCTTGCAGCAGATGAAAAAATACAGATTCCAAAGTATGAAAGAGTGGAAAGAGAGGAAAATGCCACTCCAAGCTTCAATGTGCAACAGCTTTTGCAAAAGGAGATCAGACAGGCAAAATCGGAGCTTGGAATCGGAGAAAAGAGTTCCGGCAAGAGGGAACAAAATCAAATCCAGAGTGAAGAGAAGTTAGAGCAGCGTCTGGACCAGATTTCCAATTCTCTCACAAGAAATGAAGAGAAGAGTGCACCGGAAGGAAAAGGTGGTCTGGGCAGCGATGAACTGAATTTTGTTAAGATTCTCTATAGCACCTTAATCAAAAATGAAGTTAACGAAAAGTATGTGAATCAGATATTAGATGAGATCGAAAGATTTCTTCGACCGGGAAACAGCCTGGATACCATTCTTTCTAATGTATACCAGAAATTGATTCTTCGGTTTGGACAGCCTCACGAGCTTACAACAGGCAACAAAAAGCCAAAGCTGGTATGCTTTTTTGGACCGACGGGTGTTGGAAAGACTACTACCATTGCTAAGATTGCATCAAAATGCAAGGTAGAGCAGGGAAAAAAGATTGCGTTTATTACAGCGGACACCTACCGAATCGCAGCCACAGAGCAGCTTAGAGTGTATGCCAATATTCTGGATGCCCCAATGAGCATCGTGTATTCTCCGGAAGAGATGAATGGTGCTATTCAAGGCTATTTGGATTATGATTTAATCTTTTTAGACACCGCAGGCTTTTCACACAAAAATGAATCCCAGTGTCAGGATATGAAAAAGCTGTTGGATGTGATTGAACCCCAGTATGACAGGGAAGTATATCTGGTGCTTAGCGCAACCACAAAGTATCAGGATTTGATTGAAATCTCAGATATTTACAAGGAGATTTCAACTTACAAATTGATTTTTACAAAGCTGGATGAGACAACTACTTATGGCAATCTTTTGAATATTAAGCTGCATTCCGGAGCAGAATTGTCCTACGTAACCAACGGACAGAATGTACCGGAGGATATTGAGTTGTTTGATACCCAAAAGATTGTAAAACAGCTACTTGGAGGCAAATAGTTATGGATCAGGCGGAGCAGTTGCGCAATGTCATAAAACGGAATAATCAGAATCAGGTGCGCACCGCCAGAGTCATTACGGTAACCAGTGGAAAAGGTGGTGTAGGAAAATCCAACACCTCGGTCAATTTGGCAATCAGCCTTTCTAAAATTGGCAAAAAGGTTATTATATTTGATGCAGACTTTGGTCTTGCCAATGTGGAGGTTATGTTTGGAGCAATTCCACAATATAATCTCTATGACCTGATTTACAAAGGGAAAAATATTCGGGAAATTATTACACCGGGGCCTTTGGATATAGGCTTTATCTCAGGAGGCTCAGGGGTAATTGGACTGAATAATCTCTATCGAGATCAGATAATTTATCTGACAAAATGCATAAGTGAATTGAATAATCTAGCAGATTTTATTATTATAGATACAGGAGCTGGTATTTCGGACCAGGTTTTGGAATTTGTTATGGCTAGCCCGGAGATACTTTTAGTGACCACGCCGGAGCCAAGCTCATTAACCGATTCCTATTCGCTGCTGAAAGCTCTGTACCGTAATCCGGGCTTTGTGCAGGGGGGTGCCAAGATTCATGTCCTGGCCAATAAGGTTACCTCCCAGGAGGAGGGACAGAGTGTGTTTGATAAGTTGAATTCTGTGGTTTCACAGTTTTTACATGGAGATTTGGACTTCATAGGGGTGATTCCTCAGGATGAGCAGCTGGAGAGAGCAGTGAGACAGCAAAAGCCGGTTTCCTTGTATGCACCCAAAGCTCCATCCACAGAGGCGTATGATTGTCTGGCAAGAAATCTTGCTCAGGGAACCAATGAGCAGGTGCGAATTCGTTGGGGGATTACACAGATGATATCCAATATCATTAACAAACGTTTTTAGGAGACAGACTTACATGATAAATTTGGAACCTTTGAGCCCTGGAAATCGAGTGGAGCTACAGCTTTCTCAACAAGTTTTAAGGGCAAAAACCACAGGGGAAAAAGTACATACATTTATCAGCGATGTGACAGATATTTTCGACAATGGAACCATAGAAGTTGGGGTTCCCACGGAAAAGGGAAAGCTGATTCCTTTGCCTGTGGGGATTCGAGTGGATGTGGTATTCTTTGTAAAGACCAGTCTGTATGGATGCAGAGCAGTGATTAAAGAGCGCTATAAAAAGGATAACTTCTATATGCTTTTGCTCACACCTGAAACAGACATCTATAAGGTACAGAGAAGAGAATTTTTCCGGGTGGATGTATTCTTTAATTTGGACTATTACGTTTTACAACCGGAAGACCTTGCAATGGAAAAGGTAGAGGATATCTATCAGTTTTTAAAAGAACAGGGGGATCCCCTTCGGGAAAGACAGGGGGTCGCCGCGGATTTAAGTGGTGGTGGAATACGATTTACAGGTGATATCAAACTGGAAAAAGAAGCCAAGCTTTTAATGTGTTTTCCACTTCCGATGGGGGGACAGCTGAAACAGTTCCTTGTCATTGGGGAGGTAATCGATTCTTTCAGCAGACAGGACAAATATGACACCTTCGTGAATCGAGTGAAGTTTCAGATAGAGGATAACCGTGTTAGGGAACATATCATTCGATACGTTTTTGAAGAAGAAAGACGTCAAAGAAAGAGAGAAAATGGGCAATGAGTACTAAAAATATTTTGGTGGTTGATGATTCTGCACTTATGAGAAGGGTTATCTGTGATATAATTAACTCAGATAGTAATTTTCAAGCAACAGATTTCTGTCGGGATGGTCTTGAGGCCTATGAGAGATTAAAAGAGAAGACCTATGATGGTGTTGTCTTAGATGTCAATATGCCTCGTATGGATGGACTTGAGCTTTTGGAACGGTTGCAAAAAGAAAACATCAAAGCTACCGTGATTATGGTAAGCACCCTTACAACCAAGGATGCGGAAGTTACCATTATGGCCATGGAGCTTGGAGCAGTTGATTTTGTTACCAAACCAAATACTTTTGCCGATGCCAAGAGTGACCAATTTAAGAGGAAACTTCTTGAGGTGCTGTCTGCCGTATTGCTAAAGAAAACCATGGGATTAAATCCTAAGCCTGTTGTCCCACTTCCAAAGAGGACAGAGGCCGCCAAGAAGAATCACGGCGTAGGCAAGGGGAATAATCGAATTGTTGCTTTGGCATGTTCTACAGGAGGCCCGAAATCTTTACAGAGTGTTATTCCAAAGCTTCCCAAAAATCTCAATGCTCCGATGGTGCTGGTACAGCATATGCCTGCAGGCTTTACAAAGTCTATGGCAGACCGGTTGAACGATATCAGTGAGATTGAAGTGGTTGAGGCCAAGGACGGGGATAAGCTTCAAAAGGGTGTGATATACATTGCGCCGGGTGGAAGACACATGGAGGTAAAGAAACAGACGGACGGAACACATAAGATTGTTCTGAACGATATGCCTGCCATAGGTGGATTAAGGCCTTGTGCCAACATCACGTATGACTCGCTCAGCAACTGTGGATATGACGAAGTGGTATGCGTGGTTCTGACAGGAATGGGAGCAGATGGAACCAATGGAATTGTATCCTTAGAACAGCATAAGCCCGTACATGTCATTGCTCAGGATGAAGCAAGCTCCGTGGTGTATGGAATGCCAAAGGCAATCTATGAAGCCGGAGCTGTTGATGAAGTGGTGGCGTTGGATGATGTTGCACAATCAATCATTAATCACGTGGGGGTAATCTAATATGGATGTAAGCCAGTACCTAGAAATTTTTATTGATGAAAGTAGTGAACATTTACAGACTTTAAGTGATTGTATCATGGTTCTTGAAAAGGAGCCGGACAATAAGGACACCATTAATGAAGTATTCCGTGCCGCCCATTCTTTAAAGGGAATGGCTGGTACTATGGGCTTCAAGAGAATGCAGCATTTGACCCATGACATGGAGAATGTATTCCAGGAGGTACGAAGTGAACGTATCAGTGTAGACAGCTCCATGATTGACCTGTTATTCAAATG
The DNA here is from genome assembly GCA_022767075.1 of Agathobacter sp. Classification (GTDB taxonomy): domain Bacteria; phylum Bacillota; class Clostridia; order Lachnospirales; family Lachnospiraceae; genus Roseburia. The sequence continues at coordinate 52,074 of JALEPP010000050.1, read as the reverse complement.
TCTGGACGCAATTGACCAGTACATAGAGAACGTTAAGAATAGCTCCGATGAGGGAACGGAAGACAACGAACTCATTATCAAGGAGCTCAATGATTTTATAGCAAAAGCCAATGGACAGGCGGTGGAGGAAGCTGCGCCGGCAACCAATGAAGGCTCTGCGGAAGAGGAAAATGAGAATACCTCAGACGAATTACAGATTAATCTCAATGAGGACGAGATGGATACCGTAAAGAGCTCTATAGAGGGTGGCCAGAAGGTTTATGGCGTAAAGGTTACCGTTTCAAAGGAATGCTTATTGAAGGCTGCAAGAGCTTTTCTGGTGTTTAGAGCAGTGGAGGAGTTTGGTCAGATTATTGTATATCATCCAAGCTCACAGGACATTGAGGATGAGAAGTTTGAGCTGGATTTCGGATTCTATATTGCAACCAACGAGGATGAGGACAAGATTGTTGCAGCTGTAAAGAGTGTTTCTGAAATCGAGAGTGTTTTAGTGAAGGAGGTTTCTTTGACAGAGACTCAGCAGGAAGAGGTTCCGGCTCCGGTGGTGGAAGAAAAGAAAGAAGAGCCTAAGAAAGCTCAGGAAACTGCACCGGCACCTGTATCACAGAAGAACGCTCCGAAAAAGGCTGCCGCAAAGCCGGTTACCAATCGAACCGTACGTGTAGATATCGAGAAGCTGGATGCACTTATGAATCAGGTATCCGAGCTTATTATTGCAAAGAACTCATTGGTGTCAATTTCCGGAACAGACGGAGGCAATTCGTCTCAGACCTTCCATGAGCAGATTGAGTACCTTGAGCGAATTACCACAAATCTTCATGAGTCAGTTATGAAGGTTCGAATGGTTCCGATTGAAAGTGTTGTCAGCAAGTTCCCACGTATGATTCGTGATCTTTCCCGCTCATTGAATAAAAAGATGGAGCTTGTTATGACAGGTGAAGACACAGAGCTTGACCGTACGGTAGTTGATCAGATTGGTGATCCACTTCAGCACCTGTTACGTAACTCAGCAGATCATGGACTTGAACAAAATGACATACGTAAAAAGAATGGAAAGCCTGAGATTGGTCAAATCTACTTGAATGCTTTTCAGGAAGGAAATAACGTTATCATTCAGGTTGGAGATGACGGTAATGGTATTGATACAGAAGCGGTTAAGAGAAAGGCTCTCGAGAGGGAGATTATTACTCCGGAACAGGCAGAGGTAATGAGCCAGAAGGAAATCGTTGATTTGCTGTTCATGCCAAGCTTCTCAATGGCGAAAAAAATTACCGATATTTCCGGACGTGGCGTAGGTCTTGACGTCGTAAAATCAAACATCGAAGCCTTAGGCGGAGATGTAGAGGTTAAGACAAAGCTTGGTGTTGGTACCGAGTTTACCGTTCGCCTCCCGCTTACACTTGCAATTATTCAGGCATTGATGGTTGAGATTCGCGATGAGAAATATGCGATTGCACTTGGCTCTATTTCAAATATCGAGGACATCCCGGTGTCAGAGATTAAATATGTACAGGCAAAAGAGGTTATTCACCTCCGAGGAAGTGTTATCCCTCTGATTCGTTTGGACAATGTATTGGATATTGAATCAAAGGAAGAAGAGCCGGAAAGCCTTACGGTTGTTATCGTGAAACGCGGCGACAATCAGGCAGGCCTTGTGGTAGACAAGCTAATTGGACAGCAGGAAATTGTTATTAAGTCTTTAGGTAAATACATTAATGGCAATAAGCTGATCAGCGGTGCTACCATCTTGGGTGATGGCGAAGTAGCATTGATTCTCGATGTAAACACTTTAATGTAACGGAGGGATTAGAGAATGGCTGATAAAAATGTAATTGATACAACATTAGAAAGAGAAACCAAGCAGTACATTGTCGTAAATATTGGAAACGAGCAGTATGGAATTGATATTGGCTTTGTAGATAACATTGTACGTATGCAGAAAATTACCAGAGTTCCAAAGGCTCAGAGCTATTTCAAGGGAATCATTAACCTGCGTGGTGAGATCGTTCCTGTAATGAGCATTCGTAAAAAAATGGGGCTGGAAGATGATGTGATTACAGATGCTTCTCGTATCATTATTCTAAAGATCGAAGAAAAAGGTCTTCTTGGAATTATGGTTGATGAGGTTTGCGAGGTGGTTACCCTGAATGTAGATGAGATTGATAAGTCTGCAATCAATACCAACAGTGCAAAGGATAACTTCATCAATGGAATTGGCAAGAATGGAGAGTCTTTGATTTCTCTGTTTGAGATTAATTCTATTATTGAAGAAAAAGAATCTAATTCATAAGAGCAGTCAATATAGTGAAGCCCTTAAGGCTTCACTATATTGTGTAATTAGGAAAAATCGGAGGATAGTATGAGTAATTTTTCGCTGGACGATATGAATAGCATGTACATTGATGTGTTGCGGGAAATTGGTAATATCGGAGCAGGAAATGCCACCACAACCATAGCACAGATGCTGAATGAACGAATTGATATGAAGGTTCCAAATGTTCAGCTTATGGAAGCCTCAGAGCTTGGAACTGCAATTTGTGCAGAGGATGAGATTATTGTTGGAATTTTCTTAGAGGTTCAGACAGATATTGCCGGCAGCATGATGTTTCTGCTACCGATGGATTCTGCGCAAAATGTGGTAAACATGCTGATGCACAGAAGCTCAGATTACAGAGAACCATTTGATGACATGGATTTGTCAGCATTAAAAGAGATTGGTAATATTATTGCGGCTTCTTACCTGTCGGCACTTTCTACCATGACCCAGCTGACCATTACACCTTCTGTTCCGTATATTGCTGTAGATATGGCCGCTGCCATTCTCAGTGTGCCGGCAATCCAGTTTGGACAGTATGGAGATAATGCTTTATTGATTCAGACCGAGTTTGGGGAAGAGAATAAGGTGTCTGGTTACTTTATTTTGATGCCGGAACCGGATTCCTATGAAAAGATTTTGACATCTCTTGGAATCCAGATGTAGACGTATTTAGAGGGGCAGAAGATGAGTGAGATAATAAAAGTAGGAATGGCTGATTTGAATATTGCTACAAACCAGGAAATCCTCACTACTTTAGGTCTTGGATCTTGCATAGGCTTGGCGCTGTATGATCCGGGGACAAAGATAGGAGGATTGGTTCACTATATGCTTCCAGACAGTACAAAGCTTCGCAATAACAATAACATTGCAAAGTTTGGGGATACCGGTATTCGGGAACTATACAATCGAATGATTAAGGCAGGAGCCAATCCGAGACATATGGTTGCGAAAATTGCCGGCGGAGCCAAAATGTTCGAGGTGAGTGGTCTTTCCGGTGTTGGTAATGTAGGAGAGCGCAACGCAGAGGAGGCAAGACTGATACTGAAGGAATTAAAGATTCCTCTCATTGCCGAGGACTGTGGTCTTAACTATGGACGTACTGTGGAATTACATTGTGACACAGGGCTTTATTACATTAAGTCGGTAGGAAAAGAACCGAAAGCGATTTAATCAGTTAATTGAGAAACAGGATATTAGAATGAATACAAAGTATATACCGGCCATAATTATGCTTTCTGCAGGTTTTGTAGATTGCATTATGGCTATTATGCAGCACAAACCACTTCTGGATTTTACCAAGGAATTATTGCTGGTACTGGTAATATTTCTTGTGATCGGTTGTGTTGTTAAAATGGTGATTGATAAAACGTTCCGAGTGGATGAAGCGAAAGAACAATTGCCGGAAAATTCGGAAGAAGAACAACAGGATGTTGAACGAAAAGAGCAGCAAACCATTGATGAGACCGAGGAATAGAGCTTGGGGTGTTTGAATGAAATCCGTTGATAAGGAAAAACTGTGGGAGTTGTACCGAAAACAACCGACCCCGGAATTGAGAGAACAACTAATTATTGAATATGCGCAGTTAGTTCGTCTTGTAGCTGGAAGGCTTAGCATGTATCTTGGTAACAATGTAGAGTACGAAGATCTGGTAAGCTATGGTATTTTTGGCCTTATAGATGCTATTGACAAATTCGATATGGAAAAAAATGTCAAGTTTGAGACATATGCAAGTCTCCGTATTCGAGGAGCAATTTTGGATCAGATTCGAAAGATGGATTGGATACCAAGAACCGTGCGTCAGAGACAGAAGAAAATCGATGAGGCAATCAAACAGGTTGAGATGCGAACCGGTCACACCGCATCTGACGAAGAACTGGCAAAAGAACTTGATATTACGCAGGATGAACTCACCTCATGGCAGTCGCAGCTGAAGGTTACCAATGTTGTTTCCTTAGATGAGTTTGAAGGTGCCGCACCGGAGCCGGCTATGGACACCAGGGGCAACTCACATTTTGCCAGACCGGAAGAAGTAGTTGAGGAACAAGAATTAAAAGAGAAATTGATGGAAACTTTGGAGCTCCTTACGGAAAAGGAACGCAGAGTGATTGAACTATATTATTATGAAGAATTGACATTAAAGGAAATCAGTAAGATTTTGGAGGTATCTGAATCCAGGGTGTCTCAGCTTCATACAAAAGCATTGAACAAGATGCGTGGGAAAATGGGAAATTATTTAGGAATATTATTACAGGCATAACAAGGGGAGAGTATGAGCAATCAGTATTTTCAAATCGTATTTCACGAGAAAGATGCATATTTGCATGTGTATCCGCCAACGGAAGGCGGGGCATGTCTAAAAGCAGCGGAAGTCACCCAGTATTTGGACTTCCGCAATTTTAAGTCATACGATGTGAAAGAAATTGGCGCGGCATTGAACAGCAAAGAGGATACAGAGGTGTTTGTAGGACCATGGGACGGGATACCGGTCCATGAGGCCATGGATGTTCAGTTTTCTCTGGACAAGATGAAGGCAATCTGCAGATTTTATCCTCCATCAGAGGGAGGCAAACTTAAATCTGATTCGGAGATAGCCAGTGATTTGGTATTTCGTAAAGTAAAATACGGAATTGACCAGGAGGAGATTCTTAGATTTACGGAAAATCGTCAGTATTGCACCGATTATGTGATGGCAAGAGGAACACAGCCGGTACACGGACGTGATGCAAAGATTGAGTATTTTTTTAATACGAACCGCAATCTGCAGCCGAAAAGAAATGAGGATGGTTCCGTAGATTACAAGGATATCAATACCATCAGCCATATCCATGAAGGGGATTTGCTGGCAAGACTGATTAAAGAGGACCCGGGAATCAGCGGACAGACTGTGTTTGGGGATGAGATAAAGCCTCGTACCGTAAAAACCATGATTTTGGAGTACGGTCAGAACATCGAGATCAATGAAGACCATACGGAGCTTCGCTCTATGGTGACGGGACACGTCTCTTTGACTAATGGTAAGGTTTTTGTATCTAATGTTTTAGAGATTACCGGAGATGTAGACAACTCTGTAGGAAACATTCATTACGATGGAAGCGTAACCGTCAGAGGTAATGTGAAGGCAGGCTTTTCCATTGTGGCAAAGGGTGATATTGAAATTGACGGCGTTGTGGAAAATGCATATTTGGAATCGGAGAATCAGATTATTGTTAAATCCGGGATTCACGGAATGCATAAAGGGGTTCTGAAGGCCGGTACCAATATTCTGGCAAGATATATTGAGAATGCAAAGGTCGAGGCAGGTGGATATGTAGAAGCGGAGATTATCTTAAATAGTGAGGTCTCTGCAAAGACCGTTGTGCGTGCTATGGGGAAAAAGGGTCTGATCAATGGTGGTACTGTCCGAGCGGGAGGAGCTATTGAGGCGGAAAGGCTTGGAACAGAAATGGGAACCATTACGGAACTGGAGGTCGGAGTGGATCCTGCACTGAAGGAACGCTACGTGGAACTGAAGAAGCTAGTAGAAAAAGAGTCCAAGAGCCTGGAAGAGAAGAAGGTGATTGTAACAAACTATGGCAAAAAAATTACTGCAGGTGAGGTGCTGCCACAGGATAAGCTTTTGTACGTACAGAAACTAGCGTTGTCTTGCAAACAGCAACAGGCAGAGTTAGAACCACTTAGAAAAGAAATGAGTGACATTCATGTAAAAATGATGGAATCACAGCATGGCTATGTATCGGTTCAAAGGAAAGCATATTCAGGAGTTGTAATCCAGATTAATGATATGACCTATAATGTCAAGGAGACGGTTACTTTTTCCAAATTTCAAAAGGTGGATGGATTTATTCAGCCATCTCCATTATAAAAATGGAAGGCGAGGATGATAGAGAAAGAGGGAATGAGTTATGTCAATTAGACCGGTAGATTTTGGAGGAATGATTCAACGGGCAGATGATGTTGGAACCATGAAGCATCACCAGGATCAAAAAGCAGTGAATGATCAGATGAATATTCAGACCCAGGTTGTCCGGGAAACGGACAAGAAAACCCACCAGGTACAACCGGGGGATAAAGAGCGCATGAAGGAACATGCATATGATGCAAAAGAGGGAGGAAACGGAGGCGCTTACTCCCGGAATAACCACGGCTCAAAGAATAAAAAGCAGAGCAAAAACACAGACAAGGTTGTAAAAAAACAGGTTTCCGGTGGCTTTGACGTGAAAATATGATGACAGGTGATATGGCATGACAGCATTAGAGATTACATTAGTATTGATTGGGGTTGCAATCTTTGTAGTAAGCTTTTTTATAGAAGAAAAGCTTAGTCCAAAGGATTTGGATTATATTGCAAAGCAGAGCAAGAAGCAGTTAGACCTCATTATAGAAAAGGAAATGAAGCAGGCCGATCAGCAGATATTGGATAAAATAGAGGAACATCTGGATGACTCTATGGCAATTGCAGATCGGGGGATGGAGAAAGAAACCAACGAGAAAATTATGGCTATCAGCGAGTACTCAGATACAGTGCTGGAAGCGATCAATAAATCACATAATGAAATTATGTTTCTATATAGTATGTTAAATGATAAGCACAGTGAACTCACAGGACTGGCGTCGGAGCTTTCCGGTTTTTCGGAAAAGATGAAAGCTGCAGAAAATGAGATTCTTGGAAAGCTATCAAGTAATGCATTGGATTTGGAACATAAAATGGAAGAGACACAGCCAATCAATCAGGAAGAAGTGTTAAAGGAATCTGTGGAGATTGCTTCCATTGGGGCTTCTAAGCATGTGGATCTTAATGTAAACAATCACAATGATAAGATATTGGAGTGCCATAAGGCGGGGCTTAGTGATGTGGAGATCGCAAAAGAGCTTGGCCTCGGCCTTGGAGAAGTAAAGCTTGTGCTTGGTTTGTATCAACCGGGTGAGGCGTAGAGTTCAGAGACAGCGCATGGTGATATAGGAAATATAGAAAATGAAATTAAAATACTATTTGAGAGGATTGGCCGTAGGAATTCTGGTTACCACCATAATTCTTGCTATTTCCTTTAGTCAGACAAAAAGGGAACTATCTGACCAGGAAGTGATAAACAGAGCAAAGCAGCTTGGAATGGTAATGGCTGATTCCGGGAAAATCGAAGATTATCGGGAAGATACCCAGACGGAAACAGGACAGAGTGAGCAGGGCGAGACAGAAGAGAATGTGACGGGAGATACCCAGAACGGCGCAGAAGATAACGAGGGCGTCACAGGAGATAATGGAACCGTCACAGGTGATAACGGAACTGTCACAGGAGATAATGGAACCGTCACAGGCGATATCGGAACTGTCACAGGAGATAACGAGGGCGGTATAGGAGATAATGAAGGTGGAACAGGAGATAATGGAACCGGTACAGAAGATGCCGGAAGCGACACCGAAGGGAAAATGGTAACCTTAGTAATCTCAAAAGGTCAGTTTGGACGTCAGATAAGCGAGTCCCTTAAGAAGGAAGGCCTGGTGGATGATGCAGAGGCGTTTATGAAATATTTAGGGGAGACAGGAAAGTCCGAGGAGATTCTTCCGGGAACCTACGAGATTCCAATGGGTTCTACCTATGAAGAAATCGTTAAAATTTTACTTGCACCAAAGCCTTTGGGATGATATAATACCAAAGGCTTTAATTAACAATACACATGTGTTGACGGCTCAGTTGGTGCCGGAACGACGCACACCGGTTACAGAGTCGGTGGATACACATGGAAGATTTTAACCAATGGAGGTAAAAAAATGAGCGTTATTTCAATGAAACAGTTATTAGAAGCAGGTGTTCATTTCGGACATCAGACCAGAAGATGGAACCCAAAAATGGCTCCATACATCTACACCGAGCGTAACGGTATCTACATCATCGACTTACAGAAGTCGGTTGGTAAAGTAGATGAAGCTTACGATGCAGTATCTGATATTGCAGCTCAGGGTGGAACTATTCTTTTCGTTGGTACCAAGAAACAGGCTCAGGATGCTATCAAGACTGAGGCAGAGCGTTGTGGAATGTACTACGTAAACGAGAGATGGTTAGGTGGTATGCTTACCAACTTCAAGACAATCCAGAGCCGTATTGCACGTTTGAAAGCAATCGAGACTATGGCAGAGGATGGAACCTTTGATGTTCTTCCTAAGAAAGAAGTTATTAAGATTAAAAAAGAGTGGGAGAAGCTCGAGAAGAACCTTGGTGGAATCAAGGATATGAAGAGAATCCCAGATGCAATTTTCGTAGTAGATCCTAAGAAGGAAAGAATCTGTATCCAGGAGGCACAGTCACTTGGAATTACATTGATCGGTATCGCTGATACAAACTGTGATCCAGAAGAGCTTGATTACGTTATCCCAGGAAATGATGATGCTATCCGTGCAGTTAAGCTTATCGTTTCTAAGATGGCAGATGCTGTTATCGAAGCAAAACAGGGTGCTGAAGTAGTTGCTCCAGAAGAGACTGCTGAAGTTGAAGCTACAGAAGAATAATTCAGAGAAAGAAGTATTCAAACAGACATTAATTCATTTTTGGAGGAAAAAATAATGGCAATCACAGCTTCTATGGTAAAAGAACTGCGTGAACTTACCGGCGCAGGAATGATGGATTGTAAAAAAGCATTAAACGAGACTGACGGAGATATGGATGCCGCAGTTGAGGTTTTAAGAAAAAGCGGTGCAGCTAAGGCTGTAAAGAAGCAGAGCAGAATTGCTGCAGAAGGAATTACCCGCGTTGCAGTTGACGGAAATACAGCAGTAGTTGTTGAAGTGAACTCAGAGACAGACTTCGTTGCAAAGAACGAGACTTTCCAGGAGTTTGTACAGACTGTTGCTGATACAGCTCTTGCTTCAGAGTTAAACGGTGGAGCAAATGGAGAGGATATTGAAGCTCTTCTTGCTATCAACGGATTAAGCGAGCTTCTCGTTGAGAAGACATCTACAATTGGTGAGAAATTATCAGTTCGTAGATTCAGCAAGCTTTCAGGAGATGTTGTTGCTTCATACATCCACGGTGGTGGAAGAATTGGTGTATTAGTTGCTGGTAACGGCGCATCAGATGATGCTGCCAAGGAAGCACTTTCTAACATCGCTATGCAGGTAGCTGCTATGAATCCACAGTACGTTTCAAGAGCAGAAATCTCAGAGGAAGAACTTGCAAAGATTAAGGATATCACTGTTGACAGTGCATTAAACGATGCTACTACACTTCCAAAGCCAATTCTTCAGAAGCTGCTTGACAAGGCTATGGCTGGAGTATGGAGCGCAGAAGATGTTGCTGCATTCAACGAGCATAAGAGCAATATGAACTTCGTATGGAACTTCATGTCAGATGCTGCTAAGGCACAGCTTGCAGAGTTAGCAATGGCTGACAAGGAAGCTATCGTAGCTGAGAAAATGTTCAGCGGATTGGTTGAGGGACGTATTTCTAAGCAGTTAAAAGAGATCTGCCTTCTTGATCAGGTTTACGTTAAGGCTGAAGATGGTAAACAGACAGTAGCTCAGTACCTTACATCTGTAAACAAAGAACTTTCAATCGCAAAGGTTGTTCGTTTCGAAGTTGGAGAAGGTATGGAGAAGAAGAACGAGGACTTCGCTGCTGAAGTTGCTGCTCAGCTCGGCTAATTTAGGTCAATTCATAAGCCCCGAAGACACGAAAGCGTTTTCGGGGCTTTTTTAAAAAAGGAGATTCATTATGGGTAAATTTGTGTTAACCTGCTGTTCAACAGCTGATGCATCAGAAGAGTTTTATCGGGAGAGAGACATACACTATGTATGCTTTCACTATTTCTTAGATGGAAAACCATATATGGATGACATGGAAAAAACCATGAAGCTAAAGGATTTCTATCAGGCAATGATAGATGGTGCAGAGACCAAAACTGCCCAGGTCAATGCGGATGAGTATTGTGAATTCTTTGAAACGTTTTTAGCAGAGGGACAGGATATTGTTCATGTGACCCTTTCATCAGGAATTTCCGGAACATACAACTCAGCTTGTATTGCAAAGGAAATGATGGAAGAGAAGTATCCGGATAGAAAAGTATATATTGTTGATTCCCTTTGCGCTTCTTCCGGATTTGCACTTTTAGTGGATGCTATTTCAACCCTCAGAGATGAAGGAAAAACAGCTGAGGAAGCCTTCCAGTGGGCTGAGGCTCACAAAGGGGAAGTGAATTCCTGGTTCTTTTCTACCGATTTGACCTTTTTTATTCGAGGAGGAAGGGTTTCAAAGACAGCAGGTACTATCGGTGGAATCCTTGGTATTTGTCCTCTGCTGAATGTCAATGATGAAGGTCAGTTAATTCCCAGAGCAAACATCAGAGGAAAGAAAAAAGTAATCAAAGAGATTGTCAATAAAATGGTTGAATGGACCGTAGACGGAACTGAGTATTCGGGAAAATGCTATATTTCACATTCTGAGTGCTTAGAAGATGCACAGGCTGTGAAAAAGCTCGTAGAAGAGACCTTCCCAAATCTTGCGGAGCCTGTTTCTATTTTTAATATCGGAACTACCATTGGCAGTCATACCGGTCCGGGAACCGTTGCGTTATTTTTCTTTGGAAAGGCACGAACAAAATAGGATTGTTTTGTTTACTTTGCTTCAAAATATGATAAAATGAAATGGTACAATTTCAGCCGGAGGTAATTTATGGGTACAAGCGACAATGATACCCTGAATCAGCAAAGACTGAGGCGAAGACGTGTGAACCGAATGAAGAAGGCCATTGTGATTACAATAGTAGTCTGGATGCTTGGTTCACTCATTGCAATTGTGCTGTTATCTGTTGGAATGATATCCCTGCAGCGTCAGCTGAAGAATATTACCACACAGCTGAATGCTTATGAAGGGATGATTCCCGGTACAGAGAGGGAAGAGAATGTTTCGTCTGTAAATGACACACAGGATTCGGAAGTTCTTTCGGGGATTGATGATCCGGAGAACCTTGCCAAGGAGGGAGATACCCATCAGGTTTATTTGACCTTTGATGGCGGCCCGACAGAAAATACAGAAGAGATTCTTGATATTTTACAAACTTATCAGATAAAGGCCACTTTCTTTGTAGTGGGTAACCCTAGTGAAGAAAATGAAGCAATCTATAAGAGAATCAAGGATGAGGGACATACTCTGGGAATGCGTTCCTATTCTAACAGCTTTTCGACAATTTATAGCTCAGTAGATGCATTTACCACAGATTATGATCTGATACATGGTTACCTGAACGAAGTGACAGAGGAAGACTGTAAATTATATCGTTTCCCGGGCGGAAGCGGCAATACAGTTACAAATGTGGATATGCGGGAGTTTGCCAAGGTTTTAAAAGATAAGGGTGTTACATATTTCGATTGGAATGTTTCAGCAGGAGATGCTACCAATGACTACACCAGCCAGGATGTTGTGGACAACGTGGTAGCCGGTGTGCAGAAATACAAGACGTCTGTTGTTTTACTCCATGATGGAGAGGGAAAAGAGAACACGGTGGCGGCTTTAGGTACATTGATTGAGACGTTACAGCAACAGAATGTACAGCTACTTCCAATTGATGAAAATACAAAAGTAATTCAATACCTAAAAGAAGACAGTATTGAATAAATGGAGGAACATATGGGACTTTTTAAAGATTTTAAAGAGGATTTTGCACAGGCGGTGAACGAGCTGACTCCTGGTTCAGACGACATGGACATTGCAGAAAAAGATGATCTTATCGTGGACACATTAGGGGAAGATGTGGATGTACAGTCAGAGCTCTCAAAGTTAGACGGACTGTTAGAGCAGGTAAGTGCAACTGAGACAAAGCCACAGCAGGAAAAACCTGTTACAATCGCAGAGGTTAAGGAAACAGAGCTGGTAAACAGTGTAAGAAAGACAGAAAAAGAGGAGCGTAAAATGGACAACGTAAATGTTAACAATGGAGCAATCGCAGATGAGACTTCTATCATCACAAAAGGAACTACACTTACTGGTGATATTACATCAGCCGGTTCCTTTGATATTCAGGGAACCATCAATGGTAATGTGTCATGTAACGGAAAGATGGTAGTTACCGGTACCATTAATGGTAACAGCTCTTCATCAGAATTCTTTGCAGATGTTGCAAAAATCGAAGGAGAGGTAGTTAGTACAGGAACCGTTAAGGTAGGAGCTGGCTCTGTGATTATCGGTAATATCTCAGCTACTTCAGCAGTTATCGCCGGTGCTGTAAAGGGAGACATTGATGTTCAGGGACCGGTTGTTATCGATACCTCAGCAGTTATTATGGGTAACATCAAATCCCGTTCTGTTCAGATCAACAACGGCGCTGTTATTGAAGGTTTCTGTTCACAGTGCTACGCTGAAATTGATGTAGAGGGAATTTTTGGTAATAAATAATTGAAGAGAGGATATACTCATGAAACGTATTTTACTGAAGCTTAGCGGAGAAGCACTTGCAGGAGAAAAACACCATGGATTTGACGAAGCAACGGTTACTGTTGTTGCCAAACAGGTAAAAGAGCTTGTGGATAAAGGTGTTCAGGTTGGTATTGTTATCGGTGGTGGCAACTTCTGGCGTGGTCGTACCAGTGAGACCATTGATCGTACAAAGGCTGACCAGATTGGAATGCTCGCTACGATTATGAACTGTATTTACGTGTCTGAGATTTTCCGTTCTGTTGGAATGATGACACAGGTATTAACCCCTTTTGAATGTGGCTCCATGACCAAGCTCTATTCAAAGGATCGTGCCAACAAATATTTTGCAAAGAATATGGTGGTATTTTTTGCAGGAGGAACAGGACATCCTTACTTCTCAACAGACACCGCAACCGTACTTCGTGCCATTGAGATTGAAGCTGAGGGCATCTATCTTGCAAAAGCAATTGATGGAGTATACGACAGCGATCCAAAGACCAATCCCAATGCAAAGAAATACGATGAGGTTTCCATTGAGGAAGTTGTAGATAAGAAGCTTGCAGTTGTAGATCTTACTGCATCGATTATGAGCTTAGAGAATCGTATGCCAATGTATGTATTTGGCTTAAACGAAGAGAATAGCATTGTAAATGCCGTTACCGGCAAATTTAGCGGAACAAAGGTTACCGTATAAAGTGGAGGAAAACACATGGATGAGAGATTAGTAGCTTTTGAAGACAAGATGAAAAAATCATTGCACAATCTTGAGGAAGAATATGCCGGCATTCGTGCAGGTCGTGCCAATCCTCACGTACTGGATAAGCTTCGTGTAGATTACTATGGTACACCAAGTCCAATTCAGTCAGTAGCCAATGTCAGTGTTCCAGAGCCAAGAATTATTCAGATTCAGCCTTGGGAAGCATCTATGGTAAAGGAAATTGAGAAAGCAATTCTCGTTTCTGATTTGGGAATCAACCCAACCAACGACGGCAAAGTGATTCGTCTGGTATTCCCGGAGCTTACAGAGGATCGTCGTAAAGAGATGGTTAAGGACATTAAGAAAAAAGGGGAAGATGCGAAGGTTGCAATCCGTAACATTCGTCGAGATGCCATTGACACCTTTAAGAAGCTTGGAAAGACCGAAGACATTTCCGAGGATGTGATTAAGGACCTTGAGGACAACGCTCAGAAGCTCACTGATAAGTATGTAGCTGAGATTGATAAGGCCATTGAAGTAAAATCAAAAGAGATTCTTACAGTATAAGAAAGATGCGGGACAAGGCCAGTTCTTGTCCCGTTTGCGCTATTTTATGAGAAACGGAGGAATAACCATGAGTGTACCCAGACATGTGGCAATTATTCTTGACGGAAACGGAAGATGGGCAAAAAGTAAAGGAATGCCTAGAAATTACGGACATACTGTTGGAGCCAAAAATGTTGAGACAATCTGTAAAGCGGCCAATGATTTAGGAATTGAATATCTCACATTGTATGCTTTTTCTACAGAGAACTGGAAGAGACCGGAATCGGAAGTGCAGGCTCTTATGACCCTGTTAGAGAGTTATTTAAAGAATTGCGTGAAAACCGCGGAAAAAAACAATATGAGAGTTCGCGTAATCGGAGATAAGACGGGACTCACAGAAAAGTTTCAGGAGCGTATTGCCCAGCTGGAGGAATTATCAGCAGTCAATACCGGATTGAATCTAACCATAGCCATAAACTATGGAAGTAGGGATGAAATGATTCGAGGCATCAAAAAGCTTGTTTCTGATGTGCAGAATCAGAACCTTTCGTTGGATGATATCGACGAAGAGATGTTTGGAGACTATCTGGATACCAAAGGACTTCCGGAACCGGACCTGATGATTCGAACCAGTGGAGAACAAAGACTTTCCAATTATCTTTTATGGCAGCTTGCCTATAGTGAATTTTATTTCACCGAGGTGCCATGGCCGGATTTTGATGAAAAGGAATTGAAAAAGGCTGTGGATGCATACGAGAATCGCAACCGAAGATTTGGAAAATTGTAATAGATAGGAGTTACTATGTTTAAAACACGTTTGATAAGCGGGATCGTTCTTGTGATTCTGGCAGTTTTACTAATTATAGCAGGTGGTAATATTTTGTGGGCCGCATTAGGAGTAATCTCCCTCATCGGCATGTATGAGCTGTATCGGGTATTGGAGGTTCACAATAAGCCTTTGGGCTTTGTGGGTTATCTGGCGGCCGTAGTTTATGAAATCAGCTTGCTTTTTCCGTTTGCCAAGGATCCCTATGTGATTTTTATTGGATTTTTGACAATCCTTATGATGGTGTTTGTACTGTCGTATCCTAAGTATGATGCAAAGCAGATATTTATGGTGTTTTTTGGAGTATTCTATGTGGCGGTAATGCTTTCCTATGTGTACCGTCTGAGAATGATGGACCATGGGGCATACCTTTGCTTTTTGATATTCTCCTGTTCATGGGGGTGCGATACCTGCGCATACTGCGTCGGAAAGCTCATTGGCAAGCACAAGATGTCACCGATTTTGTCCCCAAAGAAATCTGTGGAGGGAGCGATAGGCGGCGTTCTTGGAGCGGGCCTGATTACCTTTGTATTTTGTTTCTTATGTAAGGATAATATGGAGATGGACACCAGAGAACTTTTGCTAATTACTCTGATTTCCTGTGTGGCAGCATTTATTTCTATGATTGGGGATCTGATGGCTTCTGCCATCAAACGCAATTATGATATCAAGGATTATGGAAAGCTGATTCCGGGACATGGTGGGATTTTGGATCGCTTTGACAGTATGATTATCATTGCACCAATTATTTATTATCTGTCTTATTATTTCATTTAAAAGAAGGAAATGATCTATGAAAAAAATAGCAATTCTTGGATCCACCGGTTCCATAGGAACCCAGACTCTTGAGGTGGTCAGGGAACAAAAGGATATTGAAGTGGTGGCACTGGCTTGCGGAAGCAATGTGTCCCTTTTGGAAAAACAGATTAGAGAGTTTCATCCAAGGGCGGTGGCTCTTTGGAAGGAAGAAGATGCTAGGGAGCTAAAACAGAGAATTTCAGATCTGCAGGTAGAGGTTTACCATGGCATGGAAGGGCTGATTACCATTTCCACCATGGAGGGCTATGATACATTAGTGACGGCCATTGTGGGCATGCTTGGTCTTCGTCCTACTGTAGCTGCTATCCAATCAGGAAAGCATATTGCCCTTGCCAACAAAGAGACCCTGGTAACGGCAGGTCATATTATTATGCCTCTTGCAAAGGCACATCAGGTGTCGATTCTTCCGGTTGACAGTGAGCATAGTGCAATTTTCCAGTCTATCCATGGGGAGAGACAGAACAAGATTTCTAAAATCCTGTTAACAGCATCAGGTGGTCCTTTCCGAGGGAAAAAACGAAGCGAGCTTTCCAATATTCAGGTGGAGGATGCCCTAAAGCATCCCAACTGGGCTATGGGCAGAAAGATTACCATTGATTCCTCTACCATGGTAAATAAAGGACTGGAAGTGATGGAGGCAAAATGGCTTTTTGAGGTGGAGCTTCCACAGATTCAGGTGGTGGTACATCCTCAGAGTGTGATTCATTCAGGGGTAGAATTTGTTGATGGAGCAGTGATTGCACAGCTGGGCACTCCTGACATGAGACTCCCGATTCAGTATGCTTTGTATTATCCTGATCGAAAACCACTGTCCGGAAAACCATTAGACCTGTTTGAAATCGCTAATCTCACCTTTGAAAAGCCTGATTTGGATACATTCAAAGGGTTGGCTCTTGCATATACTGCAATGGAGAAGGGAGGAAATATTCCAACCATTTACAATGCAGCAAATGAAGCGGCTGTTGCAAGATTTTTGAATCGAGAGATTGCATATCTGGAGATACCTGAAATCATTGAAGCCGCCATGAGCGAGGTTGCATTTGTGGCAAATCCATCTCTGGATGAGGTGCTGCAAACAGAGCAGGCAACCTATGACTTTATTGATCGCAGATGGGAAAGACATTTATGAGTATTATTATCGCAATATTAATTTTCAGTATCATTATCTTATTTCATGAGCTTGGACATTTTTTGCTTGCAAAAGCAAATGGCATCCAGGTGAATGAATTTTGCCTTGGCCTTGGACCGACACTTTTTGGAATTCAAAAGGGAGAGACCAAATACTCCATTAAGCTGTTACCCTTTGGTGGAGCTTGTATTATGGAGGGAGAGGACGAAAGCAGCACCAATGAAAGAGCCTTTAACAACAAATCCGTATGGGCGAGAATCAGTGTCGTATTTGCGGGGCCTTTCTTTAATTTCATTATGGCTTTCGTTTTCGCGTTTATCCTGCTGTTGTCCGTTGGCTGTGATTTGCCAAAGCTGTATGATGTGATTCCGGGATATGCTGCAGATGCCGCAGGAATTCAGGGCGGAGATACCATTGTATCCATCAATGGAAAGAAGATACACTTTTACAGGGAGATTAGCAGCTTTTCAACGTTCTATCCGGGAGAAGCTATTACCGTTGTCGTAGATAGAGATGGGGAGAAAATTGAGACAGTGCTGACCCCTACCTTGGATGAGGAGAGCGGAAGATATCTTTATGGTTTTATAGGATATGGTGTCAGGGAAAAGATAAGTCCGATAAAATGCTTTGTGTATAGCTTTCACGAGGTAGGCTATTGGATAGATACCACTGTCCAGAGTCTGCGTCTACTCATAACCGGGAAGGTGTCGCCAAATGATTTGTCAGGACCGGTAGGTATTGTGTCCACCATTGGAGATACCTATCAGCAGTCGTTGGAGACGGATGGGGCGTATTATGCATTCCTGAATCTATTAAACATTGCAATTTTCCTGTCAGCAAACCTTGGGGTAATGAATCTGTTACCTTTGCCGGCATTGGATGGCGGCAGACTGGTATTTTTACTTGTAGAAGCTGTCAGAAGGAAAAAAATTGACCCAAACAAAGAAGGTATGGTTCATTTTATTGGAATTGCACTGTTGATGCTATTGATGGTCTTTGTCATGATGAATGACATTCGCAGGTTATTTATACGCTAACCGGACCGGTAAGAAAGGGATGAAATGATGATGGAAAGAAAACACACAAAAGTTGTTACCATTGGAAATGTGGGCATTGGAGGCAGTAATCCAATTCGAATTCAATCTATGACCAACACAAAGACGGAAGATGTGAAGGCAACCGTAGCACAGATTAAGGAGCTTACTAACGCCGGATGTGAGATTATTCGATGTGCGGTTCCTACGATGGAGGCTGCAAAGGCTCTTTCTGAAATCAAAAAGCAGATAGAGATTCCTCTTGTTGCAGATATCCATTTCGATTATAGACTTGCTATTGCGGCAATGGAAAATGGTGCAGATAAGATTCGTATCAATCCCGGAAATATTGGAGCGAAGGAAAGGGTAAAAGCCGTTGTTGATGAGGCAAAAAGCCGTAAGATTCCTATCCGCGTGGGTGTAAACTCAGGTTCCTTGGAGAAACAGCTTGTAGAAAAATACCATGGGGTTACGGCAGAGGGACTTGTGGAGAGCGCTCTGGACAAGGTGGCTCTTATTGAAGATATGGGATATGACAATCTGGTAATCAGCATCAAGTCATCGGATGTGATGATGTGTGTAAAGGCCCATGAGCTTATCACCAATCAGACGGATTATCCTCTCCATGTTGGAATCACAGAGGCAGGTACCATTAACAGCGGTAATATTAAGTCTGCAATTGGACTTGGGCTGATTTTAAATCAGGGAATTGGAGACACCATTCGTGTTTCTCTTACAGGAGATCCTATTCAGGAGATTATCTCGGCAAAAACCATTCTTCGCACACTTGGAATTCGAAAGGGCGGTATTGAGGTCGTATCCTGCCCAACCTGTGGCAGAACACAGATTAACCTGATTCAGCTGGCAAACCAGGTGGAACAGCTGGTGGCTGATTACCCTTTGGATATAAAGGTGGCTGTAATGGGATGCGTTGTGAACGGACCGGGGGAAGCGAAGGAAGCAGATCTTGGTGTGGCCGGAGGCATCGGAGAGGGGCTTATTATTAAACATGGCGTAATTGATAGAAAAGTGCCGGAGGAGGCTCTCTTATCAGAACTTAAGAAGGAATTAGACCATTGGGGTGAAGCATAGATGGCAAGTGAAGCATTTCGAAAGGTTTTTCCAACCCTACAGGTTGAGGAGGAACTTCGTAAGCTTTTAGAGGAAGCAACTGTTGAGAAGATCAGTACCAACCATGATAAAGATAAAGTACGAATCTACATGGTTGGAAGGAGACTGATTTTCTATAAGAACATTAAAAAATTGGAAGAGGCAATCGAGGCACAGATTTTCAGAGGACAGGCTCGCGTTTTTGTGATGCAAAAATATGAGCTTTCCGGTCAGTATACTCCGGAGAAGCTCTATGAGGTATACAAGGAAAGTATCCTGGATGAATTGACGGCGTACTCGGTTTTGGAAGGAAATCTGCTGAGGACAGCAGATTTTACTTTTACCGATGAGAAGCATCTTACCTTGAATCTGGAGAATACAATTATTGCCCAGACCAGAAGCGATGAAATCATGGCGTTTCTGGAAAAGGTTTTCTGTGAGCGGTGTGGAATGAATCTTATGATTCAGGTAACCTATCGAGAACCCAAAGAAAACCAGTTTCAAAAGAATAATGAAGCACAGATTAAGCAGGAAGTACAGCAGATTATTGCACGGACAGGAGGGGCAGACAGTAAGGCTACTTCTGAGGGGACCCAAACGGCTGCCACCAAAGAGAACATTAAAAAATCTGAGTCCGGGAAGAAGGAAGCCAACAAATTTGAAAAGAAAAGCTTCGAGAAGAAGGGCGAATTCCGTCGCCGCTTCGAGCGTGATTCTGTGAAAAAATCAGATAACCCGGACGTTATCTACGGAAGAGACATCGAGGAAGAGACTCTGGAAATTGCCAAGATTGATGGCCCCATTGGAGAGGTTGTTCTTCGGGGGAAGGTTCTTACGTTTGATACCAGAGAGATTCGAAATGAGAGAACCATCATCAGTTTTACCTTAACCGATTTCACGGATACCATCATGGTGAAATTGTTTAGTAAAAATGAGGATTTGCCGGAGCTTAAGGCAGGCTTAAAGCCCGGGAGCTTTGTGAAGGTACAAGGTGTATGTGCACTGGATAAGTTCGACAATGATTTAACCATTGGTTCGGTAGTGGGAATTAAGAAAATCTCTGATTTTACGTCTGTTCGTATGGATACAGCGCCGGAAAAGAGAGTTGAATTGCATTGTCATACAAAAATGAGCGATATGGATGGCGTTTCCGATGTAAAAGACATTGTAAAACGTGCCATGAAATGGGAGCACAAAGCCATTGCCATAACGGACCACGGGGATGTACAGGCCTTCCCGGATGCCAATCACGCCATTGACGATAAGTTTAAGGTGATCTACGGAGTGGAAGCCTATCTGGTGGATGACCTGAAGGACATCGTTACAGATAGCAAGAACCAGTCCCTGGATGAGGATTACGTTGTCTTTGATATCGAGACAACCGGGTTTAGTCCGGACAGCAACAAAATCATTGAGATTGGTGCCGTAAAGGTACAGGGTGGTAAGATTACCGACCGCTTCTCGACCTTTGTCAATCCATTGGTCCCAATTCCTTTCCGAATTGAGCAGCTTACCAGCATCAATGACGACATGGTAATGAATGCACCCCAGATTCACGAGATATTACCTGATTTCATGGAGTTCTCAAAGGATTGTGTCATGGTAGCCCACAATGCAGACTTCGATATGGCATTTATTAAGAAAAACTGCAAGGATCTGGATATTCCATGCCGTCCTACCATTGTTGATACGGTTGCGCTTGCACGTGTTCTTTTACCACAGCTGAACCGTTTTAAATTGGATACTGTGGCAAAGGCGTTGAATGTATCCTTGGATCATCATCATAGAGCAGTGGATGATGCGGCCTGCACCGCAGAGATTTTCGTGAAAATGCTTCCTATGTTAAAGGAACGAGGCGCCAATACTCTGGATCAGGTGAATGGGCTTCTTGGCTCCTCCGTAGAGAATATTTGGAAGCTTCCAACTTACCATGCAATCATTCTTGCAACCTGTGAGCAGGGAAGGTCCAATTTATATCGTCTCACCAGTCTGGCTCATATTAAGTATTATCATAAGAGACCGAGAATCCCAAAGAGTGAGTTTATCAAATACCGGGATGGATTGCTTCTTGGCTCTGCCTGTGAAGCGGGAGAGCTGTATCGAGGAATTTTAAACGGTCGTCCCCAGGAAGAAATCGCAAGAATTGTAGATTTTTATGATTATCTGGAGATACAGCCTCTGGGGAACAATGCATTTATGATTCGTGACGAGGATTCCCCAATTGCAAGCAATGAGGATTTAATTGAAATCAACAAGAAGATTGTGAGATTGGGAGAGAGCTTCCAAAAGCCTGTGGTTGCCACCTGTGATGTGCATTTTCTTGATCCGGAGGATGAGATATACAGACGAATCATTATGGCAGGAAAAGGCTTTAAGGATGCGGATGATCAGGCACCGCTTTATCTTCGCACCACAGAGGAGATGCTAAGGGAATTTGAGTATCTGGGAAGCCAAAAGGCGTACGAGGTAGTGGTAACCAATACCAATCGTATCGCAGATATGTGTGAGCGCATATCACCGGTACGTTTGGATAAATGTCCTCCGGTCATTGAGAATTCCGATCAGATGCTTCGCGATATCTGTTATAACAAGGCTCACAAAATGTACGGAGATAAACTTCCTGCTATTGTAGAGGAGCGATTGGAACGAGAGTTAAACTCCATTATTTCCAATGGATACGCCGTAATGTATATCATTGCCCAGAAGCTGGTATGGAAATCCAATGAGGATGGATACCTGGTAGGCTCCAGAGGTTCTGTCGGAAGCTCCTTCGTGGCTACCATGTCAGGTATTACAGAGGTAAATCCGCTTCATGCCCATTATCTGTGTGAGAACTGCAAATACAGTGATTTTGATTCGGAACTGGTGAAATCCTTTTCCGGACGAAGCGGCTGTGATATGCCGGATGCAATTTGTCCTAATTGCGGAAGACCATTATCGAAGCAGGGGTTTGATATTCCTTTTGAGACCTTCCTAGGCTTTAAAGGGAATAAAGAGCCGGATATTGACTTGAACTTCTCAGGAGAATATCAGAGTAAGGCCCATAAGTACACGGAGGTTATTTTCGGAGAAGGACAGACCTTTAAGGCAGGTACCATAGGTACCCTTGCAGATAAGACCGCCTTTGGATACATCAAGAATTATTATGAGGAACGTGGGGTACACAAAAGAAATTGTGAGATTGATCGCATTGTCCAGGGCTGTGTAGGGGTACGAAGAACCACAGGACAGCATCCGGGTGGAATCGTTGTTCTTCCTATGGGAGAACAGATTTATACCTTTACGCCGATCCAGCATCCGGCCAATGATATGACCGTGGATATTACCACCACGCATTTTGATTATCATTCCATTGACCATAACCTGCTAAAGCTTGATATACTGGGACACGACGATCCTACCATGATTCGTATGCTACAGGATTTGACTGGGCTTGACCCTACCACCATCCCCTTGGATGACAAATCTGTCATGTCGCTATTCCAGAATACCAGTGCTCTTGGCATTAAGCCGGAGGATATCGGAGGCACCACCATGGGAGCCCTTGGTATCCCGGAATTTGGTACAGACTTTGCCATGGGAATGCTCAGAGACACTCAGCCAACGGAGTTTTCGGATTTGATTCGAATTGCAGGTCTTTCCCATGGTACAGACGTATGGCTTGGCAATGCCCAGACACTCATTGAGGAGAAGAAGGCCACCATTTCCACGGCAATCTGTACCCGAGATGATATCATGATTTATCTCATTGGAATGGGATTAGACAGTGAGGAATCCTTCACCATCATGGAATCTGTTCGAAAGGGTAAGGGCTTGAAGCCGGAATGGGAAAAGGATATGGTGGAACATGGGGTTCCGGATTGGTACATATGGTCTTGTAAGAAAATCAAGTACATGTTCCCTAAGGCCCATGCGGCGGCTTACGTTATGATGGCATGGCGTATTGCCTATTGTAAGGTGTTTTATCCATTAGCCTATTATGCTGCCTATTTTTCCATTCGCGCCAACGCATTTAATTATGAGCTGATGTGCATGGGAAAAGAAAAATTGGAAGTGTATATGCACGATTATGAAAAAAGAATGGATACCCTAAGCAATAAGGAGCAGGATACCTACAAGGATATGCGACTTGTTCAGGAAATGTATGCCAGAGGCTTCGAATTTATGCCTATTGATGTGTTTAAGGCACATCCCAACCGTTTTCAGATTATGGACGGAAAGCTGATGCCTGCATTAAACACCATTGAAGGATTGGGAGATAATGCGGCTGTTTCTATCGCGGAAGCAGCAAAGGATGGGCCTTTCCTGTCAAAGGATGATTTCAGAGAGCGTACCCATGTATCAAAGGGAGTCGTAGATTTAATGGCAGATTTGGGACTCCTTGGAGATATTCCGGAGTCTAACCAGCTATCGCTGTTTGATTTGTAACACGTGACTCTATTTTTGAGAAAAGGCTTCGTCTTTATCGTCCTCAAGCTTTTTCAGGATATGATTGATAAAGAAGCTTGAGACAAAGGCAATGAGTGCAAAACCAAAGAAGCAAAGGACACTGGCTGCACGAATGACATTTTCCAGGGAGAATGCACAATAGAATACCGGAATCAAATGAATGACCAAAAGCATCAAGGTAGTTGGAAAGTTTGCAATGGCAAGGAGGATTGCATTTTTCACCAGCTGCTTGGTGCTGTTTTCATATTGTGACAGCAGAGGAAATGCATACAGCAGGATCGAGAAGGTAATAAACAAAAGAATCCAAATCGGAATCTGAAGGTATACCATATTACCGCCCAGCATATGAAATAGAATATAGAGATTGCCAAACCATATGCCACAAAGGATGAGTGCCACTAACCATAACAGGGTAGCCTGCTTAAAGTTCTCCTTAAAGGCTTTAAAGAAATCCTTCCATATATAAGATTCCTCGCCGCGAATAAGCTTCATACAGCAGGTATACATTCCTGACAGGGATGCTCCTATGGTAATAATCGGAATGCTGGTCAGGATAAAAAGAATGTTGATATACATCATATTGCAGAACCAGGTTAAGAACCTCATAACGGGATTGTCCGGATGAAATATTTTGTCCATACTAGTATAATTAACCTCCAACTTTTTATTTCTATTTAATATCATCTATTGTTTAAGTAAATATGTCAAGAAACTATTTCGTTTTTTGTGCAAATCTTATAGAAAAACCTTCAGATATAAAATGATTTGTGACACTATAGCAAGATGTGAAACAAAAAGAGCAATATTTGTAAAGTAATCGTTTTCGAAACGATTATAATAAAAGTATGTCAAGGGCATCATATAGGGATGAGCCTGGTACATAAAGTATTTTTGTAAAGGGAGGAAACAAAATGAAAAAAAGAGTAATTAGCTTGTTACTTTGCTCTGCAATGGTAGCTACCATGTTTGCAGGATGCGGTGGAAGCGACAACGGTGGTGCTGCTAACGCAGGCGGCACAGAGGCAGCTGGCGGTAATGCAGCAACAGATGAGGGAAAGAAATCTGATCCTGCAACTACCATTAATCTGTACTCATTCACAGATGAGGTTCCAAAGATGGTTGAGAAATACATCGAGGAGCATCCTGATTTTGGTTACACAGTTAATACCACTATCGTATCTACAACAGATGGCGCATATCAGCCTGCACTTGACCAGGCTTTACAGAGCGGAGGAGCAGATGCACCTGATATGTATTGTGCAGAGGCTGCATTCGTTTTGAAATATACACAGGGTGATGCATCCGGATTTGCAGCTCCATACAAAGATCTTGGAATCGATGTTGATGCTAAGATTAAGGAAGCAGAGATCGCTCAGTATTCTGTTGATATCGGAACCAATGGCAACGGAGATGTTGTAGGACTTGGATATCAGGCAACCGGTGGTGCTTTCATCTACAGAAGAAGCATTGCAAAGGATGTATTCGGAACAGATGATCCGGAAGTAATCGGCGAGAAAATCGGTGCTGGTTCAGGAAGCTGGGACAAATTCTTTGCTGCAGCTGATGAGTTAAAGGCAAAAGATTACGCAATCGTATCTGGTGACGGAGATATGTGGCATGCTATCGAGAACAGCTCTGATAAGGGTTGGATCGTAGACAACAAGCTTACAATTGATCCTAAGCGTGAAGCATTCTTAGATATCTCTAAGAAGCTTACTGATGAAGGATATTCTAACATCACTCAGGACTGGCAGGATGCTTGGTTTGCAGATATGAAGGATGCTGGTGCTAAAAAGGTATTCGGATTCTTCGGACCTGCTTGGTTAATTAACTATACACTTGCTCCTAACTGTGGCGGAGAAAAAGTTGGTGAAGGAACCTACGGTGACTGGGCAGTATGTCCATCTCCAATCGGATTCTTCTGGGGCGGTACCTGGATACTTGCCAACACCAACTCTGACAAGAAAGAAGCTGTTGGAAAACTTATCGAGTGGATCACACTTGATTGCACAGAGGATGGATTACAGTACAAATGGGCTAACGGAACTCTTTACGGAGAGGGAGGAACCAAAGACTCTGTAGCATCTGGAACAGTTATGAAAATGTCTAACGGAGAACTTGAATTCTTAGGCGGACAGAACATGTTTGATGCATTCGTGCCAGCTAACCAGTATGCAAATGGTAAGAACTTAACTCAGTTTGACGAGACCATCAACCAGAAATGGCGTGATCAGGTACGTTCATACGCAGCTGGTGAGAAAGACCGTGACGCAGCTCTTAAAGATTTCAAACAGGATGTAAAAGATAATCTTAGCGTAGAAGTTGAGTAATGAAGTATTTGAAGGGCCGTGACTTAGGTCACGGCCCTATATTTCGTGTATGTGTAATCCTCGAAATGGTCGAGATATGGAATTGATTGAATTCCAATAGGAAATTTAGTAATGGAAGATAGTAAGCTTCCCCATGAAAATGAAAGATGAGGTGGAAACCTATGGGAAAGAAGAAAAATAGTTATGCAAAATGGGGTTACATTTTCAGTATTCCATTTGTAGCAGCATTTCTCGTTTTCTCGTTGTATCCAATTTTATATACAGCTGTAATTGGATTTACGGATTTGCAGGGATTGTTCCAAAATGAAGTACATATTTTAGCAGATCCTCTGAAAAATTTTAAGGACGTTTTAACAGCGCCTACGTTTCAGACAGCATTGAAGAATACGGTAATCATTTGGATTGCGAACTTTATACCACAGATTTTACTTGCCTTACTCCTGGCAGCTTGGTTTACAAGCACACGTCACAAGATTAAGGGAGAGGGCTTCTTTAAAGTTGTATTCTATATGCCAAATATCATTACCGCAGCTACAATTGCGATTTTGTTCAAGGCTATGTTTGACTATCCAATGAGTCCGGCCAATGATGTGGTTATGACTCTGGGACTGGCAGACGGTCCAATCAACTTTTTGATCAACAAGAACGTCAGCCGTGCAATTGTTGCTTTCATTCAGTTCTGGATGTGGTATGGATATACCATGATTATCCTTATTTCAGGTATTCTTGGTATCAGCCCGGAGATTTTTGAAGCTGCAGAGGTGGATGGAGCCAATGGTTGGCAGACCTTCTTTATGATTACATTACCAAATATCAAAACTATCTTATTATTTACATTAGTTACATCTGTAATTGGTGGTTTGAACATGTTCGATATTCCAAAGCTTTTCATGCTTGGAGGACCGGACAATGCGACATTGACAACCAACGTATTTATTTACAACCAGGCATTTAGCGGAAGCTACATGTACAACAAGGCTGCAGCAGCAAGTATGATTATGTTCGTAATCATTCTTATTATCTCTGCAATCATGTTCTTCTTCTTAAGAGATAAGGATGAAGAGGAAGCATATAAGATCGAGAAAGCTCGTATCAAGAAATTCAAAGCAGAGCAGAAGGCTCTGAAAAAAGCTGGCAAGGAGGTATAGGCATGAGAAATAGAGAGTCTAGTGTCGTTTTTAAAGTGATCATGTATATCGTGTTAGTCCTCTTGGCCATTATGAGTTTAGCTCCATTTTGGATTATGTTGATGAATGCTACACGTTCTACTTATGAGATTCAGCAGCATGCAATTTCATTTTTACCATCAACCTATTTAAAGAGTAACTTACAGATCTTGTTAGGTAAGAGCTTTAACCCTCTTGTAGGTTTCAAGAACTCACTGATTATCTCAGTGTTTGCAACTGGTTTGTCTGTATATTTTTCAACTCTGACTGCGTATGCTCTGGTTGTATATGACTGGAAGCTGAAGAGACCATTTTTCCGTTTCATTATGGGAATTATGATGATTCCGGCACAGGTTACAACCATCGGATTTTATCAGATGGTATACAAGGTTCATATGACAAACAACCTTTTAATGCTGATTTTACCTGCAATTGCAGCACCTTCTATGGTGTTCTTTATGAGACAGTATATGTATCCATCGCTTTCTATGGAGATTATTCAGTCGGCGCGAATTGATGGAGCTAAAGAGTTTTATATCTTTAACAAGATTGCTCTTCCAATCATGAAACCTGCCATCGCAACTCAGGCAATTTTCAGTTTCGTTAATTCATGGAATAACCTGTTTATGCCATTGATTCTTTTGACAGATCAGAAGAATTACACCATGCCTATCATGGTCAGCCTTTTAAGAGGTGATATCTATAAGACAGAGTATGGTTCTATTTATCTTGGACTTTTACTGACAGTATTACCACTCATTATTGTGTACTTACTGCTTTCTAAGTACATTATCGCAGGTGTGGCACTCGGTTCCGTAAAGGGCTAAACACATAATTTGGGGAAGTATTAATAAGTATATAAACAAAAGCTCCACTCTTAATTGAGTGGAGCTTTTGTTCGTGCCAGATCGTCTTTATGTCTATTGTTTTTTCTTTTCTTGGACAGCTCTTCCTTTTCATTTCGAAATTGCAATCGATAATCAGAAGGGGACATGCCGGTGTTCTTTTTGAAGCTTCGACAAAACGTGGTAAGGTTATTGAACCCGGTCTCAAATGCAATATCTGTAATAGATTCATCTGTATAGAGAAGAATCTGTGCCTCCTGAATTCTTCTCTTGATCAAATATTCATAGAAGGTAGTATTGGTCTGTTCTTTGAATAGTCTTGAAAAATGATATTTGGAGAAGCCGGTCAGATCCGCAGCCTGCTCCAGCGTAATCTCTTCGCTATAGTTTTCGTCAATATAGTGAAGTAAGCCCATGATTTTTTCATAGTGCTCTCTTGAGGTCTGGCTTTCCTCCGGATTGGTAAGGAGTTCATCCTTGGTATAGAAGTCTCTTGTCATGGCAGTGAAGGTTTTTAACATAACCGCGTAGATATCCATTTCCGACAAAATCTGATTTTGGAAATAGAGATCGATGGCGTGATTGATATTTTTGTAGACCTCTTGATATACCTTAGGCTTTGTTACAGGAGTGCAATAGTACGGTTCCATAAAGATTGGATTAAGAGTACTGACCGATGCAAAATAGTTCAACATGGAGATATCCATTAGGCATATGAATCTTGCTCCGCCGGAAGGATCGTGTATGGTATGTATGGTATGAGGAGGGATAAAGAGTATCTCCCCGGGAGACAGATGGTAGTCCTTTCCGGATACCGTCAGATCATAGACCTGATCAATACATAGGATGATTTCCATGGCATCGTGATGGTGAGTAGCATACCCTTCCAATTGATTGTTATACCAAAAACGCACATGAGTATCCTTGATATAGTGTATTAATTCAAAATTTTCTTCTAAGAAATGGCGTTTGTCATCCTCAGAAGGAGGCTGACGATACTGTGCAGGAATCTGCGGATTTTTTTTGTTCATAGGTTCCTCCTTTACTAGTTCTCTTTCTCCTTATGCAATTATAATTCTTTCTCTTCTAAATAGCAATATTTGTAAAATAGTATTGGTTCTTTTCGCAACAAACGGAATGCTACGAAACCGTTTTCGAATTACAATATTATTGATAAATAATAGTAGGAAAGGTTGGGATAGGAGACTATGACAAGAGAACAGGCAAGAGAAAAGGCAAAGGCATTAGTTGCCCAGATGACTATAGAGGAAGCGGCTTCTCAGCTCCGCTTTGATGCACCTGCAATTCCCAGACTTGGTATTCCGGAATATAACTGGTGGAGTGAAGGCTTACATGGAGTAGCAAGAGCAGGTACAGCCACCGTGTTTCCACAGGCTATTGGCTTGGGAGCAACATTTGACAAAGAATTATTAAAAGAGATTGGTAGTACCATTGCCACAGAGGCACGTGCCAAATACAACGAATCCGTAAAGCACGGAGATAGAGACATATACAAGGGATTAACCTATTGGTCACCGAATCTTAATCTTTTTCGCGATCCCAGATGGGGACGAGGTCATGAGACCTACGGAGAGGATCCGGAGCTTATTTCAAGACTTGGTGTGAATTTTATTGAAGGACTTCAGGGGGATTCAGACCATATGAAGATTGCTGCCTGCGCGAAGCATTTTGCGGTACATTCGGGACCGGAGGCTGAAAGACATCATTTTGACGCCAAGACCAATCTTCAGGAGATGTGGAGAACCTATTTGCCGGCATTTGAAGCGGCAGTAAAGGAAGCTGATGTAGAGTCTGTAATGGGGGCATACAACCGTACCAACGGGGAACCATGCTGTGGACACTCCTATTTGATGCAGGATGTACTCCGGGGAAAATGGGCATTTAAAGGACATTTTGTCTCAGATTGTTGGGCTGTGTTAGACTTCCATGAGCATCACAAGGTTACGAAGACTATCGAGGAAAGTGCTGCTTTGGCTTTGGAAAAGGGCTGCGACTTGAACTGTGGATGTACCTACCAGCACATTATGGATGCGTACGATTATGGACAGATACCGGAAGAACATATTCGAAGAGCAGCAGTGAATCTGTTTACTACCAGATATAGGCTTGGTCTGTCAGAAGAGACCGAGTTTGATTCCATTGATTACAAGGTCGTAGAATGTAAGGAGCACCTTGCATTGGCATCCAGGGCAGCAAAAGAAAGCTTTGTACTGTTGAAGAATGATGGTATTCTTCCTTTGAAGAAGGAGAAGCTTTCTACCATTGGTGTGATCGGACCGAATGCAGACAGTCGAGCTGCACTTATGGGCAATTATCATGGCACATCCTCCAGATACATCACAATCCTGGAAGGAATTCAGGATTATGTGGGGGACGATGTGCGTGTATTATATTCATTGGGTTGCCATTTATCAGCAGACCGAGAAGAACCACTTGCGAAAAAGGATGACCGTATCTCGGAAGCGCTTACTGTGGCAGAACATTCGGATGTTGTGATTCTTTGCTTAGGATTAGATGAGACCTTAGAGGGAGAAGAAGGCGATCAGGGCAACGCTTATTTCTCTGGAGACAAGGATGATTTGTTATTCCCGGAATCTCAGAGACATCTTTTAAATGCATTGATGGAGACCGGAAAACCAATTGTACTTTGTGTCATGGCTGGTTCTGCCATGAATCTTAATGATGCGAGTGAGGGCTGTAATGGTATTTTCCAGGTATGGTATCCGGGAGCAAGAGGCGGAGCTGATTTTGCGGAGATTCTATTTGGTGATGTCTCTCCATCAGGCAAGCTTCCGATTACGATTTACAGAGATCTGGAGGGTTGTCCGGACTTTACGGATTACTCTATGGAGAACCGTACCTATCGTTTTCTTAAGAAAGCGCCACTATATCCATTTGGATATGGACTTACTTATGGAAAGACCTGTGTGGATTCGGTAGAGTTTTGTGAACCGGTTTCGTGGGATTCACTTCCTAAGGAGGTGTCTGTTGCGATTACTGGACACAATGATAGCAATATAGATTTAGAAGACGTACTACAGGTATATCTTCATGTAGAGGGAACTGAGGATGAAGTGGTTAATCCAAGATTAGTTGCCTTTGAGAGAATTCAACTTTTAGCTGGGGATAAGTTCCGGTTAACTATAAAAATTCCGTATAAGGCTTTTGAAACCGTTGATGAAAATGGGGAAAGAAGCAAGAAAGGAACACAGGCTCAGTTGTATTTCGGTTTTGGCCAACCGGATGCACGAACCAGTGAGTTGCTTGGAACAAAGGGAAAGGAACTTACAATCAGTTAAAAGACAAATAACGGACTCCCATTCGTTTTTGGCTGCGGCACTAGTAGTGCCGCAGTTTTTTTGTGTGATGGGAAATTCCTGTCAAACGAAAAGCTCTCCGGGGATGGGGAATCATTTTTTGTCTTCCAGCTTTCCCGGATGAAAGAGCTTGACCTCAGTAGGATTTGAAAGGCTTACATAATGGAATTCTCCGGTGAAATACTCTTTAAAGTAGAGAGCCTTTGATGTGGTGTGTAAATTGCTGTAGGTGCCGGGAGCAATTTTCGTAACATTTGATCCATCCAGGTTCATAGAGTACAATCCCGGTTGCTCTTCATCGAATTTCTGATAAAAAATTTTATCTCCTGCTACAGTAAAAACGTCGGCGGAATCACTACCCAATGTAAGGGGGTCCTGGGAGATTGTGTTTTGACTGGTAAGGGTAAAGTTATCCTCCACATTTTGGTAGATGAAGTTTGTTCCGTCTGTAGTAATCGGGCGATAACAATTGCAGGCGAGAACCTGAGTCGATGTGTGATTTCTTGTATCAAAGCTGTATAGGCTGCCATCATTTGGATTATTATAATAAAACTTTGGACCCACCATACAGCAGGTAAAAATGTAATAAGGCAATACCTGCTCCTTTTCGCTTCCGTCAATGCATACCCGATATAGGGTGGTGGCAGTTTCCGTATCATAGTGAAGGTAGTAGAGGTAGTTTCCGGATAGCGAAGCATAGATACAAGGATCCCGATCCAGGATTTTCGTGTTCTGCCCATCGTGATCAATTCGGCACAAGCTGTTATTGTTGTAGGCAAAATAAGGATAGTCTTCACTGGCGTTTTGTACAGAGTTATTACGTACATAGTAGAGGTAGTTTTCGTCTGCATTAATGTACATGACTTTGTCATTACACAGCTTACGAAGATTATCTCCATTCATATCCATTGCATAAAGCCTTCCGTTGTCGTCGGGATTGGAGAAATAGAGAGTACCGTCATACTCGCAGAATAGACCGGCGTTGTAGAGGTTTCCGCCACTATTTCCGTTTACGAAGTCATCATTCATTTTTGTCTTTCCAACAAAACGGTGAAACAAAAATAATCCGACGACTAACAATATGATGCAAAGACTGATTACTATTCCAAGAAGTGTTTTTTTTGTGCTTTTTTTCTTCATACCTTCGCCTCCTAATCTGGCTTTTGGTTATCACATTTATTTAATTTAATTATAGCCTTTGGCAAGGTTTCTTTCAAGGCAACCTTGCCTTTCATAGTGGGTTGTATTATTATTTTTATAAGGAAAAAGGATAGCATAAGTGGCAAAGGAATGGGATTGAGAAAGGGTAAGAGAAGTAGTTTGACATGCGAGATTTACTGGAAATAAGAAACGAGATTGATACAATTGATCAAGAGATTGTAAGACTATATGAAGAACGAATGAAAAAGGCAGAACAGGTTGCAGATTATAAGATACGCACCGGAAAAAGTGTCTATGATCCTGTGAGGGAAAAGGAGAAGCTGGACAGTCTGTCAGCGATGGCATCTACTCCGTTCAATGGCTGTGGAATTAGAGAGCTGTTTCAACAGATTATGTCCGGAAGCAGAAAGAGACAGTATCAGCTTTTATCCGAACATGGAATCATGGAACCCTTTGGGTTTAATCTGATGGATGAGATTGATATGAGCTCCGGTAAGGTTGTTTTTCAAGGGGCACAAGGGGCTTATACTCAGCAGGCAGTGATGTCTTTTTTTGGAATGAATTGTGACAGCTATCATGTGGATACATGGAGAGAGGCCATGGAAGCAATATCCAATGGAGATGCGGCTTTTGCAGTTTTGCCAATCGAAAACTCCTCAGCAGGAGCGGTTTCGGAGAACTACGATTTGCTTGTAGAATATGATAATACTATTGTGGGAGAACAGATTATTCAGATACGCCATGCACTTCTTGGAACGGAGGATGCCACCATGGAGGACATTAAGGAGGTTTATTCTCATCCACAGGCCTTGATGCAGTGCGAACAGTATCTAAAGGGTCACAGCAACTGGGGACAGCTTCGTGTATTGAACACAGCCATTGCTGCCATGAAAATCCGAGATGATAAGGATAAGACTCACGCGGCAATTGCCGGCGTAGGCAATGCAAAGATTTATGGACTCAAGATCCTAGAGGACTCCATTCAGGATAATAAGGAGAATTATACGCGCTTTATCGTGGTGTCACATAGGCATGTATATACGCCAAAATCAAATAAGATAAGTATTTGCTTTGAGGCACCTCATGAAAGTGGTTCCTTATATCACATGCTTTCTCATTTTATCTACAACAATCTCAATATGAGTAGCATTCAGTCCAGACCAATTCGAGAGGAAGCGTGGGAATATCGATTTTTTGTAGATTTTGAGGGTAACTTGGAGGATAGTGCGGTACAGAACGCTCTTAGAGGATTAAAGGAGGAGGCTACTTCTCTAAAAATCCTAGGAAACTATCCAAGTGAGAATTCAAACGGTTGGAGGTAAGGCTTTGGCAGTTCAAACTTTTGCAGCAATCTATATTGGTTCCTATGAGGTAAGCATTAAGATTTTTGAGATTACCTCTAAAAAAATCCACAAGGTTGACCATTTACGCTCCAGATTAGAGCTTGGCAGAGATGTCTATCGAAGCGGAAGTATTGGGTATCAGCTGGTGGATGAACTGTGTGAAATATTAAAAGAGTTTTCACGGGTTATAAAAGAGTATGGGGTTTCCCATTACGAAGCATATGCATCGGTGATTTTTCATAGTGCCAGCAATGAACTGTTTCTGCTGGACCAGATTCGTCTGCGCACAGGGATTGAAGTTCAGGTTCTGAGCAATTCAGAGCATCGTTTTATCAGCTACAAGTCAGTAGCCGGAAGACCGGAGTTCGAAGAGATTATTGCGCAGTCAGCGGCTTTTGTGGATATTGGTGGTGCAAGCATGCAGATAACCCTTTTTAAAAAAGGGAATCTGATTACCACGCAGCAACTGGAGATGGGTACGATTCGCATGCGCGAGCTGTTGGCGGACAGAGGTAAGACACTGGCGCAGTATCAGAATCAGCTGGAGGAATATATCCAGAAGAAGCTCGAGACCCTTATGCAGTTATACCTTAAGGAGAATGTGGCTTATGTGGTTCTCATGGGGGATTATTGCACGGAATTAATGAAAAATGTAGCAAAGGATGATGCCAGAGAATGTGTAGTAAAAGGGGAAAAGCTCATTAAGTATATCTCCAAATTGCAGAAAAAGACTATTCAGGAAATCTCCAAGGAGTTGAACCTTTCCAATAGAAATGACCCCTTGATTGTTCCGTCTATGATTCTATGTAAAGTCTTGGTATCAAACTTTGGAGGAGAAAAGGTTTGGATTCCGGGTTTGAATATTCATGATGGAATTGCTTATGATTACGCTTACAAAAATAAAATCATAAAGGGATATCATGATTTTGATCAGGATGTACTGTCGGCGGCCAGACATTTGTCGGAGCATTACGGCAGCTACAGCGAACATCTCAATGCCCTGCAGGATATCGCAGGCCAGATTTTTGATGCCATGAAGAGGATTCATGGTTTGTCCAAACGAGAGCGGCTGCTGCTTCAGGTTGCAGCAATTTTGCATGACTGCGGCAAATACGTAAGCTTTGTAAACAGTCCTGGGATGGCATATCACATTGTGATGGCCTCAGAAATTATTGGACTTAGTCATAGAGAGAGACAGATAGTAGCCCTTACGATTTTGTACAATAACAATGAGCTGGATGACTATGAGGATATTTCAGTGGAGCTAGATCAAGAGGGATATCTGATTATTGCAAAGCTTGCGGCGATTCTTCGGGTGGCAAATGCGTTAGACCAAAGTCACAAGCAGAAGTTCAAACGCCTGAGAATTGCTTTAAAAGAAAGAGAGCTGGTGTGCACTGTGGAGTCCTTGGAGGATATCTCTTTGGAGCAGGCGCTGTTTGCTTCTAAGACAAAATTCTTTGAAAATGTATATAGCATCAAGCCTGTTTTAAAGGAAAAAAGGGTGTATTTGGTGGAGTAGCAGGAGGAATATATGGATACAAAATCTAGATTTCAAGAACCGGAGTATTTTGAAAATCGAGAATTAAGCTGGATAAAGTTCGATCAAAGGGTACTAAATGAGGCAAGAGATAAAAGCATTCCACTATTGGAACGTTTGAAATTTGTAAGTATTACCTCTTCCAATCTGGATGAGTTTTTCATGGTACGAGTGGCTTCCCTAAAGGATATGGTTCATGCCGGATACAAAAAACGCGACATTGCAGGAATGACTGCTACCGAACAATTAGATGCAATTAGTGAGAAAACCCATGAACTGGTGGAGAAGCAGTATCATACGTTTAACCGCTCCTTAGTTCCCCTTATGGATGAAGAAGGAATCCATATTGTGGCAGAATACGAGGACCTATCGGAAGCTCAGGCAGAGTTTGTGGATCGATATTTTATGGAAGAAATCTATCCGGTATTGACACCCATGGCTGTTGATGCTTCAAGACCGTTTCCACTTATTAGAAACAAGACCTTGAATATTGCAGCACTGTTAAAAAATATCAAGAAGCATGACAAAGAACAGGAAAAGGAAAATGTTTTTGCAACCGTTCAGGTGCCGGGAGGACTTCCAAGATTGGTTCATATCCCATGTGAAGAGGGGGAGAAAACTACACTGATTTTACTGGAACAAATCATTGAGAGAAATCTGGCTAAGCTTTTTTCTAATTATGAGGTGATTTGTGCGTATCCCTATCGTATTATGAGAAATGCGGATTTGACCATTGATGAGGATGAGGCTTCTGACCTTTTGAAGGAGATTCAGAACAAATTAAAAATGCGTCAGTGGGGAGAAGTAATCCGTCTTGAGGTGGAGGAAAAGGTTGACAAACGTATTCTTCGCTTTCTGAAGGATGAATTAAAAATCAAAGATGCAGATGTGTTCTATATTCCGGGGGCTTTGGATTTGACTTTTCTAATGAAGCTGTATGGTCTTGAGGGGTATGACCATCTTCGCTACGAAAGCTATACGCCACAACCGGTTCCGGAAATAGATCCCACAGAGAATATCTTTTGTCAGATTGCAAAGGGGGATATCTTTTTACATCATCCCTATGAAACCTTTGACCCCGTTGTTGATTTTATCAGACAGGCAGCAAAGGATCCCCAGGTGCTGGCAATCAAACAGACGCTGTATCGTGTAAGTGGCAACTCGCCGATTATTGCAAGTCTTGCCCAGGCGGCAGAAAATGGAAAACAGGTTACAGTTCTGGTAGAGCTGAAGGCGAGATTTGATGAAGAGCATAACATTGTGTGGGCGAAGAAGCTGGAGAAGGCTGGATGCCATGTTATCTATGGTCTGGTGGGACTAAAAACCCACAGTAAGATTGCCCTTGTTGTTCGTAGAGAAGAGGATGGTATTCGTCTGTATGTCCATTTAGGAACAGGAAATTATAACGATTCAACGGCAAAGCTCTATACGGATTGTGGTATTTTCACCTGTAAGGATTCTATCGGAGAAGATGCCACTGCAGTGTTTAATATGCTGTCCGGATACTCTGAGCCATTGTCATGGAATGAGTTAGTTTTAGCTCCTTATTGGCTTAGGGACAAATTCCTATCCCTGATTAGAAGAGAAACAGAAAATGCAAGGGTTGGAGAAAATGCAAGAATCATTGCAAAAATGAATTCCTTGTGCGATCCGGAAATCATTGGAGCCTTGTATGAAGCATCCTCTGCCGGGGTGAAGATTGACCTGATTGTGCGAGGCATTTGCTGTCTTAGAGTTGGTATTCCGGGGGTGAGTGAAAATATTACGGTTCGCTCCATTGTAGGTAATTTTCTGTAGCACAGCAGAATTTTTGTGTTTGAAAATGCGGGAGAACCTGAAGTGTACATGGGAAGTGCAGACTGGATGCCACGAAATCTTGATCGCCGGGTAGAAATTATCTTTCCGGTGTTAGAGGAAGAATTAAAAGAAAAAGCAATGCATATTCTTAAGGTGGAGCTTGCGGACAATGTAAAGGCTCATCTTATGGGAGCAAATGGAGAATATGCAAAAGTTGATAAACGTGGTAAAGTATTAGTGAACTCACAGGAACAGTTCTGTGAGGAGGCATTAATGCTTGCCAAAAAGCATATCAGACAGCCGGAAGGAAGTCGCGTATTTGTACCAGCAGAAAAAATATAAATACTCTGGAAGGGAGGAAAAGACTATGGCAAAGATTCTATTCACAGATTTGGATGGCACATTGCTGACCGACGATAAAAAGATTTCTTCCAAAAACAAGGAAGCAATCCAGAAAATGCTGCATCAAGGAAATTATTTTGTGATCTGCACAGGTCGTCCTGTTGCAAGTGGAAGAATCGTAGCAAAAGAACTTGGACTCACAAGTGCTGGATGCTATATGATTTGTTTTAATGGGGCGGTGGTTTATGACTGTTCTTCGGATCGCATCTTGTTTCAAAAATCATTAGCATTTCCGGATGTTCAGCGACTTTTTGAGGAAGCAAAGAAGGCTGGAATTCATATTCAGACATATAATGATACACATATTGTAGCGCTGGAGCATAGCAGAGAGTTGGATTTTTACGTTGGAAGATCCAATGTGCCATATAAACTGGTTCTTAATGTGTTTGATGCACTGGATAAGGAACCGCAAAAGGTTCTTATGATTGACACGGAGAACAGCGGAAAGCTTCAAAGGTTTTTGGATGACAACATCGAGTGGACGAAAAAAAACATGAATGCATTTTTCTCTTGTGAAGAGTACCTGGAGTATTGCCCAAAGGGAATTGATAAGGGGACCGGCGTTAGAGAGCTGACTTCTTTTTTAAACCTTTCCATTGAGGATACCATAGCAGTGGGAGATGAGCGAAATGATATTGCAATGATTCATGCGGCCCATCTTGGAATTGCCATGAAGAATGCTCATGATATCGTGAAAGAGGAAGCGGACATCGTAACGGAGCATACGAACAACGAGGATGCAATCGCTGAGATTATTGAAAAATACATATGTGTATAGGTGAGTTGGGGATGGTTCCGTTGGTGTAGAATGGGACCATCCCCAACTCATATATTATATTCCCAGCTTGGACAATATGCTGTCTGGGATGTTCAAATTGTTCTTCCCGGTTCCCAGATGGATATAGGGCTTGTTATCTCCGTGATAATCAGAACCGCCGGTTGCCACAAGACCGTATTCATCCGCAAGGCTTTTCATGTCCTTTGTCTGACCTCTGTCGTAGGTGGAATAATATACCTCCATCCCCTTTAATCCGTATGGAATCAGCTCTTGTATCATCTGCTCCAGCTGTGCTTTTTTCATATGGTAAAGCACTGGATGAGCCAGAATTGGAATACCGCCTGCCTGTTGAATCAGGGTGCAGGCTTTGGCAGGGGGGATTTTTTCTCTTGGTACATAGCAGGAACAATCATCTCCCAGATATCGCTCAAAGGCATGATTCACAGAACCGATTTCGCCGTGGTCTACCAAAAACCGTGCAATGTTGGCTCTGGTAATGACGGCATCGGGATTATCTGCTATGAGCTCTTCCATGGTAATGGAGAAGCCTTGTTGCCGGAGTAACTCTATCATGAGTTCATTTCGATGTTCTCTCTTGTGGCGAAATTCCCTTGTGGCCTCTAATAGCTCCCTATTATCAGGATCAATATTTAATCCCACAATATGAACCTCTGTATGATGATACTCGGTAGAAAGCTCAATCCCCGGGATGACCTTTAGGGGCGTGCCCTTGGCGGCGTCCCTGGCAAAAGGTACACCTTCACAGGTGTCGTGGTCTGTCAGTGCCATGGCGCTAAGACCAATTTTATTGGCAAGCGACACAAGCTCCTGAGGGGTATTGGTTCCATCTGAAAATGTAGAATGAACATGAAGATCAATTGCCATAGTGGTTGCAATCCTTTCTGATGTATGATAAAACTAATCATATCACAACCGAGTGTGCTTATCAAAGAACAAGACTTTTTTGAAATTTTTTTTGGAATTATTTCAGGAAAAGTGTTGACGTAGGTATATTCTTATGTTATATTTTCAGAGTTGTTAGAAGAACAAGTAGAGTATCCACTCTCACCTAAGCGCAAATGAGCGACTTAGTGTTTATATTTCGAACATACATTGTGTTTTGAGATGTTAGTGGATAGTCTGCCTATCCACTATTTTTTTTGGAGGTACAAGACCATTAGCGAATTAATGATTAACGAACAAATCAGAGACCGAGAAGTTCGAGTGATTGGAGAAAATGGCGATCAGCTTGGAGTTATGCCGGTAAAGGAAGCTCAGAAGCTGGCGGATGAAGCTGGACTTGACTTGGTGAAAATCGCACCTACGGCTAAGCCACCTGTATGCAAGATTGTAGATTACGGTAAGTACCGCTATGAACAAGCTCGCAAGGAGAAGGATGCGAAGAAAAAGCAGAAGACAGTGGAATTAAAAGAGATTCGTTTGTCTCCAAACATTGATACCAATGATTTGAACACCAAAATGAATGCTGCAAAGAAATTCCTAGCAAAAGGAAATAAGGTAAAGATTACTCTTCGTTTCCGTGGTCGTGAGATGGCTCACATGAACAGCAGTAAGCATATCTTAGATGATTTTGCCGAGAGTCTTTCAGATGTAGCAGTAGTGGAAAAAGCACCAAAGGTAGAAGGCCGTAGCATCGGCATGGTGCTGGCAGAAAAGAGATAACATTTTAAGGAGGATATCAAAATGCCAAAAATGAAAACTAGCAGAGCAGCTGCAAAACGTTTCAAATTAACAGGAACAGGAAAATTAAAGAGAAATAAAGCTTATAAGAGACATATCTTAACCAAGAAGTCTACAAAGACCAAGAGAAATCTTAGAAAAGCTGCTATGATTGATCAGTCAAACGTTAAGCAGATGAAGAAGATTTTACCATATTTGTAAGAATTAGTTAAGGAGGATTTTAAGTAATGGCAAGAGTAAAAGGCGGCTTAAACGCTAAGAAAAGACATAATAGAACTTTAAAATTAGCAAAAGGATACAGAGGAGCTAGATCTAAGCAGTATCGTGTAGCAAAACAGTCTGTTATGAGAGCCTTAACAAGTTCTTATGCTGGACGTAAAGAGAGAAAGAGACAGTTCCGTCAGTTATGGATTGCTCGTATCAACGCAGCAGCTCGTTTAAACGGACTTTCATACAGCCAGTTCATGCATGGATTAAAGCTTGCTGGAGCTGACTTAAACCGTAAGGTATTAGCTGATATGGCTGTTACAGATGCAGCCGGATTTGCTAAGCTCGTTGAACTTGCAAAAGCTAACTTGAAATAATAACGTACTTAAAGGCTCAGGTTTTTTAACCTGAGCTTTTTTGTTACATATCTCCAGGTTGTATTTGCTTTGTACTGGGGAAAAAGTACTTGATACACAATTCATTCCTTTTATTTTGCCGATATACTTTAGGAGAAACCCCTTTGTTTTTATGAAAGGTTTTAGAAAAATAGAGGCTGTTATCAAATCCCACAGAATTAGCAATAGCTGTGATGGACAACTGTGAATGTTTAAGTAGATCACAGGCTTGCTTGATGCGAAAGTCCGTTAGGTATTCCTTAGGTGACATTCCAATAGTTGTCTGGAAGGAGCGGTATAGATGGCTTCGACTAAGCCCCACATAGAAAGCAATGTCCTCGATGGTGATGGGATAAGAATAGTTGGCCATAATGTACTCGATGCTTTTTTGTACATAGCTTCCGGTGGTATTTTGTATCTTTTGGGTAGTGGCATTGTGCAGAAGAATGGAAAGCATTCGATAGAGGTGTCCAGTCATTTCCAGAGCGTGATAGAATTCGTTTCCTCTGCAACCATAGATATCAAAAATTGCATTTCGAAGTTCTTCTCCATAGGGAATTTGAGAAATTACAGGTTGTTCTTTGGAGAAATCAGTTGCTCGAAAGATGGTGGAAGCGTCGCTTCCGGTAAAGCCAACCCAGGCGTACTCCCAAGGATTTTTCTCGTCTGCAAAGTAGGTAACCTCGGTGTTGGGATACACCAGAAAGGCATCGCCGGCGGACAGAAGATATTCCTTGCCGCTTACCTGATACACTCCGTTGCCGGAAATAATATAGTGGATGAGATAGTGGTCTCGGATTCCCGGGCCCCATTGGTACAGAGGGTCGCATTTTTGAAAACCGACATTATAGACAGAAAGGGAAACTAACTCCTTCTCCTGTACCTTGTATGAGTTTTTATAATTATGTTCCATGGAAACTCCTTTTGTGAGTGTAGAAAAAATGTTCCGAATTACTATTGTGAGATTGACAATACTTGTATATACTTAGTATAAGTTCTAAATGATAACTATGCAACATTTTTACATGTTTTTCTAACATTTCGTTATAGGAAAATATGGGAAACTGTCATAGAATAATCCTAACAGAACAACATTAATATCAACATGAATGACAAAGGAGACGATACTATGGCAATTTTAGTTACCGGTGGAGCAGGATACATTGGAAGTCATACCTGTGTGGAGCTTTTAGATGCTGGCTATGAGGTTGTAGTGTTGGATAATCTGTCCAACTCTTCCAAAGTTTCTTTAGAGAGAGTGAAAGCCTTAACCGGAAAGGAAGTAACCTTCTATGAAGGCGATATTCTTGATAGAACCATTTTAAATGAGATTTTTGAGAAG
Source organism: Agathobacter sp. (assembly GCA_022767075.1). Classification (GTDB taxonomy): domain Bacteria; phylum Bacillota; class Clostridia; order Lachnospirales; family Lachnospiraceae; genus Roseburia. Next base: position 10,401 of record JALEPP010000050.1, on the reverse strand, counting down.
GAGACCATTGAGAGCTGTATCCATTTTGCCGGATTGAAGGCGGTAGGAGAGTCTGTTGCAAAACCATGGGAATATTATGAGAATAATATTGCAGGTACCTTAACACTTGTAGATGTTATGAGACAGAACAACTGCAAGAACATTATTTTCTCTTCCTCTGCAACGGTATATGGAGATCCGGCTCAGATTCCGATTACTGAGGAGTGTCCAAAGGGACAGTGTACCAATCCATATGGCTGGACCAAATCTATGTTGGAGCAGATTCTCATGGATATCCAAAAGGCTGATGAAGAGTGGAATGTCATCCTTCTTCGCTACTTTAATCCAATTGGAGCTCACAAGAGTGGAACAATGGGAGAGAACCCAAATGGAATTCCTAACAATCTGATGCCATATATTACTCAGGTTGCGGTAGGCAAATTAGCAGAGCTTGGAGTATTTGGTGATGATTACGATACTCCGGACGGAACCGGTGTCAGAGATTACATCCATGTAGTGGATTTGGCAAAGGGACATGTAAAAGCCTTAAAGAAAATTGAACAAAAGGCTGGACTTTGCGTATACAATCTTGGAACAGGACATGGCTATTCCGTGCTTGACATCGTAAAGAATTTCGAAGAGGCAAATGATATCAAGATTCCATATACCATTAAGCCAAGAAGACCGGGAGATATTGCAACATGCTACTGCGATCCTTCAAAGGCCAAGAGAGAGCTTGGCTGGGAGGCTGAGTTTGGAATCAAAGAAATGTGTGCAGACTCATGGAGATGGCAGAAGAACAATCCAAACGGATACGAGTCATAAAGATTTCATGAGATTTCATTAAAATTCTATGAATATCCACTTTTCCGAAAAAAGAAGCGGTATAATGGCAATACGTTCATGATACTGTATAAGAGGAAATTGAGGAAAAGCAAATGGAACAACGTGAAGCTTTAAAAAGTGAAGACTTAAAAAGAAAAATTGAGTACGGACTTACTTCAGAGGAAGTGCGAAGTCAGACAGATGCCGGAAGAGTGAACAGAAAGGTTGACTCTTCCACAAAATCTGTGGGTGACATCGTGCGAAGTAATGTCTGTACTTATTTTAATTTAATTTTCCTTGTGTTTGCGGTGCTTCTGATGTTAGTGGGAGCATGGAGACAGATGCTCTTTTTGATGGTCATTATCTGTAACACAGCCATTGGAATTATACAGGAGGTTCATTCCAAAAAGGTTTTGGACAATCTAAAAATTCTAAGTGCTTCTAAGGTAAAGGTGCTACGAGATGGCGGAATCAAAGAGGTGATGTCGGAAGAGCTTGTGCTTGGAGATATTGTATACCTGGAAGCCGGGAATCAGATTCCGGCAGATGGAGTTGTGGTACGAGGTACCGCAAGAGTCAATGAGTCTCTCCTAACCGGGGAAGCGGATGAGATTTTTAAGGATGCCGGAGACAAACTGTTGTCAGGAAGCTTTGTGGTGTCCGGGGCTGTCTACCAGGAGCTTACAGCGGTTGGAGAAGAATCCTATATCTCCAAGCTTACCGTTGAAGCAACTCAGACCAAGGAGGGAGAACAGTCCGAGATGATACGATCCCTGAACAAGCTGATTATGTTTGTGGGGCTCATCATTATTCCCATTGGAGTCACCCTTTTTGTTCAATCCTATCTGATTAATGAACAATCTCTATATGATAGCGTGACTCAGATGGTAGCTGCAGTAATCGGTATGATTCCGGAAGGACTCTTCCTTTTGGCAAGTGTAGCTATGGCGGTATCTGCAATGAGGCTTGCAAGACAGCAGGTATTGATTCACGACATGAAGTGCATTGAGACCTTAGCCAGAGTCGATGTGCTTTGCGTGGATAAGACAGGAACCATCACAGAGCCGTCCATGGAGGTCTATGGCTTTGAACCAATGGAAAACGGTGAGATGGCTAAAAACTCGGATACAGAAACATCAGATACAGAGACATCAGATACAGAGACATCAAAGCTTTTTCACCTGCTATCTTCCTGCGTAGCTGATATACCTGGGGACAACGCCACTATGGAAGCCTTGAAGAAGCACTTCCATGAAAAAGAAGAAAGAAAAGCATCCCGGGTGATTGGTTTTTCTTCGGAAAGCAAGTATTCCGGTGCAGTGTTGGATGGTGTAAATTATGTAATTGGTGCTCCGGAATTTCTGCTACAGCAGGAGTACGGCAAATATTCCGTGCAGATGGAGCGATACTCCCTAAAAGGCTACCGTGTGCTGGTGTTTGGAAGCACAGAAGAAGAGTTGGACGGACTGCCTCTTCAGGAACCAATTCACCCTCTTGGAATTGTGGTGTTGAACAATTCGATTCGTAAAGGTGCCAAGGAGACCTTTTCTTACTTTGAGGAGAGAGGGGTAAAAATTAAGGTAATCAGCGGAGACAACCCGGCTTGCGTAGCTTCCATTGCCCTGGAGGCAGGAATCTCAGGGGCGGATCAGTATGTAGATGCAACTACCCTGAAGACAAAGGGAGACTATTTAGAGGCAGTTGAAAAATACAATGTATTTGGCAGAGTGACACCGAATCAAAAGAGACAATTGATACAGGCATTGAAGCAGAAGAAATATACGGTGGCTATGACTGGAGACGGGGTCAATGATGTACTAGCACTTAGAGATGCAGACTGCAGTGTTGCGATGGCATCAGGCTGCGAAGCTGCCTGTCAGGCTTCCAAGCTTGTGCTTTTAGATTCAGATTTTGCCAGAATGCCCGGAGTGGTGATGGAAGGACGACGGGTGGTAAATAATATTGAGCGAACCGCATCTCTTTACATTGTAAAGAACATTTTTTCGATGTTGATGGCTCTGTTCTCAGTCATCTTCATGATCAGCTATCCGCTACTTCCAAATCAGATTTCCCTGATTGGAGCATTTACCATTGGAATTCCATCCTTCTTCCTTGCGTTAGAGCCAAACAAGGAAAAAATCAAAGGGCATTTCTTGTCCAATGTATTGGTGAAGGCGTTGCCGGCAGGAATCACCGATTTTCTGGTGGTAAGCAGCTTGTTACTTTTTGCCAGGGAATTTAAAGTAGATATGAATTGCCTGTCAACCTCCTGTACGGTGCTTGTGGCAATTGTTGGTTTTATGATTCTTTATAAAATTGCAAAGCCAATGACCAGATGGCATGCAATCATGATTTTGGGATTGATTCTGGGATGGCTGTTTTGTATGTTCTTCCTGGGATGGTTCTTCGAAATCAAGGAGATCACTCTTCACACTGCCATGCTGACAGCGGTATTTGCAATCACTGCAGAGCCGATACTGAGGTATTCTGGTAGAGTGGTGGAGTGGACTTACGATAAAATCAGAAAACAATTTCCCTAAATTTGTCTGAAAGCCTTGAAATTACATGAAAAGAATGCTAAACTACAAACGATAACAATGTTAACCGGTTGAGAGAGGTCGAAAGTCCTCTCTCAATTCGCGTTTACAGCAAACCTATCATATGAAAATTGAATAGAGAAAGGAGTGCTAGCGTGTCAAAAGCAAAGGACTATGAAGCACGAACAGAGGCTTTGATTCTTCCTATTGTGGAGCGTATGGAGTTCGAACTTGTGGACGTGGAATACGTGAAGGAAGGAAGTACATGGTATTTAAGAGCCTACATTGACAAACCGGGCGGAATAACCGTCAACGACTGTGAAGCAGTTGCAAGGGAGATGAATGAGATTCTTGATGCAGAGGATTTTATTTCGGATTCCTATATTTTTGAGGTGAGCTCACCGGGGCTTGGAAGAGTCCTGAAGAAGGAAAAAGACTATGTAAGAAACATAGGGAAGGATGTGGAGATTCACACCTACCGCAGCATCAACAGATGCAAGGATTTCTGTGGAGTCCTAAAGGCATACGATGCCAATACGGTAACCATAGAGACAGATGGAGAAGAGATGGTATTTGAGAAATCAGATATCGCATTGATTCGCCAGGCAATTGATTTTTAAAATAGATTTTAGCGTAAGATAACAAAATAGGAGGATAAAATAAAATGAGTAGTAATGAATTGTTTGACGCGTTAAATATATTAGAGCAGGAGAAAAATATCAGCAAGGATACCTTATTGGAGGCTATCAAGGTTTCTTTAGAGACTGCCTGCAAAAACCATTTTGGAAAAGCAGAGAATGTAAAAGTAATCATTGATCCTGAGACCTGCCAGTTCCAGTGCTACCAGGAGAAAACCGTTGTGGATGTTGTGGAAGATCCTGTAGAGCAGATTTCTCTGGAGGCCGCACATCAGATGGATGGTGCCTATGCCGTAGGTGATGTGGTACGTGTGGAAGTAAAATCAAAAGAATTTGGACGTATCGCAACCCAGAATGCCAAGAACGTCATCTTACAGAAAATCCGTGAGGAAGAGCGCAAGGTAGTATTTGATGAGTACTACAGCAAGGAAAAGGATATCGTTACCGGTGTGGTTCAGCGCTACGTAGGAAAGAACATTAGCATCAACCTTGGAAAAGCAGATGCCCTTCTTACAGAGAGTGAGCAGATTAAGGGTGAAACCTTTGAGCCGACAGAGCGAATTAAGGTTTACATTGTAGAAGTTAAGAACACTCCAAAGGGACCAAAGATTTTAGTTTCCAGAACACATCCGGAGCTGGTAAAACGTCTCTTTGAGTCAGAGGTTACTGAAGTAAAGGATGGAATCGTTGAAATCAAGGCGATTTCACGTGAGGCCGGCAGCCGTACTAAGATTGCAGTATGGTCAAATGATCCGGATGTAGATCCGGTAGGTGCATGTGTAGGTATGAACGGCGCCAGAGTAAATGCCATTGTGGATGAATTAAGAGGTGAGAAGATTGATATTATCACCTGGGATGAGAATCCTGCTATCTTAATCCAGAACGCGTTAAGCCCTGCAAAGGTTATCTCTGTTATCGCAGATGCAGATGAGAAATCAGCAAAGGTTGTAGTTCCTGATTATCAGCTTTCCCTTGCAATCGGTAAAGAAGGACAGAATGCTCGCCTTGCAGCCCGTCTTACCGGATTCAAGATTGATATTAAGAGCGAAACTCAGGCTAGAGAAGCCGGTGATTTCTTCGATTACGAGAATGACTACGAGGACGAAGAGTACGATGAGTATGACGAGTACGACGAATACGATGAAGCGGATGAGTCTTACGAAGAAGGTCACAGCGAGGAAGAATAAATGGCAAATAAGAAGATTCCGATGCGCAAATGCGTTGGTTGTTCTGAGATGAAACCAAAGAATGAGCTTTGCAGAGTACTTCTTACTCCGGAGGAGGAAGTGGTGCTTGATACCACAGGCAGAAAAAATGGTCGCGGAGCCTACGTTTGCCTGAAGCCTGAGTGCTTGGAAAAAGCTCGCAAGAATAAAGGATTAGAGAGATCTCTTAAGACCGGGATACCGGTGGAAGTCTACGAGAAATTGGAACAGGAGATGAATGTCATTGCAAAATAACAAAGTATTTTCCATGTTGAGTATTGCTGCGAAAGCAGGGCATGTAGCCAGTGGTGAGTTTGCTACGGAAAAAGCGGTAAAAACAGGGTTGGCATATCTTGTGATTGTGTCAGAGGAAGCCTCTGACAATACCAAGAAAATGTTTACCAATATGACAGATTTTTATGGAGTTCCGTTGTACCAGTTTGGAACCAAAGAAGAGCTTGGACATTTTATTGGCAAGCAATTTCGTGCTTCCCTAGCGATAACCGATGAGAATCTTGCAAAGGCAGTAGAAAAACATCTAATCCAGAGTAAAACTGAATAATGGAGGTAAAACTATAGATGGCAAAAATGAGAGTTCATGAATTAGCAAAAGAATTAGAGATAAAGTCCCAGGATGTAATTGATGTATTAAAGGGAACGCAATTTGAGGTAAAAAGTGCAAACAGTGGTTTGGAGGAGGAAGCCATTGCAATGGTAAAACAGAGCAAGGGAAAGGCTTCTGCAAAACCGGCAGACAAACCGGTGGAGAAACCAGCTGAAAAATCTGCAGACAAACCGGTAGACAAACCGGCAGAGAAACCAGCTGACAAATCTTCAGAAAAGCCTGCTGGAAAACCGGCTGAGAAGCCTGCTGAGGGAGATCGCCCTAAGAAAAAATCAAGTATCACAGCAGTTTTCAATGCCCAGTACAGCAAACAGGGAAGAAGACCGGGAAACGGACAGCAAAAGCCGGACCGTGATCGCCGAAATGAAAAGGGTAATGATCGCGGAGGCAATGGAAATCGTCGCGAAAATGGTGCTCCTCGTCAGGAACAGCACAGCATAATCCGTCCACGTCCCGTTGGAGAGCGTGCAATGCGCCCAATTAGCGAGAGAACTCAGAATGTAGCTCAGGAGCCAATGACTGAGAACAAGGCACCAAAGCAGCCGGTTCAGGCAGAAGCACCGGAACGTCAGGACAAGACCGCAAATCGTCCACAGCAGCAGATCAGACGCCCGGTTGTAGAGCGTAATATCTTTGCAAACGCCGGAAATGAGGAACGTAAGCCTTCTGAACGAGGAGAGCGCAACAACGATCGCGGAAATCGTGGAGAACGCAACAATTTCCGTGGGGATCGCAGCAATGATAGAAACAGCGATAGAAATAATAATCGCGGGGATAGAAACAACGGAGATAGAAATAACCAGTTCCGTGGAAACAGAAATGATCGTTCCAATAACAGATTCCAGAGCGAGGCTGTGGTTTCTGCAGATGACGTAAGAGGAAAAGAGAGTCGTGAAAGAGGAAATAACCGCGGCAACAATGGAAATCGTCGTCAGGATCACGATAAGCTTGGTGGAAAGCGCCAGGAGAATTTCATCAATTTAGAGAAGCATGGTGGCAAGAAGAAACCACAGCAGCCACAGCAACCGAAGGAAGATCCAAATGAGATTAAGACGATTACAATCCCTGAGAAGATTGTAATCCGTGATCTGGCAGATAAGATGAAGGTACAGCCTTCTGCCATCGTTAAGAAGCTGTTCATGAAGGGACAGATGGTTACGGTTAACCATGAGGTTGATTTTGAGACCGCAGAAGAAATCGCTTTGGAGTTCAACTTCATCTGTGAGGCAGAGGAGAAGGTCGACGTAATTGCAGAGCTTCTGAAGGAGGAAGAGGAGAATACCGAAGAGATGATTACCAGAGCACCGGTTGTCTGTGTTATGGGACACGTTGACCACGGTAAGACTTCGCTTTTGGATGCCATTCGCTCTACCAGAGTTACAGATCGTGAGGCAGGCGGTATTACTCAGCACATTGGTGCATCAGTAGTATCAATCAATGATCAAAATATTACCTTCCTTGATACGCCTGGACATGAGGCATTTACCGCAATGCGTATGCGTGGTGCAAAATCCACCGATATTGCAATCCTTGTAGTTGCAGCGGATGATGGTGTTATGCCGCAGACCGTTGAGGCTATTAACCATGCCAGAGCCGCAGAGGTAGAAATCATTGTTGCAATCAACAAGATCGATAAACCAAGTGCCAATATTGATAAGGTAAAACAGGAGCTTTCTGAGTATGAGTTAATTCCGGAGGATTGGGGCGGAAGCACGGTATTTTGTCCGGTATCTGCTCACACAGGAGAGGGAATTGAGAACCTTCTTGAGATGATCCTTCTGACAGCAGAGGTTCTTGAGTTAAAAGCCAACCCTAACCGTAAGGCTCGTGGTCTTGTTATTGAGGCACAGCTTGATAAGGGCCGTGGATCGGTAGCTACGGTACTTGTACAAAAGGGAACCCTCCACGTAGGAGACCCGATTGCATGTGGAAGCTGCTATGGTAAAGTACGTGCCATGGTGGATGATAAGGGACGAAGAGTGAAGGAAGCAGGTCCATCTACTCCGGTAGAGATTCTTGGTTTAAACAGTGTTCCGGAAGCCGGAGAGACCTTCGTATGTACAGAGTCTGACAAGGAGGCAAAGGCCTTTGCAGACACCTACATTTCCGAGGGCAAGAATAAGCTGATCGAGGAGACAAAGGCAAAGATGTCTCTGGACGATTTGTTCTCTCAGATTCAGTCCGGAAATATGAAAGAGTTGGATATTATTGTAAAGGCCGATGTACAGGGTTCTGTAGAGGCCGTAAAACAGTCTTTGGAGAAGCTGTCTAACGAAGAGGTTATGGTCAAGGTTATCCATGGTGGTGTAGGCGCAATTAACGATTCCGATGTCATCCTTGCATCTGCTTCTAATGCGATCATCATTGGATTTAACGTTCGTCCGGACCCGGTAGCTAAGGTTACTGCAGAAAGAGAAGGCGTCGATGTACGTCTGTATCGCGTTATTTACAATGCAATTGAAGATGTGGAAGCTGCCATGAAGGGTATGTTAGATCCTGTATTTGAAGAACAGGTTATCGGTCATGCTGAAATCCGCCAGATATTTAAGGCTTCCGGTGTTGGTAATATCGCAGGTTCTTACATCTTAGATGGTAAATTCGAGCGTGGATGCAGTGTACGTATTACCCGTGCCGGAGAATTACTGTTTGAAGGACCTTTAGCTTCTCTAAAACGTTTCAAGGATGATGTGAAAGAAGTAAAAGCCGGCTACGAATGTGGTCTTGTATTTGAGGGATTTGGCGACATTGAAGAGCTTGACATCGTAGAGGCTTACAAGATGGTTGAGGTACCTAGATAATGAGAAAAAACAGTATCAAAAATATTCGTGTAAATGAAGAAGTTCATCGTGAGCTTAGCAACATTATCAGAGGAGAAATCAAGGATCCGCGTATCCATCCAATGACAAGTGTTGTGGCAGTGGAGGTGGCTCCGGATTTAAAAACTGCCAAAGCATATATCAGTGTCCTGGGCGACGAAAAAGCCCAGAAGGACACTCTTGCAGGGCTTAGAAGTGCAGAGGGATTTATCCGCGTGAAGCTGGCAAAATCCATCAATCTTCGCAACACACCGGAAATCACCTTTATTTTGGACCAGTCCATCGAATATGGAGTAAAGATGTCCAAAATGATTGATGATGTGACAAAGCCGGAAGTGTAAGCGAGCAAAGATAGAACAACTGCTTGCAAGAAAAAATATCGCAAGAAAAATTGTTGCAGAAAATGTTGTAAAAAGTTTTAAGAAACAGAAAGTTAGGAATTGGCTTTATGACTAGAAATGAGTTCATTACAAGTGTTGAAACAGCAAAGGTGATAGGGATTGCGGGACATGTACGTCCGGATGGAGACTGTGTTGGTTCCTGCCTTGGGGTATACAATTTCCTAAAGGAAGGATTTCCGGACAAAGAGCTTCATGTGTTCTTAGAGCCAATTCCCAATATTTTCAAGTTCCTTCAAAACGCAGATGCTTTGGAGGACGCTACGGAGTGTTCGACGCATTTTGATTTGTTTATCGCCTTGGATTGTGGCGATAGCAGTAGACTGGGAGCAGCTGCCGAGTTGTTTCTTGCAGCAGACCATACCTTCTGCATCGATCATCATTTAAGCAACGCTTCGTTTGCAGAGAAGAATTACATTTTTCCAAAGGCAAGCTCTACCTGTGAACTGGTTTATGAGCTTTTGCCAAAGGAACGTATAGACCTTGCAATTGCAGAATGTCTCTATACCGGTATGGTACATGACACCGGTGTGTTCCAGTACAGCTGTACCTCTGCAAAAACCATGAATATTGCAGGGGAGCTGATGGAAAAGGGCATCGATTACTCTAGGATTATCGATGAAACCTTTTATACAAAGACCTACAATCAGAATCGTATTCTTGGACAGGCGCTGATTGATGCAAAGCTTTACCTTGGAGGCAAAGTGATTGCCAGTGTGGTAACAAAGGATATGATGGAGCAATATGATGTACTTCCCAAACATTTGGATGGCATTGTAAATCAGCTTCGGGTGACAAAGGATGTGGAGATTGCACTATTTCTCTATCAGACAGATGGGGAATCCTTTAAGGTAAGCGCAAGAGCCTCTTCTGATTTTAACCTTGCAGAATTGGCGGCATTGTACGGTGGTGGAGGTCATGCCAAAGCCGCGGGATTTACAATGGAAGGTACACCGGAGGAAATCCTTGAGAAAGTAGTACAGGAAATAGAAAGACGTATGTAGAGGCAGTGATGGAATGGTAAACGGAATTATCAATGTCTATAAAGAAAAAGGCTTTACCTCCTTTGATGTTGTGGCAAAAATGAGAGGTATTTTTCATCAGAAGAAAATAGGACATACCGGGACCTTGGATCCGGATGCTACGGGAGTTCTCCCTGTATGTCTGGGAAAAGCCACCAAGGTCTGTGATTTGCTGACAGATAAGGATAAAACCTATGAGGCGGTCCTGCTCCTGGGTAAGGAGACGGATACCCAGGACATCACAGGCACTGTTTTACAGGAAGCACATGTGGATGTGACAGAAGCACAGGTGAAGGAAGCGGTGCGTTCCTTTGTGGGAGAAATTCTTCAGATTCCACCAATGTATTCAGCTCTGA
>JALEPP010000170.1 GCA_022767075.1 Agathobacter sp. | reverse complement strand
TGCTCCATTTGGAAGAACGTATTTCAGTTTGTCCTCGGAACGACGCATTACAGAGCATCCCGGAAGGTCTCTCTCTAAGTGGATGGCATCAAATTCACACTTGGTTGTACAGATACCACATCCAATACAACGATTCAAATCTACGATGGAAGCTCCACAGCTTAAGCAACGTGCAGTCTCCTTCTTAACCTGTTCCTCTGTGAAGGTGAGTACCGGATCACGGAAGTCAACCTTGGCATCTGACTTGCGTCCCGGTGCCTGACGTCCGGTGTTGTCGTAGTTTTCTACCTTGATATCATCTTTGTTCAGCTCATTGTATACCAACTGGTTACGTCCGATGGTAAGTGATGAATGAGGCTGTACAAAACGGTGAATTGAGATAGCACCCTCTTTACCTGCTGCAATTGCATCAATTGCGAAACGTGGTCCGGTGAACATATCTCCACCAACGAAGATATCTTTAACAGTTGTCTGGTAAGTAACCTTATCTGCAACCGGAGCTGGTCCTCTGAATTCTACTGCTTCATCCTTCAAAAGGTCTCCCCAGATGGTAGCCTGTCCTACAGACAGAAGCACATTGCTACATGGAATAGTCATGGTGTCATTCTCGTCGTACTGTGGATTGAAACGTCCATCTGCGTCCTTAACCTGAGTACACTTCTTGAATACGATACCGGTAACCTTTCCGTTCTCGGTAAGGATTTCCTTTGGTCCCCAACCGCCGAAGAACTCAATTCCTTCAGACTCTGCTACTTCGATTTCTTCCGGAAGTGCCGGCATAATATCGCGGGTCTCAAGAGATACCTGTGAAATCTTTGTTGAGCCGCAACGCAATGCAGAACGAGATACGTCGATTGCTACGTTTCCTCCACCGATTACGACAGTGTCTCCTGAAAGCTTGTAGTTCTCATCGTCTGTTGTAATATGAAGGAAGTCTACACCAGTCATTACACCCTCTGCATCTTCGCCTGGAACGCCAACCTTGCGTCCACCCTGGCATCCGATTGCAAGATAGAATGCTTTGTATCCCTGATCACGAAGCTCCTGGATAGAGACATCTTTACCAACTTCTACACCATTTCTGAACTCTACGCCCATCTCACGAAGTACGTCGATTTCAGCCTCAACGATGTTCTTCTCAAGTACGTAAGAAGGAATTCCGTATGTAACCATACCACCCATTTTCTTATTCTTCTCGAAAATGGTAGGTTTGTAGCCTTTCTCAGCGAGGTAGTATGCACAAGAGATTCCTGCCGGGCCACCACCGATGATTGCAATCTTGGTGTCCTCGAAGAATTTTGGATTCAGGGAAGGAATCACCTTCTTTGGAATATATCTGGTCTCTGCATTAAGGTCATGCTTAGCGATAAATTTCTTTACTTCATCGATAGCAATTGCCTCATCGATGGTTCCACGGGTACAAGCCTGTTCACAGCGCTTGTTACATACATGTCCACAAATTGCAGGAAGTGGATTGTTTTTCTTAATCAAAGCAAGAGCATCTGTGTAACGTCCCTGTGCTGCAAGCTTTAAGTAACCCTGTACTGCAATATGAGCAGGACAAGCAGTCTTACATGGAGCAGTTCCGGAAGCATGTGTCTCAACACGGTTCTTGTTGCGGTAATCTTCTTCCCACATATGCTCGCCCCATTTTACCTCTGTTGGTAATGGCTGCTTTGGATACTGAACCTGAGATCCGTCTTTCTTGCAAAGCTTCTGTCCAAGCTTCAAAGCTCCGGCCGGGCAGTGCTCTACACAACGTCCACAAGCCACGCAGTTCTCTGTCTTAAC
>JALEPP010000019.1 GCA_022767075.1 Agathobacter sp. | reverse complement strand
CTATAATTTATACCCCCTAGGGGTATCTGTCAAGTAGATTTCATTTATCAAATAAAAGGTCACAAAAAAACTGCCGCATGATTTCTCACACAGCAGTATCATCCCAGTCCGGCTACGCCATATAGCCTATTTGCTTTTGTTCTAATTTCCCGGTGAAATAAAAATAGAAGCCGAGATTTAATATAATTCCAAATACGGTTGCAGTAGGTGCCGCACAGCCCACATAGAGCAAGGTATCCGTAAACATCCTTGACATCATATATGCCATCGGCAATCGAACCAGGAAAGACTGTAATACCCCTTGAATCAATACCCATAGCGTCTGATTGTGCCCATTGTAATATCCGATAAAGGAGAACAGCACCGAGGTAAGGATTGCTTCCATACTGAATCCCTGCAGATACTCAGCGGCCTTAATCTGATACGCAAGCTCATCCGTAAAGATTGCCGCAAGCTGTTGTCCGTAGAAGAAGGCTGCCCAGGTCATAAACACACCGATGGCGCCGCCTATCAGCATGCCGTAGCCCATAGCCTTTTGTGCTCTGCGCTCCTTTCCCGCCCCCACATTCTGTGCGATAAAGGAGGACATGGACTGCATCAGCGCTCCCGGAACCAGCATCACAATGGAGGTGAGCTTATTGGCTACCCCGTATCCACAGGAGGACGCCAGCTGAATCTCCGGAGTGCTTCCCATCCCATTGACAAATGCCACCAGAAACAGGAAGGAAACCTGAGTCAACAGCTCCTGAAATGCAATTGGAAGTCCCAATGTAATAATCTTTTTCACCTCAGGGGTGAAACGTATCTGTGATAAGGTCAGTGAGAACGGCAGAGCGATTCTCTTGCACATCGCAAGGGACATAAAAAGACTCAAGGCCTGTGCAACCACTGTTGCAATGGCCGCACCTGCCACATCCATTCGAAGCACTGCCACTAGCAGCAAATCAGCAAATACGTTGATTACACATGCGATTCCCACAAATATCAAGGGCAGTCTGGAATTACCGATTCCGCGAAAAACACTGCTGATCAGATTATATCCAATGATAAAGAAGATTCCTCCACCGCAAATGCGGATATAGGTTACGGTCTTATCATAGGCATCTGCCGGGGCATTCATAAATCCTGCAATTGCCGGGGCCCCTATGAGAAGCAATACCGTCATTGCCACTGCAAGAACAGCAAAAAGAGCAATACCATTTCCAACGGTCTCACTCAGCCGATGAGATCTTCCCTCACCGATATAACGTCCCATCAAAATGGTAACCCCCATGGCCAATCCATTTAGGATAAAGACAATGACATTGATAAAGGTGCTGCCTGTGGATACCGCAGAGATACTTTCCTGAGATCCGAACCATCCTACCACCATGATATCCACTGCACCATACATTGTCTGGAGAATCAGCGCTCCCAAAATAGGTGCCATAAAGCCTAGCAGCTTTTCAAAAATATTTCCTGTGGTAAAATCGCTCTTTGACATACAAACCTCTACATCTTACTTTCTATTCCGGTCTAAAAAATCGAAGATTTTCTCATAGTAGGACTCAAGAATATCTTCGGTACCGTTAAATATCTCATGCTTTGACTGTTCAAAGCGAACGCACTGCACGTTCTTTGCCTTTTTGCAGAACAGCTCCTGTCCCTTCGGCTTTACCATAGTATCACGTCCGGCCTGAAAAAGCAAAACAGGAACTGAGATTTTTCCTGCGTTTCTTCGCAATTTTTCCGTTGCCCGAACAGATGCCTCCGTCCAGCTATAACAGCCTCCATAGGTCTGGTTATGGACATCCTGCTCTCTCAACCGAAAAAAATACTCATATCTTGGCTCAGACATGGCACTGCTGGTTGGAAATACCCGTACGCCATCGAATCCCTTTTGTCCCGGAACATAGTCCAACTGATGATGAGTAAGCTTTGCCAGAAGAAACATTAGCTTCACTACCCCAAGTGGGTATTTTCCAAGGTTCATCTCCATGAGCGGTGAGCTTAAAATAGCACACTGAAAGTACTTAGGATAGGTCTCCAAAAACAAAGCACCGATGGCTCCTCCCATAGAATGGGCAAAAAGGAACAGATTTTGGGGATTTTCTTTCTTTTCCTCCATGACAGGAAGAACCACCCGGTCCATAAAGCATTTCAAGTCCTCCACATAATCACTGTAGTCTTTCACGTACACCTTATCCCACTCATCAATCTGGCGTCCGCTGTAGCCGTGACCTCTGTGCTCCAAAAAATAAAAGCTGTAACCATGCTCATAGAGATAGTAGGCCAGCTCATGATATTTCCCGAAAAATTCGCAGAACCCATGGCTTACCACCATGGATCCTTTGGAATGTTCCGGGTTTGCATAATAATAGTGTATTCTGGTGCCATCCCAACCTTCACAAAAACCTTCTGTCACCTCATTCTTCAGAAATGGCACAACCTTTGCCTCCATTTCCTCCAGATAGGTCTCCTCCGGAAAAGGATGCCAGTCTTTCTTCTCTTTCACCTATTCAAACCTCATATGTGATCTATTTCTTTAACACCTGCGCAATGACCTGTCTGGTCACATCCGGATAGTTGGTGATAATTGCATTGACACCAAAGTGACAGGCAAGAGCCATATGCTCCTTCTCGTTTACGGTCCATGCATTTACATCCAATCCGTTCTCCACAGCCTCCTGCATAAAATTAGGATACTGGAGATTATAGAGTGCCGGATGAAGAGCATTGGCTCCGTGCTTTTTGGCATAAGCCGCAACGTCAATGGGACCATCTGCAAAAAGAAATCCAACATAGCAATCCGGGTCAAGCTCATGAAGCTTCACACAGGTACGATGGTTGAAGGAAGAATAGAGCACTCTGTCAGAAAGCCCCATTTCCTTGGTCAGCTCCAGAACCTTGCGCTCGATCTCCGGGTAAAATACGATTCCTGATTTGATTTCTACGTTGACTGTGAGGTCCGTTGGTTTGATCAGCTCATATACCTCTCTCAAGGTAGGAATGTCTGCATGCTCGAATTCCGGGCAGGTCTTATTGTAGTTATATTTTCTAAGTTCCTCAAAGGTATAGTCCTTTACCCAGCCTTTTCCGTCACTGGTACGGTCCAACCATTCGTCGTGAATCACCACAAGGACATCATCCTTGGTAAGCTGAACATCAAGCTCAATTCCGTCAGCCCCCTGCTCGATTGCTAAGCGAAATGCCTCAAGGGTATTCTCCGGGGCATATGCACTGGCTCCTCTGTGGGCCCATACCAGGGGAGTGTCTTTTTTCTTAAATTGTTCAAATTCCATGTGTTTTTCCTCCTAATCTTCTACATCAAACGCTTCCAATCCACGCTTTGCTTCTATCTTGCTATCCCCGTGTCTTACCATCATCATGGTACAGAATGCCGCGAAGCTAAATACGGCTGCATATGGGAACAATGTGCCATATCCCACGTGCTTAAGTAAAAATCCCGCAAGGATTGGAGTGATAATCTGTGCCGTCATACTAAAGGTGTAATACAATCCGGTGAACTTTCCTACTTCACTGCCCTTACACATCTCCAGTACCATTGGAAGACTGTTCACATTTATTGCCGCCCATGCAAGACCCATACAGAAAAATACTACGTTGAGCCATCCATGGAAGGTATCGCAAACCATGGTATATACAAAGGAAATAATAAAGCAGCTGGCAAGAAGCAATACTCCGGACTGAATGGTACGTCTGCGGCCAATCTTGCTGGCAAGGTGAGCCACAGGTATGTAGGAAAGGATAGCTCCTCCGGTGGCGATGGTGAGGCAGGTAGATGCACCCCCAAGGCTCATTCCCCACATTTTTCCTGCATAGGTCGTGAACCAGGTCTCTACTCCATTGTAGGCGGTAAACCAAAGTGCAATGGAACAAAGTAAAAATGCCAGGCTTCGCTTCACCTCCGCCGGAAGCTTCTCCTCTCCGGAATCCCCGTCTGCTTCTGCAAGGTTCTCTTCCGGATGCATTCTCTCGTATTCCTGCATCTCAAGGCTAAGTCGCGCTTCATCCACCGTGAACATAACAATGCATAGTGACACAATCATAATGCCCGCCACCGTCAGAAAAAGCGGCATATAATCTACATGCTCAAGGCCGGCGGTTCTCTTTGCTGAGTACATAAAGCTTGCAATCACCAGATAAGAAATGCCGCCAAGGGCTCCCATCAGATTAATAATTGCATTTCCCTTGCTTCTCAGTGGCTTTGGTGTCACATCCGGCATCAAGGCAACCGCCGGACTGCGGTAGGTTCCCATGGCAACCAAAAGACATCCCAGCACCACTACAAAAAGCACCTGGACCAGGTTGGAATTGGTCTTGAAAAACAGATTGTCCAAATAAGGTATCAACAGCATTAAGAATACTGCTACCACAGTTCCACATAAGATAAACGGCTTACGTCTTCCCATTTTTGCAGTACATTTGTCGGAAATCCCGCCAAACAGAGGCAATAAGAAAAGTGCAAGTACATTGTCCGCCGCCATAATTGCACCGGAAATGGTCTCATTCATATGGAATGTGTTGGTGAGAATCAGCGGAATTACACTGTTGTACATCTGCCAAAAAGCACTGATTGACAAAAATGCAAAACCAATTTTGATGGTTTGTTTCGTGTTCAGTTTCATATTCATGTCCCCTTATCTTCTTTTGTTCGTCCCTTGGACGATATGTTTACTTTACCATATTTTCTCCTTATATAACATAGTCTTTTAGATATATTACACAACTTTTACTGCAAATTTACCCATTCCTTACCGAAGAAAATAAGCACTGTAAGGAGGAAGCTGGGCCCCTCCGTTCAAAGAAAGCTCTTGTCCTGTAATCAAATCCTTTGCAGTGGATGCTCCAAGGTCAAAGCTCGCAAAAAACGGCTGGTCAGTGGCATTGATGCACACGAACACCTTCTCCCCTTCCACTTCCCTGCCAAACACACACTGTCCGTTGGTCAGCACTACCGAATAAAAGTTTCCATAGCACAATGCTTTGGATTCCCTCTTGGCTCTTGCCAGGGATGAAATCCACTGGGTCAGCTCATTCCACTGAGGTTCCTTGGGGCAAGGGCGAAGGGCAGGATCTCCCTCCTCCTTTCTTCCGGTTAAGCCCCACTCACTTCCGTAATAGACGCAAGGAATTCCCGGCATGCCAAAGGCCAGGGCATAAATCAAAGGAAGATGTCTCTCATTATTCAGGATGCTTGCCACTCTGGTGACATCGTGATTGTCCACAAAGGATAACAGATGCTTCCCCTTGTACAAAGTCCACTGCTCCGGGCCAAACTGCCGTAGCAGGGAGTGGTTGATTTCAAACATGTTCATACTGTTGAAGCTGGAATGAAGTCCCTTGTAGCACTCATAGTTGGTTACCGAGTGGAGCATCTCATCATTCATCCACTGATTGTAATCTCCGTGAAGCGTCTCCCCTACCAAAAAGAAGTCCTGCTTTAATCCATCACAGAACTGCCGAAGTCTCTTTAAGAACTCCTTGTCCAGGCAATAGGCCACGTCCAGCCTGAGTCCATCGATGTCAAATTGCTCTACCCAGCCCCTGACGGCGGAAAATATATGCCCGATAACCTGCTCGTTTCTAAGATTCAGCTTCACAAGATCGTAATTGCCTTCCCATCCTTCGTACCACAAGCCATCGTTGTAGCTGGAATTTCCATTAAAGTCAATTCGTTCAAACCAGTTCACATAAGGTGAGCGTTCCCTGTTCTTTAACACATCCGTAAAAGCCCAAAAGCCTCGCCCTACATGATTGAATACCCCATCCAGCACCACCTTGATACCATTTTCATGGAGGCTTTTGCACACTCTGGCAAAATCTTCATCGGTTCCGAGTCTCGTATCGATTTTGGTGTAATCTCTTGTATTGTAGCCGTGAGTGTCCGATTCAAAAACCGGCGAAAAATATATGGCATCCACTCCCAATTTTTTCATGTGCGGTATCCAATCAATGACCTTTAAAATACGATGCTCCTGATGTCCATCATTTTCAAACGGAGCCCCGCAAAAGCCCAAAGGATAAATTTGATAAAAAACACTATGATAGGACCACATAATCTGATTCCTCCTGCTGGTTCTTATAGATAATACAATTATTATAAAAATACCTTTGTTACAAAAATTTTTTGCAGTAATGATATTCTTTACATCTATTGTAACATAAATACCCCCGTTCTGGTACATGACCATAACGGGGGCTGGTTAAAAAAAATTAGGGAGAAACTATTTTACGTTTTTTGCCATAAGACTTCTTACGAACTGTACCGGGAAGCCTACGATAAACTGGAGCAATCCAATAATCCAGAATCCGTTAAATTCGTTTACAAGTCCCCGCACCATGAAGTCGCTGACAATGCCGCCACTCATTTTTGAAATGGCACGGAATGGCATGTTATATACAAAGCTCAAATTGAGGTTTGGTTTTCCGGCTTTGATGCTGTTTTCATACATAGTATGCATCACCAGATATACCAGACGTCCTATGATACTTCTGCAGTGTCCTAACTGGCAGAAGGCATCATTGACATCCAGTTTTCCGCTCCAGGATCCATCCGGAAGCTTATGACCAAGAAGTGCCTCAAACTCTGCATCTGTGATATTTTTAATATCTGCCTTTTTGTATTTTTCAAATGCAGACATATCGTACGGAAGCTCCCTGGTCGTACCTTCCACCTGAACCTCTCCGGACAGGCGAATATCCGCTACCGATGCTCCGATTAGAATCTCATAGGTTCCTTCTTCTACCTCAAAGCCATTGGTTTTCACGTTAAAGTAACGGAAGGCCTTGTCGTCTAAGGTGATGGTCACCCTCTTGCTCTCACCCGGCTGAAGTTCTACCTTTGTAAAGCCCTTAAGCTCCTTCCTTGGACGGAAAATCTTGCTGTCCTTCATGGAGATATATAACTGGGCAACCTCTTTTCCTGCCATTGCACCGGTGTTGGTTACCGTGAAGGTCACTTCATCGCCTTCTATGGAAAGATCGCTGTACTCATAGGTTGTGTAACTGAGTCCATAACCAAACGGAAACTGTACCGGTACCTCTGCGGTATCATAATAGCGATATCCGATATAAAGACCTTCTCGATACTCTGCATTTCGCTCTTTGCTTGGGTAGTAATGGTATGCCGGAGTATCCTCATACTTCACAGGGAAGGTCTCTGACAATTTTCCGGAAGGATTTACCTGTCCCATCAGTACCTCAAACATAGCTGTAGCACCAGCCTGTCCTCCTAGATATCCGTGAATCAATGCCTTGCACTGGGACAGCCATGGCATCTCAATGGTTCCGCCTGACGAGAACACCACTACCACATTCTTGTTTACTGCTGATACCTTCTCAAGAAGTCTGATCTGACTCTCCGGAAGGCTCATGGTAGAGCGGTCGATTCCCTCAGAATCACTTACTTCGTTTAATCCCAGGTACAAAAGCACTATCTCTGCTTTCTTTGCAAGCTCCACTGCTTCCTGCTCTAAGGCACTATCCGGTTCTCCGGCTCTTGGAAATCCCTTTGCAAAGCCTACCATCTCAAGCGGGAACTCTTTTACCGCATCCAATGCCGAAATCTTCTTGGTGGCATTTACCTGTGATGAGCCTGCACCCTGGAAACGAGGTGTCTCGGCGAAATCTCCGATAATGGCAACCTTTGTGTCCTTCTTTAATGGGAGAATGTTGTCCTCATTTTTCAGGAGCACCATGGTCTCTCTGGCTGCCTTAAGGGCCATCTGGTGGTGCTTCTCTATATCGAACTTCTGTCCCTTTAGAGCATTGCAGGCCTTTCTTGTCTGAAGCATCACATCCAAGAGCTCATCGACTCTCTGGTCTACGACCTCCTCTGAGATTTTTCCTGATTTTACTGCCTTTACAAGCTGGGTGTCTGCGTCTCCGCCACAGCTTGGCATTGCAAGGTTGGAGCCTGCCCTTACTCCCTCAATATGGTCATTGCAAGCGCCCCAGTCGGATACCACAAAACCATCAAAACCCCACTCATCCCGGAGAATCTCTGTCAGCAAATGTGGATTCTCATCCCCATAGGTTCCGTTGATGCGATTGTAGCTGGACATGATTGATTTTGCTTTTCCTTCTTTTACCGCAATTTCAAATCCGGTGAGATAAATCTCCCGAAGGGTTCTCTCATCTACGATGGAATCACTTGCCATACGTCGAAGCTCCTGGGAGTTTACCGCAAAATGCTTTGGACATGCGGCAACCCCGTTGCTTTGGATTCCCCTGATGTAAGAAGCTGCCATTTTACCGGCAAGGTATGGATCCTCTGAGAAATACTCGAAGTTTCTTCCGCAGAGAGGACTTCTCTTCATGTTAAGGCCTGGTCCAAGAAGCACACATACCTCCTGGATTGCTGCCTCCTTTCCCAGATAAGCTCCCATCTCTTCCCCAAGCTCCGGATTCCAGCTGTTTGCCATAGAAGCTGCGGTAGGATAACAGGTAGCCGGCACACTTCCGTTTAGTCCAAGCTGATCTGCTGCCCCCTCCTGCTTTCTCACGCCGTGAGGTCCATCTGATAAGGTCATATTCTCAATTCCAAGGCGATTAACGGTTCTGGTGGACCAGAAATCACGTCCTGCCAAAAGGAAACATTTTTCTTTTAAGGTCATCTGTTTGATCACATCTGCGTGTTTCATGAAATTCTCCTTTCTTCTCAACCATACTGTTATCTATCAAATCCTATGCTGCCTCTCTTTTAGAAGCTTCCCCTTCCGGGAAAATAATTTTGTTTACAAAGAAGAATACTACCATTGAGATTCCACCATTCAATACAGTGGTTCCAATGTTATATAACCAGTTTGGTACAAACATTCCTGCTACGGCTACCCATACACAATTGATTGAATTGACAATACAGGTTACTACGATAAACGCAAGCAGATACCAAAGTCCCTGGTAAAGAATATTTCCCTTGCTGCGGAAGGTCACATTTCTCTGAAGGAAGAAGTTGATCACCTCACCGATTACCATAGCTACCATGTATGCACAGAAATACGGAAGACCACCATGGTTCACATCATATCCGATAATGTTCCACAAAAAGCTCTCTCCAAACAGGGTTACAGGGATTCCCGGCCATCCAAAATCAATCATCGGAAGACCTGCAAAGGCTGCCGGCAAAAACGTAAGTAACAAATATTTAAACAGGGTGATCAAATTGCTGATAATCACAAAAAGACCACCTTCTCTAATCCATTTTCCAATTGCATGCTCCTGCTCGAACTGATTCCACTTATCTCCAAGTTTTGACATTTCTTTTCCTCCTTAAAACATAGGTACATTTTTATAATAAAAAAGCTCAGACCTTTTCGTCTGAGCTTATCCTAGCATAATCCTTTTTCAAAAAACGGATTTTCACATATTTGGTTTATTTTTATGCACAATCGGTTATTCCTGTTTCGAAATCGGTATCAACACCCGCACCACAAACCAGTTGTTCTCCGTACGAATGGTCATGGAGCCATCGTATTTTTCCGCGATATAGCGAACCGATTTGAGACCATAACCATGACGGGTTTTATCGCCCTTGGTGGTCTTTGGCAGATGGGCCTCTGTAACCGGAGCTCCCAGATAATAGTTCTCGATACGAATCATAAGGAAGGCTCCCTTTTCATAAATCTCCCCCTGAATATGCCGTTGTTCCGTATCCTCAAGACCGGAAGCATACTCAATTGCATTGTCCAGAAGGTTGCCCACTATGGTACAGATATCACGCACCGCAAGATTGGACAGTGCCTTGCCGTTTGCCTTCATGGAAAAATCAATGTCATGGTCCAGACAATAAATCTTTTTCTGGGTCAAAAGGGTATCCAGCACGGCATTTCCCGTAACATTCTGCCCATTGTACTGATTGATGGCTCTCTCCATTTCCTGCAGATAGCTTTCCCGCTCCTCATTGGTGCAGGCACTTCTGAGAGCGTTGATCTGATGCTTCAAATCATGGCACTGTCTACTGATATATTCACTACTCTCCTTGTAATCCAGATACTGCTTGTACTGAAGATTCAACACATTTTGAATGGAGGAAAGCTCGTCCAGATAACGATGCTCCTGCATGGTCCACTGTTGCAAATACAAAATCACAAGGACACACAAATCCACTAAGGTTCGAATAAAGTATACATAAAACTGCCCACTGATGCTGTCCCTCCACTGAGAGTTCAAAAAAGCAAGGTTGCTGACCGTAAAAGCTATAATGGCAAGGATCACCGTGGTAATGGTATGCTGGGTCCTTACCAGCTCGTTCAGCTTCTTCACCTTTCTTTCCACATAGGAAAACAAAAAAAGCACACCGGACATCACCGGTACCGCAATCAATGTAGCCACCAGATCAAAGCCCGGCTTTGGCTCTCTCACAATATGACAGCTGATCTGCCACTCAAAGGACGCAAGGAACTCCGCCGCAATAAACGCAATGGCGGTCCAATAGATTCCCTGATTCAAGTGCACTTCACTTACTACCCCAATAAACAGGCCCATAAAGCACACGTTGATCAGCATTCCCACTATCCACAGGCTCACAGGAAGGCTCCCTGCCAGAAGCTGAAGACCACACTGTATCAAAAGCGCAATTCCCGAAAGAATCACCGTTGCAGCCAAAGGAAATCTTTTTTTTAAGGGACTGATACACACCAGACAGCATGCCCACTCCGCCACAGCAGTGAGTATTCTGGGTATCTCAGGCAAAAGTGGTGTCATTGCTCCATTCCTCCTATATAATTCGTCAGCGCCTCCATAAATTCCTTTTTTCTGGCGCGACTGATGGAAAGTACTTCTCCGTGGATAACCACATCATTTTTCTGTACCTTTTCTACATGGGCAAGATTAACGATAATTCCACTGTTGCAACGATAGAAGCTCTTTCCCTTTAGCTTTTCTTCCATCTCCTTTATGGAGCAAAGCACACGATCCACCTCAGATTCTAAGTGAATATCAATATAGTGGCCATCACTCTCCATATAGTAAATCTCAGGAAGCGGATATTTCTTCATCCCACCTGCATATTTCACGGATAAGTATTCCATGGATTTCTTCCCAATCTCATGGATACATTTGTTCAGTTGTTGTTCAAAGGCAATGTATTTTACCGGCTTTAACAGAAAGCCTCTGGCTTCCACCCCATATCCCTGGATTGCGTATTGAGCCAGATTGGTGATAAAAATCAACATGACATTGCTGTCCTTCTCCCTGATGCGATTGGCCGCTTCCATCCCATCCATCATCTTCATCTCGATATCCAAAAAGATAATATCAAACTGACTATGAAACTCCTCTACCAAATCCAATCCATCGGAATAAATGGTAATCTGGAATTTGTGACCATGATCCTTCTCATATCTTAAAAGGTACTCCTGAATGGCCTTCTGATGCTGTTTTAAATCCTCACAGATTGCTACATGTATCATAGGTTTTACCCTTTCTCTTTCTGTCGGTAGGTCTTTCTATATACCATCGGAAGCATTCCGGTATAGCTTACAAACAAATTACGGAAATGCTTATCATCACTATAACAGAGTTTCTCCAGAATTTCATCTATGGAATCATCTGTCTCAGAAAGAAGTCTCATGGCTTCCTTCATACGGATCTCTGTAAGCACATCAATATAGTTCTCACCTGTCTGCTCCTTAAATTTCCTGCTAAAATAGCTGGTGCTCACTCCGCAGGTCTCCGCAATCACCTCTAAGCTGATTGGTTCTGAGAAGTGGACCTTCATGTAAGCCATAGCCTCCTGTGCCAGCTTTTTGTCAGATGGAATTTCACTCTGAATAAGATGGGTAATCTCCTGAAGAAGCTTCTCTGTCTCTTCCATACGCTTATGTCCATCAAATCGATACTGAAGGGCAAAAAATTTCACATCCGGGAACATGGGCACCTTTCGTTGTTTTGCCATGGCCTTGATGTAGCAGTACATCTGCCAGCAAAACTTGGCGTAGGCCGGTGGATACTGTGCAAAACGCGGTTCCACCTCTTTGAAAAAGTGCTGATACCAGGCATGAATCCTCTCCACATCTCCCATAAAGACATAACGACACAGCTCCTTCATGCTCTGCTCCGGAAGAAACTTGGTAACCGGCCAGTCATCCTTCAGCACCTCGCTGGCATAGTAGATTCGATCCTTGTACATCATCCGAAACTCCTGAGAATAGGCAGCCTGTCTTAAGGATTCCTTTAATTCAGAGATTCCCTTTACCACAGGTCCCACCCCAATGGCAAATTCAAAATCTCCATAGAGCCCGGAAAGGTCATTAATATCCAAGCGCAGCTGCTCCAGCTGGCTTTTGTACTGTAGTACGGAATACCCGTCCGGATAGTTGACAAACACCACAAGTCCATATGGCTCCTTCTTATCCAGAATCACCTCTCTGGCACTGGAAAGGCGCCACATAACCAGTCTGGAAATATCCCTCGTAAACTGGGAATCCTTGGTGTACAGCTCGAACTGGTTCACACTGATGACAATTCCCTGGTAGTTTTTGGGACCAAAATTGGTGTTATAGCGTTTGTTCAGCTCCTCTCTCAAAAACTCCATCTCCTGAGGCCTGTCCATAAACTGCTCTACCATTCGCTCCATAACACGCTGGCGGCTTAAAAACTCGTGTTCCTCCAGTCGTTTGCGATTCACCGCCTCCATACTTCTGGACTCCAGCTTTTTCACACAAAAATCCAGCTTGTGGCGGATTTCTTCTTTGGTGGCAGGCTCCAAAATCATCCCATCCGCATGAACATCCAAAATGCGATAAGCCAGATTAAAATCCTTGGAGCTTACAAAAAACAGCACGGAAACATTGTACCTGACACTGTCGATGGATTTAAAGAATCGAAACAGCTTTTCCTGTTTCTCCATAACCCATTGGCGGTGTGCCTCACTTTCATAGGTTTCCTCCACCAGACGAATCAGAAACAGGGTAGGACCTTGAATCGACAATTGTTCCAAATCCTGAAGCTTCAATTCCATGGCCTCATATTTTTTGTCCACAAATCGCTCCGCCTTCGGAAGCTCCTCCAATGTAATTTTTCTCGTGTAAATATGGATTGTTTCCATTCCCTCTCCCCTTTTGGTATCTACTCTTTCTTATAGTACTATGGTAACATGGTATTTTTTGTCCAGCAAATATAACACGTTGCAATATCAAAAATACCATGTTATTATCTACCTGTAAACAAAAAACCCTTTCCTTTATTCCCCTTATAAAATAAATACTGATTCTACCCCCTTATTAGAATCAGGAACGCACCAAAGATGCCCCCTAACATCTATGGTGCTTTTTTTACCATCACACCATTTTATCATAAAAGAAACCGATTGTTCCTTCAAGGAACAATCGGTATATTAACTGGTGTAATCTTGTATCGCTCTAGAATCTCCATACATTTCCCATAGGTATCCATATCTTTGATACTGTCCGGGCTATGGGCATCAATGCCCACAATCACCTTGTTTCCCACCTCCGATGCTATGGACCAAAAGCGATCCGCCGGATAGTGCTTCCCGTCCAGCATTCCACCCATATTCATCTCAATAGGAATCTGTAATTCTTTTAATCTTTTGCACAATCTGGTCATTTCCCAATGGTATACAGAGTCCAGGCCTTGATAATGAATCAAATCCGGATGGCACAAATATCCAAAAGCGCCGGTCTCCATACCCTCGATAATGGAGTCCACATAGGTTCGAATGCGACTGTCATCATCCGTTGGGATTCCCGCATAGGGGCCTTCCTGCTCAGATATCCAAAAATGCTGTCCCATAATGCGATAATCCACCCCCAGCCGCTCACACATACTCATCTGTCTGGAGAAGAACTCCGGAATATATTCCATCTCAAATCCCACAAGGACCTTGATATATTCCCTGTATTTGGAAGCGGCCTTTCGAACCGTGGCCACGTATTCCTCCGCTTCCTCCATAGTCATACGAATATGAGACACGTATCCGTCCTCAAAAGGACAGGGAACGTGGTCTGCAAATCCAAGGGTAGTAAGCCCCATGTCTATAGCGGCTTCAATATATTCCTCTTCGGTGCCATAAGCATGATGGCATCTGGTGGTATGAGTGTGATAGTTTTCTTTGATAAAAGGGTACATATTAAACTCCTAACGGTACTTGCTTCTATCCGTAATTCTTTCCCAACGATTACTTTTTCGCATAGTAGGCAATGGTTGCGATCAATTTCTTTTTATCGAAAGGCTTGGCAATGTGCTCGTTCATTCCAGCCATCTTTGTATTCTTTACATCCTCCAAAAATGCGTTGGCAGTCATTGCAAGAATTGGAATTTCCTTGGCATCAGGTCTGTCCAGTCCTCGAATCGTTTTTGTAGCTACATAGCCATCCATAATTGGCATCATCAGATCCATAAGTATCAAATCGAAGGTTCCCGGTGGATTATTTTTAAACAAATGAACCCCTTGGTATCCATCTCCGGCACAAATGACATTCGCCCCCTCATCCTCCAGGATACAGGTTGCAATCTCTCGATTTAGGTTATTGTCTTCTACAAGAAGAATATTAACACCATTAATATCGCTAGGTCTGTCTTCATAGCGTTTCTTACGAACCTCTTCTTCTGGGGCAATCTCAAATGGAAGGGTAACCGTGAACGTACTTCCAAGTCCCACTTCACTTTCCACTTTAATCGTTCCTCCCATGTAGTCAACGAGTCCTTTTACAATAGACATACCAAGGCCTGTTCCCTGCATGGTTCCTGTGGTATCAATGTGTTCCTGAGCAAAAGGTTCAAAAATATGCTCCAGAAACTCTTTGCTCATGCCGATTCCAGTGTCTTTAATGACACACTGATAGGTCACAACCGAATCTGTTTTCTCCAACAAACTCAGATAGCAATCCACAGTTCCACCTGGTTTATTGTACTTGGTTGCATTTCCGATAATATTTAAAAACACCTGTCGAATATGCAATGGACTACCATAAATATATGGATTCTCTATGTCATTTACTTCACCAAAATAGCGCAAGGTAATGCCTGATTCCGACGTCTTTACTCCTGCAATCACATTTATCTCTCGAATAATATCCCGAATATCAATAGCCTCCCTTGAAAGAACAACGGAGCGACTATCTAACTTACTGATTTCTAATACGTCATTAATCAGTGCCAGAAGATGATTAGCTGCTATTCTGGCTTTATCTCTGTTCTTTTTTAGAAATTTGATGTCATCACCATGGGTATCACCAATGTCTAAAAGCCCAATGATTCCGTTTAACGGGGTGCGGATATCGTGGGACATACGGGAAAGGAACGTGTTTTTGGCAGCATTTGCCTCCTGTGCCCGGGCCAGCGCTTCTTCCAACTGTTGCTTTTGTTCCAGTTCTCTTTCCTTTTCTCTCGTAATGGTCTGAATCCCAAGCAAATATTGTTTGGAATCCTCCCCTGCAACCGTAATCTCCGGAACCACAACAATACGACACCATTCACCATTGATATCCTTGCACTCAATACTGCTTTCTTTCTCATGTTCACACTGACATGCCAGATTTTCAAGTTCCAGGAACTCACGTACCTTTTCTATATCCTCAGATGCGATGTATAAATCACACAATCGATGTAGGGCCTCTTTTATGGTTCTTGCTGGGATTCTGGTGGTCTTGCCAATACTACCTGGCTCTCTTAAGATTAAGACCTCGTTATCCTCAAGATTAATCTCCATTACAGAGGAGTACAAACTATTGAAGGTGTCCAGTCTTCTTTTATAATCAAGTCCCGCATTTACAATGTCCGTAACAATGCGGTGATAGCCTTTGATAATGTATCCTTTTCCTGGAATATATTCTCCGTTTCCACCACAGCGTACATACTGTACCCCTAGCTTGGGGTGCTTCCAAAGATATGTTGTCTCTGCAAGTTTTCCGTTCTTCATCTTCTCGACGGAGGTCATTACCATTTCTCGATATTGTTCAACCAGACGTCTATTCCAATGGCAATAAATTTCCTCTGGCGTCAACTGTTGATCTTCTACTCCCAACAGCTTTAAAAACTGGGTGTCCCCGAAAAAAGCCGGCTCCTTCCCCTCAAATAAGTTCAATTGCCATAGTCCGGCTCCAAAACTATTAAGAACTGATTCCTGCAATGTTGCCATATCCTGTTGATTTTTCACATCTTGTGTCATTTCACTACCCCACAAACACTTCCAATACAAATACGGAGATATTTTATCAAAAAAGGTAACTTGTCGCAAGGCTCTCTAGCAATAATCTACACCTGTCAAGAACAAAAAACCGCCACAACCCAACCGGTTGTGACGGTTTTTCTTGTTCTATGTATGCATAAGACAACTGGAATTATTCAGCTCTCTCCATAGCCTCAATGTAATCTCTTGTTCCGGCGAAGATTTCCTCTTTGTATGGGTTCTTCTTCTGCTCAATTGATCTCTTGATGATTACAGAGATGCAAATTACGTTTGCAACTAATGCTAAGATAGAAACCACACCCTGTGCGGTTGGATTAGCAGTGATTCCGAACTGAGCAATTGCTTCACCGGCAGTGTTTACACCGCTCTGGTATACAGCGATTGCGGAATCATAAAGGTCGATTGCTGCAAGTCCATTTGCTCCCTCGTAAAGAGAAGGAAGAACTGAGAATCTCTCACAGATCTGGAACAATGGTGCAATCTGTGCAAACATACACCATGTTGCAAGTGTGTTCGCACGGTTCTGAATCCAACCACCCTTGTTCCAAAGAGCATTTGCAAAGGTAGGTGCAAGAAGAAGTGCAACACCGCAGTACCAGGTATGAGTTGGTAAGTTCGCATAGGTGTACTGGAAGTTCCAGATATCATAAGCGACGATGAACCAAATGGTCATATCCGGCCAAAGCATATCCTGATGATTCTTGTCCTTTGATGAGTAGATTCCCCACCATCCGGTCATACAGAAGATGTTGATAAGACCAGCAATACCGTTTACTACGTTCCACCATCCACCGTAAAGGAATACACCTTCGTTAGATGCCCACCAAGCACCGGAGAAGTCTCCAGTTACCTTGAAAGCGTTCATAGCTGATTCGAAATCAGATACAACAGCGATTAAGATGTTGATTGCTACGATAACAAATGGAAAAGCTTTGAACCAGTGAGTCGCACCGATGCCCTTTTTGTATTTTAAGAGCATAAAACCGATGCATCCTGCTACTGCCGCGTAAAGCTTAGCATAATGGAACCATCCATTCATGTAAGTGAAGGTTGGATTGTTCAATGCCCACTGTGCTCCCGTAGCTGCACCTATCTGGATAGCGATAAAGTACACAGTAAGAACTGCAAGTACAATACCGAAGAAGAAGATTCCGCCGAATTTGGTACGGCGCTCAATCTCGTTGGTAATCACAAGAGCTGCAAATACAAGTACCCAGCCAAGTAACTGCCATAAACTGTTAATTTGAAATAACATATCATTTCCTCCTATATAGATTTATGAAATATTTATAAACAAATTATAAACTCATTTCTGGTTTAATTCAAGTCTACCAGCCCCGTATGTGGTATAAAATATCATACCAGACGACATTCTTCACCGATTGTATAGCAGCTTTCTAAGTAAATCTATGGATTCTTTTTGGTTCCATAGACAATAAAATCACAGCTCACCTCCAGCGTCTCAGCCAGTCTCCCCAGTACATCCGCTGAAAACCCCTTCCCTCTGCGTTCAATTTCATAGATAAATTTTGCGGAGATATCTGTCTTTTCCGCCAGCTCCTCCCTGGTAAAGCCTCTTTGCTGTCTTACCTCGTAGATTCGCTTCCCACAATCATTAAACTCCTTATTAATTGTTGTTCCCTCACTTTCAAAAACATTTTGCCATTGACATCCTCTCCCCCAAGATAAGTCCTCTACGATTTCAGTATTTGTAGCAGGCTTTCGAAATAGGCTTCCAGATGACCCTTGGATTCGGGGTTTATGGTTTCCCCGTAGCGGTTCCATATCTCCTGAAAAATATGGGGCTGACACGTGGTGTTGGACAAAATCACGGAAGGCCTTGTATCCAGCCCGTCACATAAGATTTGCAGCATTTGTAAATCCGGCATCACTTCTCTTTTTTCATACCGTCTGTAAGTCTGAACATTGACTCCGCACATCACCGCCACATTTTCCTGGGAAATGCCCTGTGCCTTTCTCAAACGTTCTAGGATCTGAAAGGATTCCTGTTCTTCCGTAGCCTCCTGCCTCATAACCCTGGATGCTGTTGCATGGTCCTTTTGGAAAGCACTCTCCTCTAAAATCAGAAGAACCCCTTCCCCCAGTCGATTCCACTGACTAGGTTCACAGGCATGAAAAAGGCCGTACATCTTCCCATTCTCCCCTGCAGGAGGAGTATTGCAGACTATCTGATCCAGCTCTTCAAAGCAATGATTCACAATTCTATCATACACTTCAAAGGGCATTTTCAGCGTTCCCGCTTCCATCCTGCTATAGAGACTCTGGTCAAGCCGGCACATTTCTGCGACAGCCTTCTGTGTAAGGCCCTTGTCTTTTCGATATTCTTTTAAACGATGCAGCACTTCCTGGAATCGTTCCATGAATCTTCTCTCTTAGGTATAATTTGCCAATAGGCATATTAGAATTTTACCTATAATTCACTTCCCCATCCTAGTACTGAAAGTGCATATTCTGGTTCTTTCCAGAAAGCCAGCATCGTTAACTGCTAAATATAACTCTTATCCTTTATTCCTGTTTTATCCTCTTCAATATTGTTGGCACACTGGTTTGCCCATTCTAAAGCCGCCTCAATGTTTGGTCTGAAATTCTCTCTTCCCACTCGGTCCACGAAGCCTGCTTTTTCCATAGCGCGCATTGGCTGTTCATTCACATGGGAAAGAATCAGACGGATATTGCGCTTCTCACAAGCGTCGCAGATATTCTCCAGGGCATTCATTGCCGTACTGTCAATGGCAGGAACTGCTCTCATTCGCAACACCAGACATTTTGTGAAATCCTTAAAGTGGATTTCGGTAAGTGCCTCTGCTGCTCCAAAGAACAGTGGACCGGAGATTTCATACACACGGATATGCTTTGGCACATAGGTAAGATCACTATCCTCATCTCCATTTTCCACGTAATGCCATCCATGAACGTCTGTCTCATCGCTCATACGCTTCATAAACAGTAAGCATGCCATTACCATGCCAACCTCAATGGCTACTACAAGATCAAAGGCAATGGTTAATACAAAGGTGGTAACCAACACGGTAATATCGCTCTTTGGCGCGGTCTTGCAAAGCTTCACAAAGGCTCTCCACTGGCACATATTGTAAGCCACCTGGAAAAGAATCGCTGCAATACATGGCATTGGAATCCATGCTGCATAAGGCATCAATACCACCAGAATCAAAACCAGGGTAATGGCGTGAACCATACCTGCAACCGGAGTGCGTCCGCCATTTTTGATATTGGCTGCCGTTCTTGCAATGGCGCCTGTGGCCGGAATACCGCCAAACAGTGCCGATCCGATGTTACCGATACCCTGAGCAATCAGCTCGGTGTTGGAGCGGTGCTTGGTATTTACCATACCGTCTGCAACCACGCAGGAAAGAAGCGATTCGATTGCTGCCAGCACTGCGATGACAAATGCATTAGAAATCTGGCTGCTGATCAGCGAGAAGCTGATCTCCGGCATTGCAAACCTTGGCAGGGAATTGCTAATCTGATATAAGTCTCCAATGGTATTCACCGGAAGCTTTCCAACCTTAACTACCACGATTCCCACGATTACTGCAATAAGGGAACCGGGAATCTTTTTACTTACCTTTGGCCACACAATCAATACCAAAAGGCAAAGAGCTCCAACGGCCACTGCCCATGGATTTACCGTGGTAAAGAACTGGAAAAAGGCCTTGACCTTCTCCATGGTCTCAATTGGCTTCACCCCTTCTCCATAAGTAATTCCGAAGAAGTCCTTGAGCTGACCAATCAGAATGGTCACCGCAATTCCTGCCGTAAATCCTGTGGTGATGGTGTATGGAATAAACTTTATCAGAGCACCAAACCGACAGATTCCCATAATAATCAGGATGATACCTGCCATTACCGTGGCTACGATCAATCCGGAAAATCCGGAGGTTGCTACGATTCCTGCAACAATAGTTGCAAAGGCCGCTGTAGGTCCCGCAATCTGTACAGTACTTCCTCCGAAAAAGGAAATCAAAAATCCTGCAATAATGGCTGTGTACAAGCCCTGCTCCGGTCCTACGCCCGATGCCAGAGCCAGCGCAATAGAAAGCGGCAATGCAATAATTGCTACGATAATTCCGGATACCACATCCTTAATAAACTGCTCTTTCGAATACTTTTTAAGGGTACTAAAAAGCATTGGTCGAAATATTTTCATATCTTTTCTCCTCTTGTTCCAACATTTTCTCTACTTATTCTAGTCCCCATTTCTTTTTCTGTAAATTAGAACATTCTACAAACCACCAGGAAAATCAAAGATTTCCCTTGTAGGTTTTATCTAGATTCTACAGGCGGGGGAGGGGCGGCGGCATTAAATTTTTTTGCTTTTATGAGGATGCCTAGAATTTCCAATGGTATCATTGAACCTTAATTTTCGAGTACGGCAAGGTTTGAACACTGGGGCAAGAATATCCGCCAGAGAAGGACACGAAGCGCTCCTCACCTGCTCCTCTAAGGAGGCGCCTTCACGAATTTTATTTCGGGGGCTCTCGGTTTGTCGTTCTTCGAGCCGCAAACCGAACCGCCCCCGATGTTTCGTTCAGGACGCCTCCAAGAGGAGCAACGGCTTGTCGCGAAAACGTGTTCCTTCTTCCGGCGAATATTCTTGCCCCAGTGTCCCAACTTTGCCGAACTCGAATCATAGAAAAAGGCCCAATGATACCACCGGAAATTCTTGTATCCGAATAACTTGCAAAAAAATTAATACCGCCGCCCCTCACCCCTTTGTAGAATCTATCTAGAATCCGCATATATTATAGGGAGTGAACCAAAAAGAGTCGTTGTCTTTTCGGTTTCACTCTTCAAATTTCATTTCTCATCGGAGGATTTTATGGCCACATTTACAAACCAAGCCACCCTTTCTTATAGCGGAGGTACCACTACCTCCAATATTACTACCGGCGAACTGGTGGAGATTCTCTCTGCCACCAAAACTACACCCGACGGCAGCTATACCACAGGCGAGCCTGTCACCTTTGTGTTGTCTATGGAAAATACCGGCACCACTCCTGTGACCGGTGTGTCCGTATCTGACAATCTGGGGGCCTACACCTTTGGAGCCGGCACCGTATATCCTCTGGAGTATGTTCCGGGTTCTCTTCTTCTTTTGATCAACGGAACCCTCCAGCCTACTCCTACCGTTACCTCTGGTCCTCCTCTGGTAATCTCCGGCTTCTCCATCCCTGCCGGCGGCAATGCTTCCATCATCTATGATGCTCTTCCGACCTCCTACGCTCCGCTGGGCACCGGCCAAAGCATCACCAACACCGCCACCATCACCGGCACCGGAATTGCCAACAGCATTTTGGCCAGCACCACTGTTCCTGCGGCCACCACTGCTGCCCTTGCCATAACGAAAGCCATGAATCCGACCACGGTTTCTGAAAATGGCACTCTAACCTACACCTTTACCATCACCAATACCGGTCCTTCTGCCATAACAGCCACTGACAACACCGTCTTCACTGACACCTTCCAGCCGGTTCTCAACCCGATTACCGTCACCTACAATGGCGTCACCTGGCCAGACACCAACTACACCTACAACACCACCACCGGCAACTTCACAAGTACTGCCGGCTCCATCACTGTCCCTGGTGCCACCTACACCCAGGACCCTTCTACCGGCCAGTGGACAGTAACCCCGGGAACCGCCACCCTCGTTATTTCCGGAACCGTATAACCGGGCACATCCCTTCTTCGTAAGGAATGCCCCCTCTACCAACCGCCTGCCTTGGGATTTTCCCTTGGCAGGCGGTCAATTTCTTCAGGTCTTCTTGGGATGGCATCCGGATTCCCCGGGGGGAGGGAGAGGCGGCGGCAGTATTTTTTTGCTTTTATGAGGTTGCATAGGAATTTTCAGTGGTATGATTTTGCCTCAAATTTCGTGTACGGCAAGGTTTGAACACTGAGGCAAGAGTATCCGCCAGAGAAGGACACGAAGCGCTCCTCACCTGCTCCTCTAAGGAGGCGCCTTCACGAATTTTATTGTGGGCGCTCTCGCTTATGTCGTTCTTCGAGCCGCAAAGCGAACCGCGCCCACGGTATCGTTCAGAACGCCTCCAAGAGGAGCAACGGCTTGTCGCGAAAACGTGTTCCTTCTTCTGGCGAATACTCTTGCCCCATTGTCCCAACTTTGCCGAACTCGAATTATCGAAAGAGGAAAAATCATACCACGAAAATCCTTGCAACCGAATAACTTGCAAAAAACTTCCTCCGTCCCCCAGAAGTGCTTGGAGAACCGTTCCCGGGGGTGGGGGGAGAACAAAAAAGCCCCCTCGCCAGAGAACATTCCTGACAAGAGGTCAAGCCAAAGGGCGCTCCAAAGACCAAAGGGCGATGGTCGTGGAAAAAGGAACGTCCCCAATGGAAGGAAAATGTGGTACAATAACACCAGAAGTTTGTCCGAAAAGGAGAATGTATGAAAAAGAACATATCAGTAAAGGTGGGGTTGGTTGTGGTCACGGCCTTATTGTTTGTGGGCTGTGGGGTACAACAGGTAGAAGATTCCAAGGGGAATTCTCAGATACCGGAGTCTGAGGCAGTCACAGAGAAGGTTGAGTTGGCTACAGAAAAGATAGAGATAGCCACAGAAGAGTTGGAAGTGGAGACGGAGACAGAAGAGGCGGAAGTGGAGACAGAGACACCGGTTGATGCGGATACCACATCGAAGCTCACCTGGGAAAAGCGTCCGGACTCTGGGCAGGGCTTTAGCGTATGTATTGATCCGGGACATCAGAGCAGTGGGGATAGTAACCATGAGCCAAACGGTCCGGGCTCTTCTGTAACGAAGGCCAGGGTGACCGGAGGAACTAAGGGAGCGTACACCGGAATCTACGAATATCAGCTGAATCTTACTGTAGCGCAGCAGTTAAAGGCGGAACTGGAATCAAGGGGCTACACGGTATATATGACAAGAGAATCCCATGATGTGAATATCAGCAACATGGAGCGTGCCCAGTATGCCACCCAGGTTGGGGCAGATATCACGATTCGAATTCACGCCAATGGATGCGATGATGGAAGCGTCAGCGGAGCCATGGCACTTGCCCCATCCGGGGCCAATCCATATGTCAGTGCAATTGCCGAGGAAAGTCAAAAGCTTAGCACATGTGTGTTGGATTATTATTGCTCTGAGACAGGGCTTAGAAACAGGGGCGTAAGCCAGAATGATACTATGACGGGCATCAATTTTTGCACGATGCCTGTGACCATTATTGAGATGGGATACATGACAAACTATAATGATGATGTAATGATGAACGACGCGGAGTTCCAGACCCATATGGTCACAGGGCTTGCCAATGGAATAGACGCCTATTTTTCACAGTGGTAACAGATAGGAACAAAGCAAAGAATCCTGCCAATGGAATATAGAAAAATGGAGAATACTATGTACGGAAATATCTTATCATATGAGCAGAACGATAATCAGATTACAATCTATTTTGAAAAACAAAAGGTGATACTTCAAATCATCAGGGAGGATATTGTCAGAGTCCTGGTGCCTTACTGGATGGAGGACTACCAATCTGCGGCCATCGAGGAAGATAAGTCGGTGCCATGTACCTATACAGTAGAAGAATACGAGAACATGATAACCGTAAAAACCGGAAAGCTAACCATAAAACTCGAGGATGACGGTTACATGGATGTGTATGATGGCTCCGGAAAATTGCTAATGTCTGATTACAGGGGCATTCGTACCTTAGGGGGAGAAGTGAACGATGAAGCCAACGCCCTCTTGGCAGCAGAGGGACATGTGATGGAGAACATGGCATATAACTATCCGGTTCAGACGGTAAAAGCTTTGGATACCACAGACTGCTTCTACGGACTGGGAGATAAGACCGGATTTATCAACAAGAGGGGATATGAATACGAGAACTGGAATTCCGATTTGCCACAGGCCCATACGGAAAGCTTTCCGGCTTTGTACAAGTCAATTCCGTTTTTAATCTGCAAGAAAAAGAATGCGGTGTTCGGACTCTTTTTTGATAACAGCTTTCGCAGTATATTCAACCTTGGAAAAGAATCAGAGGATTATTTCTTCTACGGAGCAGAAGGGGGAAATCTGGACTGCTATATCATAGGCGGCAACACTATGGTGGAGGTGGTAAGCGGATATACCTATCTGACCGGAACCACACCATTGCCACAGAGATGGACCTTGGGACTCCAGCAATCCCGCTGGGGATATGAGAGTGCCTCCGATTTGCTTGAGGTGGCCAGGGGATACCGCAATCATAGAATTCCATGTGATGCCATTCATCTGGATATTGACTATATGCAGGGCTTTCGGGTGTTTACCTGGAACGAGAAGCAGTATGGTCCTATTGAACGACTGACGGGAGATTTGAAATCCTTGGGCTTCAAGCCGGTCTGCATTATTGATCCGGGAACAAAATATGAGAAGGAATACTTTATGTATGAAGAGGGCGTTCTTGGAGATTACTTTGTAAAAGACGCAGAGGGAAAGCTCTATGTCAATGCGGTATGGCCGGGGGATGCTAATTTCCCGGATTTTGGACGCTCAGAGGTACGAGAATGGTGGGCAAGCCATCATGAGGGACTTCTTTCCAACGGAATCATGGGAATCTGGAATGATATGAATGAACCTGCAAGCTTTCACGGAGAACTGCCGGAGGATGTGCAGATGCATTTTGAGGAGAGGCAAACCACCCATGAGGAGATGCACAATCTGTACGGACACTTTATGGCAAAAGCTACCTACGAAGGAATCAAGGAAATCAGCGGAAGACGTCCCTTTGTGATTACCAGAGCCTGCTATGCCGGAACTCAGAAGTATTCTACGGTATGGACCGGAGACAATCAGAGTCTGTGGTCTCATCTTCAGATGATGATTCCACAGCTTTGTAACCTGGGACTTTCCGGTTTTGCCTTTTGTGGAGCTGACGTAGGAGGATTTGGAGCAGACTGCACCAAGGAATTAATGTGCCGTTGGATAGAGGCGGCATGCTTCTCACCTCTTTTTAGAAATCATTCTGCAAGGGGAACGAAGCGTCAGGAACCGTGGCAGTTTGGGGAGGAATGTGTGGATATCACAAGAAAATATGTGGAGCTTCGCTATCGCTTCCTTCCATACATTTATGATTTATTCTATCAGGGAACCAAGACGGGGCTTCCGGTGATGCGCCCTCTGGTACTTCACTATGAGGATGATCCGGAAGTACAGAATATGAATGGAGAGTTCCTTGTGGGAGAGAACATTCTCGTGGCTCCTGTGGTAGTGGAAGGAGAAAACAAGAAAATCGTGTACCTTCCGGAAGGAGTATGGTATGATTATTGGACTGGCGAGTGTTTCCAGGGAAGGCAGTACATCATGAAGGATGCACCACTTGAGACCTTGCCGATATATATCAAAGCGGGAAGTATTATTCCAACCTACGACCCGGTGCAATACATTGGGCAGCGGACCTACACCACACTTCGCCTTTTGACAACTCCGGGTGTGGCAAGCTGGAATCATTATC
Organism: Agathobacter sp.; assembly: GCA_022767075.1. Classification (GTDB taxonomy): domain Bacteria; phylum Bacillota; class Clostridia; order Lachnospirales; family Lachnospiraceae; genus Roseburia. Next base: position 16,207 of record JALEPP010000019.1, on the reverse strand, counting down.
TGGATAACGGAAAGGATTTTCGTTACAAGGATGGAAAATACAATCTGTATCATTTTGAAAAGGACATGGCTGGAAATATCACCACCACCATGCTTCATGAGAATTTCCCGGGATATCTGTCTATTATGGTAGACCCATTACTGGCAAAATAAACGAAGAGGTATTACATGAACAAGAAATGGATAAAACCCTTGGTGCTAGCGATAGTGTTTATAGGCTCCTTGGTATCATTTAGTCTTGTAACCAACAAATCACAGACAGACATGACCACATCACTGGCAGAAGCGACTCTGCCGGTGGTGTCTTTTTCGTATCAGGGGACCACGGTCAATGAGCTGTTTGGCTATGTCAATGAGATGGTGGACACCAATATGAGAGGGAATATTACTCCGGTTGGAGATGACCGTATGCTTCATATTGTGGTAGATACCGATGGTGTAGAGGTAAGCGAGCTACAGTACGAGATTCGAAGCATGGACGGAACCCGCCTTGTTGTAAAGAACGCGACAAAGGATTTTTCCAGATCCGGCAATCAGCTGAAAGCAGATGTGGAGCTGGAGAATATCCTGCAGGACAATGAAGAGTACGCTCTAAAGCTCACCTTACAGGGAAAGAAGCAGCCGATTTATTACTACACCAGAGTGATTAAGGAAAAGGGCCTGGATGCGGATAAGTACCTGAATTTTGCCCTTGATTTTCATTCTCATACCTTTGCAAGGGATGAGGACGGAAGCTATTTTGCCAACTATGTGGAGAATGCCACCGGAGATGCCACTAACCTGGGATATGTGGATTTGACCTGTACGGTGCGACAGATAAAATGGAGAAATCTCATTTGTAACCCGGTGACTCCGCTTGACATTGCGTTCCAGGAAATCAATGACGATTATACAGCATTGACCATACGCTATATTTTGTCCACGGTCACATCGGACGGAGTGAATCAGTACTATGATGTGGAAGAATACTACAGGCTTCGCCAGGGAGCAAAGCAAATGTATGTGCTGGATTATGAGAGAACCGCAGAAGAAATCTTTAATCCGGAGGGGACAATTCTGTCAGGAGGAAATTCCATACAGCTTGGCATCACTCCCGGTGATGTGGAATATGATTACAATGAGGTGGGCAACCGAATCGCGTTTGTCCAGGCGGGAGAGCTTTGGGGATACGATGCATCCAACAATCTGCTTTCCAAGATTTTTAGCTTCCGGGAGCAGGAGGATTTTGACCCAAGGGACAATCTGAATCAGCACGACATCAAGATTATGAATGTGGATGAAGCAGGAAGTGTGGATTTTATTGTCTTTGGATATATGAATCGTGGAAAACACGAGGGAGAGGTGGGGCTCTCCGTGTTCCATTATGATGGCCTTGCACGTACGGTGGAAGAGGAGGCCTATTTGCCATGCAACAGTTCCTATGGAATATTAGGTTCTGAGCTGGGGCAGTTCCTATATGAGAGCGATGGAAGAATGGTGTATCTGGTGTTAAATCATACCATGTATTCCATTGATCTGAACACGAAGGAGACTAAGGAAGCAATCAGCGATTTAACAGAGGGAGATTATTTTGCGTCAGTAAGCAATCGTTATTTTACCTGGATAGATGCCGGTAAGACCTATCAAAGTGAGACCTTACACCTGATAGACCTTTCTTCCGGCAAAATAAGTGATATTACGGTGGGAAATGGTGAAGTAATTCGACCAATGGGCTTTATCGGGGAAGACCTTATTTATGGTGTGGCAAATGCGTCTGATGTTGTGAAGGATGCCGCAGGCAACGCCGTATTTCCAACAAAGAAATTGTATATTGTCGGCTCAGAAAACACGAAGGATATCCTGAAGGAATATGCTCCGTCAGATGGGTATGTGGGTACTGTAACGGTAGATGGTTATCTGATTTCCATGCAGCTGATTCAAAGAAATGAAGGGCAGTTTGTAGTCGTAGGAGAGAACCAGATTATGAATAAGGAGGCGGATAAGGATACCGTTGTCTATCTGAAATCCTATGGAGACCAGGAAAGACAAAAGCTCTCTCAGATTGCATTTACAGGTCAGGCAAAAGCAGGAAAGACAAAGCTTGTAACCTCCAAGGAAGTAATCACTCAGGACAACCGTGCCGTTGAAATTCAAAGAGATCCGGATGTTACCAGATACTATGTCTATGCAAAAGGGGACGTTCTCTACAGTGGTGACCAGATTGCGACTGCCATTAGAAAGGCAAATGAGAACAATGCCATTGTGGTTAATCAGAAGCAACAGTATGTATGGCAACAGGGACGAAGCGTGTATAAGGATCCACTGAACGGATTAAGTGTCGCAGCCTCGGATTTGGAATCCGGAACAATCGTACAGGCTATCAGTGGTATGATTCAGTGGGAAGGAAAGACAGGAAGTGTCAGCGATATGATTGCCCAGGGCAATTCTCCGGAGGATGTCTTGGTAACCATGCTTCCGGAATATGAGATATTGAATCTTTCGGGGTGTTCGGTGGATGAGATGTTTTATTATGTAAATAATGGCACACCGGTGTTTGCACTCACATCCCAGGACACTGCAGTGCTGTTGACGGGATACACTTCATCCCTGGTTTATTACTATGATCCGGCCACTCATACAACCCAAAAAATGGCAACCCAGGATGCAAACAACATTTTTTCACAAGCGGGAAATGTGTTCCTTGCCTATCAAAAAAATTAAAAATTACATGTAAAGTTGAACAAGAAAGTGTATGCGAAGCAGGGATTGTGGGCTAAAATTAACAGAATTCTATGGTTTGCTTGCAAAAAAAAAGGACTTGCGATATATTTGAGTCGATATAGCAAATAAAGGGTAACGGAAAAAGAGGAGAACATATGAGTAAGAAAAACGTTGTTGTCTCTGATGTTTCAAAAGGACATGATAATCCTATCGCAGAGCTTGTACAGGTGGCATGTCAGTTCGATAGCAATATTATGCTTGAGAGCGAGAACCGCCGTATCAATGCTAAAAGTATCATGGGAATCATGGCATTCAATCCAACGGAAGGTATGTCCATTGACATCGTAACGGAAGGTGACGATGAGCAGGAAGCATTAGCAGCAATCGAAAAATTTTTAGTATGTGAATAGTTTGCCGTAACGTAGTGACTTGTTTATTAAAAGGAGAGGGACTATGAAAAAAGGAACAGTGAAAAAAATGGAAGCAACCAAAGTACAGGCACCAGTGGTAAAGGCAGAAGAGAAAAAAGCAGAAGCAGTAAAGAATGAAGTAGTAAAGGCAGAAGCAGTAAAAGTAGAGCCTGCAAAGGCAGAGGCTACAAAAGTAGAGCCGGTAAAGGCAGAGGCTACAAAAGTAGAGCCAGCAAAGGCTGTAAAAGCAGAGCCAGCAAAGACAGAGGCAGTAAAGGCAGAGCCTGCAAAGACTGCTAAGAAAGCAGCTCCAAAGAAGACCACAAAAGCTGTAGCAAAGAAAGAGAATACTACAGTGGTAAAGGTGCAGTTCCAGAACCGTGAGGCAGATTTACAGGTAGTGGAAGAACGCGTAAAAGAGCAGTTTGCAGCAGAGGGACATCGTCCATCTTCAATCAAATCATTGAATATCTACGTAAAGCCGGAAGAGTATTCTGCATACTATGTAATCAATGAGAAATACACCGGACGTGTGGACTTGTTCTAAGAAACCGTTCCCAAGAATCGTACTCCAAAGAATCGAATAAGAAAAGAATCGAATAAGAAAAGGTTCTTACATAATTCTAGGAAAAGCTCCGGCATTAGACCGGAGCTTTTCTGTTATAAGAGATATCCCATGGGGATACCTTCACATTTATTCCCAAATCACATAGGTTAAAAACTTTTCTATGGCGTCCGGATTACTCTGGGCGTAGGATACTCCCACCACACATCCATCCGGGTATGCCCCGGTGGCCTTCAAAAATTTGCAATCCTCCTTCAGACGAACCCCTACGGGAGCTTTCGTCCCATCCTCCAACTTGGCGTACACCAATCGATCCTCTAAGGAATCAAGCTCTTCCTTGGTCAAAACAGTGCTAAGATCCGGGAAGTAACCTCTGTCACAAAGGAAGAGGAAGCCATCCTCATTAGACAGATACACATCGAGCGCACCGGAGCTTGTCATCACATCAAGAGAGGTGAGAGCGGTAATGGCATCACCACTTAAGTTGTCTGATTGAAAATATAAGGAGGTGTTGTAGGATACCTCCCCCTCCAACTGACAATCCTCAAGAAAAAGCTGAATGCCGTCGTCGATGGCAGTAGGCTTGCTGTCGTCAATATAGGCATTTACCATGGCAAGATTTAAAATAGGCTCCTGATAAGTGACAAAGTGTTTTATCAGAGAAAAAACCACCGCAAAGATAGCGATACCTACAAAGATGGGAATACGATAATATTCCCATATCTGGGAAAAACGTTCCTTCCAAGTCATTTCCTTAAAACTCTTAATCTGTTCCATGTGATAACCTCTTTTCTGCAAGCTGCCAAAGAATATAAAAAGAGTGCGATCCCGGCACGCAGTACCTTTTTGACATATAGAAGTTCCTGTAGGAATTTCCTATATGTTGAAAAAAGCTACTTCCCACATGTGGGAAATAGCCCTTTCTATAAAAAGAAGCGGGTGATGGGACTCGAACCCACGTATCCAGCTTGGAAGGCTGGTGTTCTACCATTGAACTACACCCGCGTTTTTCACAACTGATTATACTTTACACGAGTGAAGCTTCAAAGTCAATACCTCTTTTTAAATAAATTCTTCCACTAGACCTCAGAGAGATAAGGAAGAATGTCTTCTGCATAAGCCCGTAGGATTTCTGCAACGCTCCAGGCCTGTCCGTAACAGCCCCTGCCGTAGTGAGGAGCATCTCCGTCAAAGATTTCGCAGATGGTTCCGATTCCATTTTCCAGCAGATGAGAACGAACGGGTGCAAGCATCTCCACTGCTTCGAAAGCCGCTTTTGCAGTATGCCCATGAACCTTCATAAAAGCGGTGTAGAAGGCCCCAAGCAAAAAGCCCCAGGCAGTGCCCTGGTGATAGGCAGCGTCCCGCTTGTCCAGAGAGCCACAATAGATAGGATGATATTCCTTGTTTTGGCGGGAGAGAGAACGAAGACCAACCCCCACAAACAGCTCCTTTCTCACAACCTCCAGAATAGAAGCCTCCTGCTCCTTGGAAAGCATGGTGTAAGGCAGGGAAACGGCATAGATTTGATTTGGCCGGATACAAAGCTTTTCTCCACGTACATCATTGACATCGTCCGGAAGCACATCATAGAGGCATCCCATGTCCGGATTCCAGAATTTCTCACAGAAGGAAGCCTTCACCTTTTCGGACAGCTTCCCATAATGGCATGCTAACTCCTTGCCATTTATGGAATCGTCCAGCTTTGGAATCAGGGTGTTCATAAAGCACAGGGCATTATACCAAAGCGCGTTGATTTCTACCGGCTTACCGTGTCTAGGGGTAGGAACCCATTCCCCTACCCGTACATCCATCCAGGTAACCTGATCCAGGTTTCCTCCTGCATGGATTAAGCCGTCCTGATCCATATAGATGGAAAAATCCGTACCATGCTCATAGCCCTGCAAAATGGCAAGAAGTGCAGGATAGATTTCTTTTTGGATAAAGGAAAGCCCCTCAGGGGAGGAATCATATTCCAGATATTTTTGCACTCCGTAGAAATACCACAAAGAAGCATCCGCTGTGTTGTACAAGGGCTCTGCACCATTGTCAGGAAACATGTTTGGAATCATTCCGTGGTGTACATACCGGGCAAAGGTCATAAGGATTTCTCTCGCCTCCTGAAAGCGGTTGGTACAAAGAGTAAGGCCTGTAAAGGCAATCATGGTGTCTCTGCCCCAGTCTGTGAACCAGGGAAGTCCCGCTAAAATGGTCGTCAGACCGGTGGACTGACGGTAGGACAAGAAGGAATCACTGGCGAGAACCAGCTGGTTTGCAAATGTATCGGTGTAGTTGGCCACATTTACAAGGCGCCTTTTTCTTTCCCGTTCCATTTCAATCTTGGCACTGCAGTAGGAATTGTCAAAAGTCTTTTCCATTTTGCCAAAGTCTTCCAGGGTACAAAGGAAGGAAATCATGGTGTCCGTATTCCCCGGAACGGAAATAACGAAATCATAAGGCATGTAGTGGCAATCAAAGCCTTCCGTCTCCAGAGCAACTTCAACAGGAAGCTTAACCTGGTCATAGAAACGGGAGTCGCGTTTTTGAAGCTGCCCCTGGGAGCACACAGAGGTAATGGTAACGTTTGTCTGATCTTCTGGAATTAATGTAAAACCACAAGCTTTCTCCAAAGGCATCTCCAAGAAGCGGAGATCCCTAGAGGCGGTACTTGTGCTGTGCTCCTTAAAATTCAGGATTGGAGTTATATGAAATTGACTCTCCTCCCTTATGTGGGAATGAATCTCATAGGAGATGACACAGGTGTTTTCTCCCCGGATTAAGGCAATATTCTTGGTGAGGGAGACGGCGGTGTCGTTTTCTGCTGTTGGAATCTCGTAAGTAAATGAGACGGTTCCGTCATAACAAAAATGCTTCAGATACCTGTTGCCGTCGTTTAGAGAGTCATCCTGAAAAAGATTGCAGTCCAAGTCAAAGGTCCTGGAGCCGACCTGTAAGGCTTCCTTTGTCTTTGCCAGTGCAAGATAGCGTTCCACAGGTGGGTGTAAGGACGCAATGAGGTACCCGTGATGGGTTCTGCCCAGAGCCCCATTGATGGAACCTCCACCGTAACCACCGATTCCGTTGGTTAACGACCATTCCTTCAGAACACTTTCCGGAAAGGAGGAAAGTGTGTCTTCATAAAAATGATAGGCGATAGGCTGATGAGACGCCTGATTGGTTGGTTCATTGGATTTGGTATAAGAGCGATTCATAGGCCCTCCTTTACAAACGAAAAAAGTCGAAAAACTAATCCTATTGTACTGAATGATTGGGAAAATGAAAAGTGAAAATCTCCAGATACTAGCAAAATACCTGGAAACATGGTATGATACTTCACATGACAACACTGGAAGGAAAAGGAGACAGCTATGCCAGAAGTATACGTATTAGTAGAGAAAAAACAGTCTATGGGATTCAAGGTAGCCAGAATTGCGGTATTAATTCTTGCAATTGCAAGTCTGATTATCAACTTTGCAATTCCGCTTTTTTTAATTGTACCATTGATTTTATTCTTGGTCTGGGGGGCTATGCAGTTCTTAAGTTACCGGGAATTTGAATACTCTTACTACGATGGAACCATGCGGTTTACAAAGATTAGAAACAAATCAAGCAGAAAGGCTTTGATGGAGGTGTCCATGGAAAATGTGTTGGTGATTGCACCAAAAGGAGACAGAAGTCTCATGAGCTATCATCAGAATGGCGCCACTGTTAAAAACTATACCTCACATGATTCAGAGGCAGATTACTATGAAGTAGTGGTGAACACAGAAAACGGAACAACCTGTATCATGATTGAGCCGGACGAGAAATTTTTAGAAGCGGTATGCATCAAATACCGCCAGAAGGTGGTGACAGCTTAATTGCTGTCATCATTTTTGTCCACATAGCGCATCTTGTGGTTGTCGGAGCGATATGTTTTTCCGTAGCCCTTGTTTCCATTGAGCACCTTTAGGCATTTTGGACAAAGGGTACCAAAAGAAACGGGAGCCCCACAGCGTTGGCAGTGGACACCCATAATGGAAGGTGTAGAGTTTTCTTTGTATTCAATTCGTCCCTCCTTGATCCAGGCTTTTACCTGACCGATAGGGATATCAAAGTGAGCGGCTACCTCATATTCATTTACCTCGTGAGAACGGATAAATTCCCGAACCTCGTTAAAAAGGTTTCGTTCCTGACAGGCAGGACAGATGGAATCCTTGTATGAGATAGGTAGTGATCGTTGACAAAGCTTACACTGCTTAAATTCTTCCATTCCAGACCCTCATTTCCGAAAATATATAAAAAGTATAGCATACATAAAATATGAAGGAAAGCCAAAAAATGAGTAAAAAAGAAAACCCAATTGCAGTATTTGACTCGGGAGTAGGTGGCATCAGCGTCCTTCGACAGCTGGTTCGCATTATGCCCAATGAAAACTATATTTATTATGGAGATTCTCTTCACGCACCATATGGAACCAAGACTCTGGAGGAGGTACAACGGCTTACCTGTGAGAAAGCGGCTGAGCTTTTTCAACAGGGGGCAAAGGGGCTGGTGGTTGCATGTAATACTGCAACCAGCGCTGCGGTACGCATGCTGAGAGAAAAATATCCGGAGATTCCCATTGTAGGAATCGAGCCGGCGGTAAAACCCGCAGCAACCTTTATGGAGCATCCAAGAGTGTTGGTTTTGGCTACCCCAATGACCATTCGGAATGAGAAGCTAAAGCATCTCATGGAACGATACCAGGATCAGGCAGAATTGATTCCGGTATCTTGCCCGGGACTCATGGATTTTGTAGAGAGAGGTGATCTACACAGCAAGGAATTGCGCAAGTACCTCACGGAACTATTCTATGAGTTTCAGGACAGACAAATCGATGGAGTTGTGTTGGGCTGCACACACTATCCGTTTGTGGAAACGGAGATTCGTGAGATTCTTGGAGACCATGTACGCATCTTTGACGGTGGAGAGGGAACTGCAAGAGAGATGAGACGCAGACTTGCGGAAGCTGATTTATTGAATCCGGCAGAGGAAAAGGGGGAGGTTCTCTATGAGAATAGCGAGCATTCGAAGGAGAAGCTTCAGCTGTGCAAGGCTCTATTAGAGAACCAATTATAAAGTGTTTATAAAGGAATTCTAAACGAGTTTTGGTGTTATTTTAGAAAGCTTTTCGAAAACGGACATATTCTCGTCACATTTTCTGGATATACTAAGAACTGTCAAAGGAACAAAGCCTTTGATATTATTCCCTTTTTATTAAAACATTTTCATAACTAAACTCCTCGAAGGAGCCCTTGAGAAATTCCCGTCTCAAGGGCTTCTTCACGTCTGGACGATTTTACGGGTTCGGCAGAGACCAAGGGAAACGTGACAAAATGAGAGCATGTGAATATGGGTTCCATACAAATTGTGCTAATTGTATCTTGATTAGGTAAAATAGCACAAAAATACCTTTGGAAACCCTTGGAAATATGGAAGAAATGAAATTGCTTTTTTTCAAATCAAGAGTTATGATTGCAAAGTAAAAACTGAGGTATGTTTTAAGAATGAGTTTATAATAAGAAAGAAGGGAAACAATATGGATTATCGTTTCATATTATGTTTAGCAATTATTCTGATTTCAACAAAACTGTTCGGATTATTTTCACGTAGAATCAATATGCCGGCTGTAGTTGGTGCCCTGATTGCAGGTGTGATTTTAGGTCCGTCTTTTTTGAACTGGATTCCTACTCAGGGTGAGACAGGAACCTTTGTCGAATATACAGCAGAGATTGGTGTCATTCTCCTGATGTTCTCAGCAGGATTGGAAACCAACCTTTCTGATATGAAGAAAAACATGAAGGCATCTGCTATAACCGCAATCATCGGTGTAGCAGTGCCGCTTCTCGGTGGATTTGCTACCTATGCACTGTATTTCCACACAGATATGGCAGATTACACAGAGCTGTTAAAGGCGGTATTCATCGGTGTTGTATTGACAGCAACCTCCGTAAGTATCACCGTAGAGACCTTAAGAGAATTAGGTAAATTAAAAGGAAAGGTTGGAACCACAATTCTTGGTGCAGCGGTAATTGATGATATTCTTGGAATTATCGTTCTTACCATAGTAACCAGCTTAAAGGATTCTTCTGTAAGCCCGATCACTGTTATCATCAAGATCATTGCATACTTCATCGTACTTGTGGTAATCGCATTCGGATGCCACGTATTCAAGCGTCTGATTGAAGGACACGATCGTCAGAGACGTACTGCAATCCTTTCCATTGCATTTTGTTTCTTGCTTGCATACATGTCAGAGGAATTCTTCGGAATCGCAGACATCACAGGAGCATATTTTGCAGGACTTATGCTTTGCAGCATGAACGTAGGACACTACATCGAGCGTAGAGTAGAAATCGCCTCGTATTTGGTTTTCTCACCGGTATTCTTCGCCAGCGTAGGTTTAAAGGTATCGATCGACAGCATTACGCCAAGCCTTCTGATTTTTGCAGTCCTCCTTTGCCTTGTTGCAATGCTCACAAAGGTAGTAGGCTGTGGACTAGGTGCAAAGGTTTGTAGCTGCAACTGGAAGGAAAGCCTTCAGATTGGTGTAGGTATGATTTCCCGTGGAGAGGTAGCCCTCATCGTAGCACAGAAGGGATACGCTGCAGGAATGCTCGACGATACCCTGTTTGCACCAATCGTAATCATGGTAATCGTAACCACACTAATCACACCAATTTTACTCAAACTAGTCATGAGCGATAAAGCGTAGGGACGTTCCATTTTCCACGCACATCGCCCTTTGGCCTATGGAGCGCCCTTTGGCTTGACCTCTTGTCGGAAGATATTCTCCGGCGAGGGGTCTTTTTTATTCTCTCCCCACCCGGGAACGGTTATTCACGCACTTCTGGGGGACGGAGGAGGAAGGTTTTTGCAAGTTATTCGGTTGCAAGGATTTTCGTGGTATGATTTTGCCTCAATTTTCGTGTACGGCAAGGTTTGAACAATTTTACAGGAGAATCCGTGGTGGGGATGAATTCCAGGACGTACCTTTGAATTTTTCTAAGGCGCGCTCCAAGGAGATTTTATTGTGCACGCTCTCGGTTATGTCGTTCTTCGAGCCGCAAACCGAACCGCGTGCACGATTTTCCTTGGAGACGCGCCTAAGAAAAAATAACAAAGCTACTTTAAGGAATTCTCCCCATCCACGAATTCTCCTGTAAAATTGTCCCAACTTTGCCGAACTCGAATCATCAAAAGAGGCAAAATCATACCACGAAAATCCTTGCAACCGAATAACTTGCAAAAACCTTCCTCCTCCGTCCCCCAGAAGTGCGTGGATAGCCGTTCCCGGGGGGAGAGAACAAAAAAAGACCCCTCGTCAGGGTTTTCCCCGACAAGAGGTCAAGCCAAAGGGCGCTCCATAGACCAAAGGGCGCTCCATAGGCCAAAGGGCGATGTGCGTGGAAAATGGAACGTCCCTACAGAAACCAGGTCTGTGGATTCGTGGATGAAACACAGCTTACGCCAGCATCTAAGAGTTCCAGGATGTCTTCCTTTTGAGAAACTAATCCCCCTGCGATTACGGGGGTGCTGGTAGCCTTGCAGATTCTGGTAATTACTTTGGGCATTAGGGCTGGAAGAAGCTCTATCAGGTCCGGTTTGGCAGACTTTAATTGCTTTGGGATGTTGTCATAGGCCATAGAATCAATGACAAAGAATCGCAAAATGGTGTAGAGCTCCAATTCCTTTGCACGCTTTATGAGAGCAGGTTTTGTGGTGATAATACCATCCGCATCGGTATATTTTTTTACAAAGTCCACTGCAATTTCCTTGGAGCTTAATCCGTTAATCAAATCGATGTGGACCATGGCGATTTTGCCGGCGGCTTTCACCTGAGATACAATATCCCCGATGTTACAGATGTCTCCGTAGAGGATAAAAATAATCCTGCTGTCAGCAGTTTTACATTTTTCCAGGCCCTCGTCATCCTTTATGGCGGCAATAATTGGTGAATCCTCCAGCGCCTCTCTAAATTGTTTTTTCATAAGTACTCCCCCGGGGTAATGGTATGTTTGCTATATATGAGTAAATAAAAAACCACGGATGCCCTAAGACACCCGTGGCAATTATACCATATTCGTACTATTTTAAGAAGCCAAAGCTCTTTAAAATTGGAGCTTCTTTTGATTTGCCACTGCAAATGTTAACGAAGCAGATGATTCTGCATACGAATAAGATGATGAAGCAAACACCTGCTGCGATTGGAACGATAATCGTCCAGCAAAGGAGTACAGTGATGATACCAAGAAGAACCTCAGTAACGGTGAACTTCAAAGCCTGACGTACATGGAAACCAATGAATGGAGACTCTTTTGCAGCGATAAGTGCAAGAAGAACACCAACAGTTCCAAGTAAGTATGGAAGCATAGCGATTACTTTGTTGTCAGATACATCTTTTGCTGAGAACTCAGCTGTGTGATCGGTAGGGTCCACATAATAAACTGGCTGTGGAGCACCCTGTGGAGCGCCCTGTGGAGCACCTTGTGGAGCTACCGGAGTTCCGCACTGTGTACAGAATGCAGAGCCGTCAGCGATTTCTTTTCCGCAATTTGGACATAACATAATTAAATTCCTCCTCAAAAAAATAAAAATTTTATAAACTTATGATAATCATTTCCTGGTGTGGTGTCAATGAACCAGGGGTAAAAAAAGGGATATCTTTTGGGGGAAAACTCTTGCAGATTGATATTGAGGATGCTATAATAAAGGCAATTAAAGAAAGAAATACCAAGAGACATGAGCAAGGTAATAGTAAGTAGAGAGTACTCTACTTATTTTTCCTTGCTTTTTTTGCGTTGATCTTTGTTCTAAAAGAAAGGAGAATAGGAAATGTATGATGTAGCGATCATTGGAGCAGGTGTCATCGGAAGCGCAATTGCAAGAGAGCTTTCCAAATACAATGTAAAGGCCTGCGTATTGGAAAGGGATGAGGATGTGTGCTGTGGAACCTCAAAGGCAAACAGTGCCATCGTTCACGCTGGTTTTGATGCAAAACCGGGAACATTAAAAGCAAAATTAAATGTAAAGGGAAATGAGATGATGGAACAGCTCTCAAAGGATCTTGATTTCCCATTTACCAGAAACGGTTCTCTGATTGTATGTACAAAGGATCAGGACAGATCAGGACTTGATAAATTGATGGAAAAAGGTATCGCAAACGGCGTACCGGGACTTCGTATCGTGGAGAGAGAGGAACTCATCCAAATGGAGCCAAACCTCGCTGACGATGTTACCTGTGCACTTCTTGCACCAACAGGAGGAATCGTATGTCCATTCCATTTGACCATGGCTCTTGCTGAGAACGCAGCAGACAATGGCGTAGAGTTCCGCTTAAATACGGAAGTGACTGACATTCAGAAAAAAGACAATGGCTATGTGCTTTCCTTAGTAAAACACACAACCGGACAGCCGGACATCAATGAAACCTTAGAGGCTACCACCGTTGTCAACGCAGCGGGTGTATACGCAGATGTATTCCACAACATGGTAAGCGAAGAGAAACTCAACATTGTACCACGTAAGGGCGAGTACATGCTTTTAGACAAGACAGCAGGAAACCATGTGTCACATACCATTTTCCAGCTTCCAAGTGCAATGGGAAAAGGTGTGCTTGTTACACCAACCGTACATGGTAACCTTTTGGTAGGACCAACTGCTACGGATATTGATAACAAAGAGGGATTAAATACAACAGCAGAGGGATTGGATTATCTTGCCAAGACTGCATCTCTTTCTGTAAAGGATGTTCCACTTCGTCAGGTAATCACAAGCTTTGCGGGACTTCGTGCTCATGAGACAAAAGATGATTTTATTATCGAGGAAGCAGTAGATGGCTTCTTTGATGCTGCCGGAATCGAGTCTCCGGGACTTTCCAGTGCACCGGCAATCGGCGAAATGGTAGCTGAGATGGTTGCAAAGAAATTGGAGCTGGAAGAAAATGTAGATTTTGTTGGAACCAGAAAAGGAATTTTAAGACCGGAAACCCTTACCATGGAAGAGCGCAATGCATTGATCAAAGAGCAGCCGGCATATGGCAACATTATCTGCCGTTGCGAGATGATTACAGAGGGCGAAATCTTAGATGCCATTCACAGAACCTTAGGTGCTCGCTCATTAGATGGTGTAAAACGCAGAACGAGAGCTGGAATGGGACGTTGCCAGGCAGGCTTCTGCTCACCAAGAACCATGGAAATCTTAGAGAGAGAAGTTCCAATGAGCATGTTTGAAATTACCAAAAACGGCGGAAAATCCACCTTTGTGGTAGGCCTTAACAAAGAGATTTAGGGGAGGTAAGCTATGAACGCATATGATTTAGTCATCGTAGGTGGAGGACCTGCAGGACTTGCAGCAGCAGTTGCAGCAAGAGATAACGGAATCGAAAGCATCTTAATTATTGAGAGAGATAGAGAATTGGGTGGAATTTTGAACCAGTGTATCCACAACGGATTCGGACTTCACACCTTCAAGGAGGAGCTTACAGGACCTGAATATGCGGCACGTTTTGCGGCACAGGTTTTGGAGAGAGGAATTGAGTACAAATTAAACACCATGGTAATGGATATCACAGCAGACAAAAAGGTAACTGCTATGAACCGTGAAGATGGTTTATTTGAAATTCAGGCAAAAGCTGTCATTCTTGCAATGGGATGCAGAGAGAGAAGCCGTGGAGCGTTAAATATTCCAGGCTACCGTCCGGCTGGTATCTATTCCGCAGGAACCGCACAGCGTCTGGTTAACATGGAAGGCTTTATGCCGGGTAAAAAGGTAGTTATCCTTGGATCCGGTGATATCGGTCTCATTATGGCAAGACGTATGACCCTAGAAGGCGCAAAAGTAGAAGTGGTAGCTGAGCTTATGCCTTACTCAGGTGGTTTGAAACGTAACATTGTACAGTGTCTGGATGACTTTGGCATTCCACTTAAGCTCAGCCACACAGTAGTAGATATTGAAGGAAAAGAGCGTGTAGAGGCAGTTACCATCGCAGAGGTAGGACCAGACCGCAAGCCAATTCCGGGAACCGAAATTCGATATGAGTGCGATACCCTTCTTCTCTCTTGTGGACTTCTCCCGGAGAATGAGCTTTCAAGAAGCGCTGGGGTAGAGCTTAGCCCAATTACATCAGGACCAATCGTAAATGATAGCTTAGAGACCAGCATTGATGGTGTATTTGCATGTGGTAACGTACTTCACGTACATGATTTGGTTGACTATGTATCACAGGAAGCAACCAATGCAGGAAAGAACGCAGCAAACTACATCAAGAATGGTAAGAACGCAGATGCGAAATCCGTAGAAATCGTACCGGAAGGCGGAGTACGTTACACCGTACCAAAATTCGTGCGTCCAACAGAGATGGAAGACAATTTAACGGTACGTTTCCGTGTAGGAGCCGTATACAAGAATTGTCAGATCGCTACATACTTCAATGATACCTTAATCAGCAAACGCAAACGTCCGGTTATGGCACCAGGTGAGATGGAGCAAGTAGTATTAAGCAAAGCAAAACTTGCAGAGATTCCGGATCTCTCAAAAATCACCATTAGAATTGAGGAGGCATAGAATATGGAAACCAGAGAATTAACCTGTATCGGTTGCCCTTTAGGATGCAGCCTTACCATTAAAATGGAAAACGGTGAAGTGGTAGAACTCACCGGAAACACTTGCCCAAGAGGCGATGCATACGGACGCAAGGAGGTAACAAACCCAACTCGAATCGTAACCTCAACCGTACGCGTATCAGGCGGCGTGTCAGCAATGGTTTCATGTAAAACCGAATCTGATATTCCAAAAGGAAAAATCTTCGACATCACAGAAGCATTAAAGCTTGTAGATGTGCCGGCACCAGTACACATTGGAGACGTTGTTCTCGCAGATGTCTGTGGCACCGGCGTCAACGTAATCGCAACCAAGGACATCGCCGCAAAATAAAATCGCTACACTTTTTCCCAGGAGCCTTTCCATTCCCTTCCGGAGAGGCTCCATTTTCGTGTCCCCTCAGCTTCTGCCACACTTTCTCCCTTCTCCCAAGGAGTACACGCCCCGTCCCCCGATGCTTATCCCACACTCTCCGCTCCCACTTTCCCCCCGGCTCTTGCCCTTCCCACACCCCATCCCATACATATCTGAGGTTTTCATCCCTGTCCAAAGTTCCACTCCCCCACTCCACTAGCGATTTCGTTTGCCAGTTGCAAGAACGCTCGTGTTTTCACGAAGTGGGACTCACACTTTTTCGATATTTCCAGTTCGCCAAAGTTGGGACTCCCGTCCAATCTGTTTGCCAGAAGAAGGAACACGATTCGCGACGAGTCGTTGCTACTCTTGGAGCCGTCCTGAACGATAGAACGGGGGCGGGTCGGTTTGCGGCTCGAAGAACGACAAACCGAGAGCCCCCGTAATAAAATTCGTGAAGGCGGCTCCTTAGAGTAGCAGGCGAGAAGCGCCTAGTGTCCTTCTCTGGCAGACAGATTGGGCGGGAGTTCAAACGTTGGCGTACAGGAAAATTAAGT
>JALEPP010000154.1 GCA_022767075.1 Agathobacter sp. | reverse complement strand
AGATGCCAAGAAAGTGATCACTGTTAAAGTTAAATAATTACAGTGAACACAGAATGGAATCATCCGCCCCTCCCACGCAGGGGGCCGTTGATTCTTTCCATGGGCAGGATCTGCGGATCCTGTCTGTGGAAAAGATCAGCTGTGAGACAGGAGATCACAGTAGCAGAGAGATGAGAAATACGAAGTACGAGGGATGAGAAAATGGGAGAGAAGGCAAAAGAAAATAAAAGAAAGCACTTTATCGAGCACTGGGAGATCGTGACTCTTTTGTTGATGATCTATGACTTTCTGGCAGTGACAGTAGCATACTTTGCCGCTCTGTGGATCCGATTTGACTGCCACTTTCACAGTATCCCACTGAATTATCTGCATGCGTACTATCAGTCGATTCTGATCTATGCGGCATGCTGTGTGCTGGTATTCTGGCTACTGAAGCTGTACCGGAGTATCTGGCGGTTTGCCAGCTATTCGGAGCTGATGCGGACGATCCTGGCAACGGTGATCACCGGAGCAGGGTATTTTCTGATCATGATGCTTCTGGTGGAACGAATGCCGATCTCTTATTTCCTGTTCGGCATCGTGATCCAGTTCTGTCTGACACTGGGAATTCGATTTTCTTATCGGTTTGTATTGTTACTGAGAAGCAGAAAATATTCGGAAGCGCCGTACTGCAAGCGCGTGATGCTGATCGGAGCCGGAGCTGCCGGACAGATGATCTTCCGTGACATCAAGCATGCAAAAGAAACCAGAGAAAAGGTGTATTGCTTTATTGATGACAATCAGAATAAGTGGGGACGCTACATCGACGGCGTAGTGGTGTTCGGTGGCCGGGAATCCATCCTGGAGGCATGTGAGAAGTTCGGCATCGAGAAGATCTATGTGGCCATTCCCAGCGCTTCTGCGGCAGATAAGAGAGATATCCTTCAGATCTGCAATGAGACGAACTGTGAACTGATGAGCCTGCCTGGTATGTATCAGTTGTACAATGGAGAAGTAACGGTGAGCAAGATGAAGGAAGTAGCCATCGAAGACTTACTTGGTCGTGATCCGATTAAAGCTGATATGGATGCTATATTTGCTTATCTTAAAGGAAAAGTAATCATGGTAACCGGTGGTGGTGGATCTATTGGTTCAGAGCTTTGCAGACAGATCGCGGCACATTCACCTAAACAGTTAATCATCTTTGATATCTACGAAAACAATGCATATGATATTCAGCTTGAATTAAAACATAAATATCCAGAATTGGATCTTGTAACGCTTATTGGGTCTGTTCGAGACAGTAGAAGAATCTTCCAGGTGTTTGAACAGTACAGACCGGAAATAGTATATCATGCAGCTGCACATAAACATGTACCATTAATGGAAGATAGT
This sequence comes from Agathobacter sp., assembly GCA_022767075.1. Classification (GTDB taxonomy): domain Bacteria; phylum Bacillota; class Clostridia; order Lachnospirales; family Lachnospiraceae; genus Roseburia. The sequence goes on along the minus strand of JALEPP010000154.1, from coordinate 3,342 downwards.
CCTTGTGAGTCAATTAAAAATAATGTAATAGGAACATATAAGACTGCTTTTGCTGCAATGGTTCATGGATGTAAGAGATTTGTTCTCATTAGTACTGATAAGGCCGTAAATCCGGTAAATATAATGGGTGCCAGCAAAAGATGCTGTGAGATGGTGGTGCAAGCTTTTGATGCAAAAATTAAAGAAGGAAAGGCTGATGAAATTCCACAGTTATTTACCCATTGGATGCGTGAAGCTGTTGACAATCCGGAAGTAACAGAAGCTTTGCGTAATACAAAAACAGAGTTTGTTGCAGTACGCTTTGGAAATGTGTTAGGAAGTAATGGTTCTGTGATTCCATTATTTAAAAAACAGATTGCTCACGGTGGTCCAGTAACAGTTACTCATCCTGATATTATTAGATATTTTATGACAATACCAGAAGCAGTTGGTTTAGTTTTAACTGCTGGAACTTTTGCACATGGTGGAGAAATTTTTGTGTTAGATATGGGTGAACCAGTTAAGATTGATACACTTGCAAGAAATCTTATTCGTATGTCCGGATATAAACCGGATATTGATATCAAGGTAGAGTACTCAGGGCTTCGTCCAGGTGAAAAACTTTATGAAGAAAAATTAATGTCTGAAGAAGGATTAAGAAAAACAGACAATGACTTAATTCATATTGGAAATCCTATTCCGTTTGAGATTGAAACATTCTTAGACCAGCTTGATAAGTTGATGGAGGCTGCTTATAAAAATAAAGATGATATTAGAGAGTTAATGATGGAAGTTGTTAAGACATATCATATTACGAACAAGTGATAAAAAATGTAGCACAACAAACGCCGGTATGCTATATTAAGTATTATAGAAGGCGTGAATGTTATTGAACATAGGAGGGAATTAAGTATGGCAAGTTCCGATAAAATAACTGAAATGAAAAAGAGAAATATCCTTCGATATTTATATAATAGGGACAACCAGAGAAAATCCAGTATTTATAAGGGGTTCGCTGCTTAGGTCCTAATTCTTTTTTAGATTTGATGTGTGAGTGGGGAATATAGTGACCGGGTGGTTATACCGTTATGAATGGTGGCACTGGAGATTGCTTTGTTGACCCAATTACGAGCAAGTTATTACTGTGATAAAATAGTAAGGATTATGAGCGAATGAAAAAGTCTATACGAAAAGGAATATTTCTGGGGGCGTTTTTGGGTTTAAGCGTAACTGCGTATGCATTAGTGAGAATGTTTTATATGCAGGATGTACGGTCAGATTTTACAAAGAAACAGATATTTGAGTTTGAATTGAATGCAGAAATGGCATCTCAGGAATTAGGGCCTGGAGACAGTTTTGCAGTTAGTCCCGTGATTGATAATACTGCAACAGAAGAAATGTATGTGTTTATTGAGGTTGATATGCCTGAGAGTAATGGGGAACCTTTATATACATTTGATGCAAATGAGGAATGGATGTTGGTTGAGGAGGATACTGAACATTATGTATATGCATTTGGAAGAGATGAATTAACTCAATTACATCCGGGAGAAGAAACCACAAGTTTAACAGAACAAATGAGGATGAGAGAGATCTCGAATGCTGAATTTGCAGATATAGATGATATTAATGTAACAATTAGTGGATTTGGAATCGATACAAATGGGATGTCGACAGATCCGGAAAGGGTATGGGAGGAATGCAAAGCAATTAGATAAGAGATTTTGAAATGTGTCAAAGTTATGCAGAATGTTGTATATGTATGAGCAAGGCAATACAACATTTTGTATAGGGGTAAGGCGTCAGTTATGTAGATTATGGGATAAAAGTTAGTCCCTATCCATTCATCGACCACTTATAAAATGTGTATATATAAGTACATTCGTATATAAATCCTTTGTTTATAAAGGCTTAAGTGGCCGATAAAAGGGTAGCAAATACCGGGAAAATGGTGGTGAATAGAGGAAAAATGGGCAAAAATAGCCCGAAAAACCCTATAATCTCGACTTAAATGTCTAAGTATTCATCAACCTTTAATAGCACCAGTCCTCATAAGGACTTCAGTGTAGAAAATTAGATAGCCATGGAAGAGAGAATTATCGAAAGCAAGGAAGTAGGAAAGATGAAAACTGATAACTTCGGTTCAGATAACATTGCTATACAAGCCATGCAGAATCTGCAGGATGGTATGTCTGGCGCAGCAAAAGAGGCAGGTATAAACTCTGAAGATGATGTGATGGACATGTTATCTGAAATTGATAGAGAAGAGCTATATGCCAAGCTTAAGCAAGGGCTTGAGGATGTAGAACAAGGAAAGACAACTCCTCTTTCTGAAGCACTTGATGAAATAAAAGAGATGCTGGAGAAAAGAAGAAAAGAAATAGAAAAGTAGAGAAAACAAAAAACCTTTGAGGCTTTAATGATTACCTGGGTGTGGGTAATGATTAAAGCCCCAAAGGGAGCTGAAAAGAAAACTAGGCAGAAACGGTAAGGACCGGATGGTAAGGGAAGAATGGGTACTGCACATCAGTACATACCAGTTCCTTCATATCATCCCTGAGAACACAGCCTTTTTCGATGTCGAAGTATCTGCGCTCAAAGTATGACCTGGTTTCAAGCAGGACATACATTGGACTGGTGCTTGCGACATTGAATTTGCTGGGTTTACCCCAATGGTTTAAATCTTCACCATCGAATGGCTTGGCTGTTACTGGTATGGCTTTCTCGCCATTGTCCAGTATCATGGGAAGATATCCATCCCTACATCTCACTTTTGCAATAAGAGGATTTGCGAAGTGAGCGGCATACTCTTCAGGAGTCTGTGCCGGTTTGTTCCAGTGTGTTTCCATCTCCCAGTCGAATCCGGTAACGGGTGGCTGGTAAGAAGGATCTACTGAAAGGAATGAAGTGTAAAGGATAGGGTGAATCGGCTTGGATGAATAGTTGATTTCATCAACCAGGAAGAGGTTTCCCTTGTGATGAACTTTAAGTTCGGTTTCAAGTTTGAACTGTCTTTGCAGGAATTGGCTCTTTGTCGGTTCCAAGATGAAGATGAGTTTACCAGGTGAAAGCCAAATCACTGCAGCATTGACAAGGATGCTGTCGTTTATGCCGTACTTGAGGATGTCATTTTCAAGCCTTATCTGAACCTCTTTTTCTACTCTTGCCTTACCTTCCACAGTGGTTGTGGATTGGTTTTGCAGGATAGTAGAGTTGTTGGATAGGGATTGGATGAGCTTGTAGGGAATATAGTGTGTTGCTTCCAATGCTTGTCTTCTCAATTGACTGCCTCCTTTACAACTTTGCAGATCGCATATTTTGGGCGCTTGTCTGCGAAGGTTTTCTCAACAATCCGGTAGGCCT
>JALEPP010000112.1 GCA_022767075.1 Agathobacter sp. | reverse complement strand
CTGTGGTATATGAGGACTATGACAAGGAGTTCAGCAGGAAATGTAAGAAAGCGGCAGAGCTTGCTTGGAACTATCTGGAAAAAACAGACGGTGGAAAAGGATTTAAGAATCCTGTAGGAATTTCAACTGGTGAGTATCCGGACGAATCAGATATGGATGAGAGATACTGGGCATCTGTAGAATTGTTCAAGGCAACTGGCGACAAGAAATATCTCGATTATGCGAACAAGCAGATCAAAGAGGCAGTATTAACAGGATACGGATGGATTGAGATGGGATCTTATGGAGATATTGCTTATCTTTCTATGAAAGCTTCCGATCAGGACAAAGAGTGTGTATCTCTTATCGAGAAAGAAATCGTATCGCAGGCAGATACATTCCTTGAGAATGCTAAGGAAGATGGATATGGATGTTGTCTTTCCCTCGAAGGCTATAACTGGGGAAGTAACCTTGGTGTCTGCAACAATGCAAGAACAATGATTATGGCCAGTCAGATTTCAGGGGATGACAAATATCAGAAGAACGCCAAAGAGCAGCTGGACTATCTCCTTGGTAAAAATGCAATGTCATATTCCTTTGTGACAGGCTACGGAACAAATGCACCAAACGATGTACATCATCGTCCATCTGTAGTAAATGGTAACGGAAAGGCAATGAAGGCAATGCTTGTCGGTGGTCCAAACAGCGGTATCGAAGATCCATATGCAGCAAATGTATTAAAGGATATGCCGCCTGCAAAATGCTATGCAGATAATCAGCAGAGTTACGCAACGAACGAAGTAACGATTTATTGGAACTCACCATTTGCAAGTCTTTTGACTCAGATTGTTACAAGGTAGTGTGTAGATTGAAGCCATGTGAGCTGCAAATAAATATTTGGATTGTCTTGATTTTTTTGAAAACTATTGATATATTAGAAGCTATGCAGGACAGGAGATCGCGGCTGCAAGTGTCGAAAGACCGCAGGTGAGGAAAGTCCGGGCTTCATAGGGCAGGATGCCGGTTAACGGCCGGTGGAGGAAACTCTAAGGAAAGTGCAACAGAAAGCAAACCGCTGGGCTAGCCCAGTAAGGGTGGAAGGGCAGTGTAAGAGACTACCGCTTCTCTGGTAACAGGGAAGGCAGTGTAAACCCCATTCGAAGCAAGACCGAATAGAAGCGTTGACGTGGCCCGCCAGCTTCAGGTAGGTCGCTAGAGACGGTTGGCAACAGCCGTAGTAGATAGATGATCACTCGCGACATAACCCGGCTTATCGTTCTGCTACATCACAAAAAATAATTAAAAAACATCAGAAAAATACCGCTGACCAAAGGTCGGCGGTATTTTTCTTTCCTAATTAGAAAGAATCTAAAATGTTTATGAAAACAGAGGCAGATTTATTGACGAGGTTGTTTGGGGACGATAGTATAGTAAGAAAGCATGTAGAACGTAAGAGGTAAAGAATTATGAATTTTCGAGAAAAAATGATGAGATGGATGCAGGGAAGAAACGGAATGGATGACCTGGCAAGATTTGAATCGATACTGGTGTGGATTTTGTTGATCATTTCTTTGTTTGTCCGGAATCCAAGTGTATATCTGCTGACCCTGGCATTGATTATACATATGTATTTTCGTGTCTTTTCCAAAAATCTATCTAAGAGATACAGCGAGAATCAGGCTTTTCGCAATTGGCGTTATCAGTGGAATGTGAAGCTTCAGAAGACGAAGAGACGTCTGAAGGATGGAAGAACATACAAGTATTTTAGATGTCCGATGTGTAAACAAAAGGTTCGTGTCCCAAGAGGTCATGGAAAAATCTGTGTCATCTGCCCGAAATGCAGAGAAGAGTTTATTAAAAGGACATAACGATACGAATCATTATTCCATATAGGAGGAAATAGAATGTTCGGATATGTCAATGTCTACTTAGACCAATTGTCAGAGGAAGACAAGAAAACCTATCAGTCCTATTATTGTGGACTGTGCAGAGAGCTGAAGCAATACTATGGAAAAAAAGGCCAGGTATGTCTCAATTACGATATGACCTTTCTCATTGTTCTTTTGACTGGTTTGTATGAAAATGATACAATTTGTTCCGAGTTTCGGTGCGGTCTGCATCCAACCAAAATGCATACAGCTCTGAAAAACGAAGTGACAGCTTATGCGGCAGATATGAATGTGCTTCTGGCTTACCACAATCTTATGGATGATTGGGAAGATGAGCACAATGGGGCAAAGCTTATGATGGCAAAGGCTTTGGCGAAGGATTATGATAGATTACGAAAAAAATATCCCAGACAGGCAGAGGCTGTAGAATTGGCTATGAAGGAACTGAAAGCTTGTGAGAAAAACAAGGAACGCAATGTTGACGTGGTGGCAGGAACTACAGGGAACATGCTTGGGGCTATTTTTGCCTGGAAAGAGGACCACTGGCAGGAGGAATTGTATACACTGGGCTTTTATCTTGGCAAATTCATCTATTTGATGGACGCCTACGAGGACCGAAAGAGGGATGAAAAGGCAGGAAGATACAATCCCTTGATTGATGCAGAGCGTGAAAACAGAGGAGACTATGAGACCTTGTGCAGGTTGATGCTTACCAGTATGATGTCAGAGTGTGCAAAGTGCTTTGAGAGACTTCCGATTCTGCTTCACGGAGAGATTCTTAGAAATGTGATATACTCCGGAGTGTGGACAAAGTACGAATATTTGCAATGCAAAAACAAGAAATCAGAAGAGAAAAAGAGTAAAAAAGAAAAAGAGGAAAGATAAATGATGGATCCATATCAGGTGCTGGGTGTGACGAGAGGCGCCTCTGATGAGGAGATTAAAAAAGCATATCGAAATCTGAGCCGTAAGTATCATCCGGATGCCAATGTGAACAATCCAAACAGGGAACAAGCCGAAGAGCGATTCAAGGAAGTGCAGCAGGCCTATGACCAGATTATGAAGGAAAAGCAGCAGGGATATCACTACAGTGGAGGACAGAGTGCCGGTGGCAATTCCTATGAGGATATGTACGAGGATATATTCAGCAGCTTTGGCGGCAGCAGGTATACCGGGAACCGTTACAGCTACAGTCAGGAGGAAAATCCGAAGCTGCAGGCGGTGGCAAATTATCTGAGAAACGGTTACTACAAGGAAGCGTTAAATGTACTAAACGATATTCCATTTTCCGAAAGGAAGGCAAAGTGGTATTATTTTAGTGCCATGGCCAATCATAATACAGGCAATAATGTTACGGCGATGGAGCATGCCAAGAGAGCAGTTGAGCTGGAGCCGAGCAATCTGTCCTACAGACAATTTTTAGAAAATCTGCAATACGGAGGAACCTGGTACACCAACATGGGAAGTGGATACGGCAGACCGGTTATGGGAGGGGGAAGCTTCTGTATTAATTTCCTTCTTTTACAGCTTTTATGCGGTTGCTGTTGCAGACCATTATAAAAAGACATTGAAATCTAAAAAGCTATGGTATATGATAGAAAAAATGCCCAGAAAAGAGGAGTGAAACTATGAGACATTTAATGAGTCCTCTGGATTTTTCGGTGGAGGAATTGGATAAGCTTTTAGACCTTGCCAATGACATTGAGAAATATCCGGAAAAATACGCACACGCCTGTGCGGGGAAGAAATTGGCCACCTGTTTTTATGAGCCAAGTACCCGTACCAGACTCAGCTTTGAAGCAGCCATGTTAAATCTTGGTGGTTCCGTACTTGGATTCCACAGTGGAGATTCATCATCCGCTTCTAAGGGAGAAAGTGTATCCGATACCATCCGTGTCATTTCTTGCTACGCAGATATCTGTGCTATGCGTCATCCTAAGGAGGGTGCAGCTTTAGTTGCATCATCAAAATCTTCCATTCCTGTCATCAACGCTGGAGATGGTGGACATCAGCATCCAACCCAGACTCTTACCGATTTGCTCACCATTCGTTCTTTGAAAGGTCGCTTAGACAATATTACCATCGGTTTGTGCGGTGACCTGAAGTTTGGCAGAACCGTGCATTCCTTAATCAATGCGTTGATTCGCTACGAAAATGTGAAATTCGTTCTGATTTCCCCGGAGGAGCTTCGCATACCGGATTACATTCGGGAGGACGTGTTAAAAGCCAACAATATTGAGTATGTAGAGATGGAGCACCTGGAAGATGCGATGCCGGAGCTTGACGTCCTCTACATGACCAGAGTTCAGAGAGAACGTTTCTTCAACGAGGAAGATTATATAAGGTTAAAAGACTTCTATATACTTACCAAATCAAAGATGGAGCTGGCAAAGGACGACATGCTGGTACTTCATCCATTGCCACGTGTAAATGAAATTTCCGTAGAAGTAGATGATGATCCAAGAGCGGCATATTTTAAACAGGCTCAGTATGGGGTGTATGTCCGTATGGCTCTGATTCTCACCCTGCTTGGAATAGAAGTATAGAAGGAGGCTTTGATTCGATGTTAAATATCAGCGGAATTAATGAGGGCTTTGTATTAGATCATATTCAGGCGGGAATGAGCCTTCAGATCTATCACGATTTAAAACTGGATCGTTTGGACTGTACGGTAGCCATTATCAAGAATGCAAAGAGTAACAAGATGGGAAAAAAGGATATTATCAAGGTAGAGTGCCCAATTGAAGCCTTAGACCTTGATATCCTTGGATTTATCGACCATAATATTACGGTAAATGTCATCAAGGGAGACGTGATTGTAGAGAAGAAGATTCTCTCTCTTCCAAAGGAGGTACACAATGTGATTCGATGCAAGAATCCACGTTGTATTACTTCTATTGAGCAGGAGCTGGATCAGGTATTCCTGTTGACGGACTCAGAAAAAGAAAGTTATCGTTGCAAATACTGCGAGGAGAAGTATATCAATCCCAACCGCAGAGTATAATAGATACGAGGTGAAAGAGTGGCAAGGTTTGCCAATATCATAGTTGATATATCATTAGAAAAACTAGATAAGACCTTTCAGTATCAGGTTCCACCGGGGCTGGAGCATGAGATTCAGGTAGGTATGCAGGTGAAGGTTCCCTTTGGAAGGCGAACCCTCACCGGTTTTGTGTTGGAACTAACGGATGAGATTGCCTGCGATCCCCAGAAGCTAAAGCCAATTATGGAAATCTGCAAGGACAGTGTTCAGGCAGAGTCCCAACTGATTGAGCTGGCAGAGTGGATGAGAAAGCATTACGGCGGAACCCTAAACCAGGCGCTAAAGACTGTGTTGCCTGTGAAGGAAAAAACTAAGGCTGTTGAAAGAAAAATTCTGCATCTGGCAATGGAAGAGGGAAAGGCCAGAGAGATGCTTGGGCTTTTTGAAGCAAAGCGAAGCACGGCAAAGGCAAGACTCCTAAGAGCCTTGCTGGAGGAAAAACAGCTGGAGTATACTTTGGTCACCCAGAAGCTGGGCGTAACCGCAGCCGTAATTCGGGCACTGGAAGAAAAAGGAATACTTACCATAGAGACCCGGACCAGCTACCGAAATCCGGTGTCTCATCTGGACAGCAAGGGATACCATATGGTATTAAACCCTGAGCAACAGAGAGTGGTGGACACCATCTTATTACAGCGTGATATCCCGGAAGCTTCCAAGGTGTTTCTGCTAAAGGGTGTTACGGGAAGTGGAAAGACGGAGGTCTACATGGAGCTGATATCCCATGTGATAGCGGAGGGCAAACAGGCCATAGTACTGATACCGGAGATTGCCTTAACCTATCAGACAGTGATGAGATTCTATAATCGTTTTGGGGATCAGGTGTCCATTCTTAATTCCAGAATGACAAAGGCTGAGAGATATGACCAGTATCTCAGAGCAAAAAATGGAGAGATTGCCATCATGATTGGACCAAGGTCCGCATTGTTCACTCCATTTTCAAACCTAGGAATGATTATTATCGATGAGGAGCACGAGACCTCCTACAAGAGTGAGACGGTTCCAAAATACCATGCAAGGGAGACGGCCATTTTCAGGGCAGCTCAGTCAGGTGCCATTACCGTACTTGGTTCTGCCACCCCTACCATGGAGAGTTATTATCTGGCCAAGGAGGGCTGCTACACCCTGCTGGAGCTGAAGGAGAGAGTGAAACAGAACCCTCTTCCAAGGTGTGAGGTCATTGACCTTAGGCAGGAATTGCGTCAGGGAAACCGCTCCATATTAAGTGAGAGACTTCAGGAGCTGATGGAGGACCGTCTGAAAAGGGGACAGCAGACCATGCTGTTTTTGAACCGAAGAGGCCTCACCGGGGTACTTTCCTGCAGGGCATGCGGTCAGGCGTTGAAATGTCCCCATTGTGATGTGACGTTGAGTCAGCATAATAATGGCAAAATGATCTGTCATTACTGCGGGTATGAGGAGCCGACCCCTAAGGTCTGTCCAAGTTGTGGAAGCAAATATCTGGGTGGGTTTAAGGCCGGAACGCAGAAAATTGAGGAACTGGTACAAAGGAGATTCCCTACTGCCAGAATTCTTAGAATGGATTATGATACCACCAGAAAAAAGGATGGCTATGAAAAGATTCTGTCTGCCTTTGCCAATCAGGAGGCAGATATTCTCATTGGAACACAGATGATTGTAAAGGGGCATGACTTCCCCAATGTCACCTTGGTGGGGGTGCTTGCTGCGGACATGTCGCTTCATGTGAATGATTACCATGGAGCAGAGAGAACCTTTTCTCTTTTGACACAGGCGGCTGGGCGAGCCGGCCGAGGAGATTTGCCGGGGGAAGTGGTGATTCAGTCCTATGATCCAGAGCATTATGCTATACAGACTGCAAAGGAACAGAATTACGAAGCCTTTTATGAGAGAGAGATTTCTTATCGACGTCTGATGCATTATCCGCCTATCTGGAATATGTTGGTGGTGCTTGGAACATCAGAAAACTATCAGGAATTATCAGAAGCGATGGAAATCCTAAGTGAGCAGGGCCAAAAGGCGATATGCACGAAAAACCTGCAGCTTCAGGCATTTGGTCCCACAGATCCTTCCATCGGAAAAATGAATGATCTCTACCGAAAAGTCCTTTACATAAAGGGGGCAGGCTACCAAGACCTGATTGCCATCAAGGATTACTTAGAGAAAGTGATTCGGGATGACTTGAAACAAAAAGACGTCTCCATTCAATTCGATTTTAATCCGATGAATGGGGTATAAAACTAGAATAGATAACGAATAAGTAACGTAATAAGGAGGAGCTATGGCTATTAGACAGATTCGTGTAGAAGGTGATCCGGTATTAGGAAAAAAATGTCGTGAGGTCACTGAGATGACACCGAAAATTGCAACACTGATTGAGGATATGCTTGAGACGATGTACGATGCCAACGGGGTAGGACTGGCAGCACCTCAGGTTGGAATCTTAAAGAGAATCGTAGTAATGGACTGTGGAGATGGACCAATTGTAATGATTAACCCGGAGATTCTTGAGACCTCCGGAGAACAGACCGGTGATGAGGGCTGTTTAAGTGTGCCGGGAAAAGCGGGACAGGTAACCAGACCGAATTATGTGAAGGCTCGTTTTCTGGATGAAGAAATGGAGCTTTGCGAGATTGAAGGGGAAGAGCTTCTTGCCCGTTGCATTCTGCACGAGACCGATCACTTAGATGGTCATTTGTATGTTGAGAAGGTGGTAGGTGGACTTCATGAGGTGACCTACGATAACCCGGAGGAGAACTAGTATGAGAGTGATATTTATGGGAACCCCTGATTTTGCAGTGGGGACATTGGAGGCGTTATGTGAAGCGGGACATGAGGTTGTCCTTGTGGTAACACAGCCGGACAAACCAAAGGGCAGAGGGAAAAATGTACAGTTTTCGCCGGTAAAGGAATGTGCCCTAGCTCATGGCCTTGAGATATTTCAACCAAAAAGAATCAGAGAACCAGAAAATATCCCGTTTTTACAGAAATACAATGCGGACGTGATGGTAGTGGCTGCATTTGGACAGATACTTCCAAAGGAGATTCTGGATATGACTCCATATGGCTGTATCAATGTACACGGTTCTTTGCTTCCAAAATATCGGGGAGCGGCACCGATTCAATGGGCAGTCATTAATGGCGAGGAATTTGCAGGTGTCACCATCATGCAGATGGACATTGGAGTAGACACCGGAGATATGCTCACAAAGAGAGAAATCCGTGTGGCGGAGGATGAGACAGGAGGAAGCCTTTTCGACCGTCTGGCCAAAGTGGGAGCAGAGCTTCTGGTAGAGACCTTGGACCTTCTTCAGGAGGGAAAGGTGAAGCCGGTTCCACAAAATCCGGAGGAAGCTACTCATACCAGAATGATTAGCAAGGAATTTGGCAATATTGATTGGACGAGACCTGCAGTAGAAATCGAAAGATTAGTAAGGGGCTTAAATCCTTGGCCAAGTGCCTTTACAAGCCTGGACCATAAGACCTTCAAAATCTGGAAGGCTAAGGTCCTGGACAACCACTATGAAGCGGAGCCGGGCGCAATTGTGGAGCTTACCAAGGACGCCATTGTGGTGCAGACCGGAGAAGGAGCGCTGGCGCTTCTTGAAGTACAGCTGGAGGGTAAGAAACGCATGGATGCAGGTTCCTTTATGAGAGGCTATGCGCTGGAAGTAGGTACATTTTTTAACAGAGTGTAACGGGGGAAAACACAATGCCATATTTTTATTTTGATTGGACTTATATTTTAGTAATTCTTGGTGCCGTGATCTGCATGATTGCATCTGCAAGACTAAACGGCACATATAATCGTTATGCAAGGGTACAAAGCTTGTCCGGAATGACAGGGGCACAGGCCGCCAGAAGAATTCTGGACTCTGCGGGACTTTATGATGTGGAGATCCGACATGTCTCAGGAAGACTGACGGACCATTATAATCCCGGAAATCGTACCTTGAACCTGTCAGATACCACCTACAATTCAACATCTGTTGCGGCGGTTGGAGTGGCAGCCCATGAATGTGGGCATGCACTGCAGCATAAGGATGCGTATTTCCCACTTTCCTTTCGCTCCACACTGGTGCCCATTGCAAATATCGGATCGTCCCTGGCGTGGCCGGTGATTATCATAGGGGCACTGATTAACGGCTCCATGGGATTTACCATTATTGAGATTGGAATCCTGCTGTTTTCACTGGCTGTCTTATTTCAGCTTGTGACCTTACCGGTGGAATACAATGCTTCCCATAGAGCACTGGTTCAATTGGAGGAGCAGCAGATTTTGCTGCCTCAGGAGGTAAAGCATACGAAAAAGGTGTTGAGTGCAGCAGCATTGACTTATGTAGCAGGTGCGGCAGCAGCAATTTTGCAGCTGCTTCGTCTGGTATTGTTATTTGGAGGAAAACGTGACGACTAATATCAATACGAGAGAGCTGGTGTTAGATTTATTGCTGGAAGTAAATGAGAACGGACAGTATAGTCATCTGGCACTACGAACGGTGTTGGAAAAATATCAATATCTGGAAAAGACAGAGAGGGCATTTATTACCAGAGTGACGGAAGGAACTTTGGAGAGAATGATTGAGCTGGATTATATCATCAATGGGGCCTCTAAGGTGAAGGTGAAAAGGATGAAGCCGCTTATCCGAAACCTTTTGCGTATGAGTGTATACCAAATATTCTATATGGATTCGATTCCGGATTCTGCGGTGTGTAATGAGGCGGTTAAGCTTGCAAAGAAGCGTGGATTTGGCGGTCTTTCAGGCTTTGTCAACGGAGTACTTCGAACCATTGTCAGAGAAAAAGAGAATGTGAAGTATCCGGACATCAGGAAGGAGCCTTTGAAATATCTGTCCGTTCGGTATTCCATGCCGGAATGGATTGTAGGGCAGTGGATAAAGGATTATGGATATGATGTGACAGAAGGCCTTTTGCAGGAATTTTTAAAGGATCGTCCCATCACCATTCGTACCAATACCGCAATGGTTACCCCTCAGGAGCTTAGGGAACACTTACAGCAACAGGGAGTAGAGGTCACCCCGATTCCAAAGCTTGACTATGCCTTTTCCATCAAAGGGTTTGACCATCTGACAGAACTGGATACATTCAACAAAGGAGAGTTCTATGTGCAGGATATCAGCTCCATGATGGTTGCACAGACTGCCTCACCGGAAAAGGACAGCTATGTGATTGATGTGTGCGCTGCTCCTGGGGGAAAGAGCACCCATCTGGCAGAGATGCTAATGGGTACCGGTATGGTAGAGGCCAGAGACTTAACGGATTATAAGGTATTTTTTATTCAGGAGAATATGCAGCGCCATCATCTGACCAATATGAAGGCGGTCTGTATGGACGCTACCATCAGAGATGAGGCCTCTGTGGGCAAAGCGGATGTGTTGATATGCGATCTTCCTTGCTCCGGCCTTGGAGTAATGGGAAAAAAGAATGATATTCGCTACAAGATGACCAGAGAAAAGCAGCTGGAACTTGTGGAATTGCAAAGGAAAATTCTGGATACGGTCTGGGATTACGCGAAACCGGGCGGAACCATAATCTACAGCACTTGCACCATACATGCAGGAGAAAACGAAGAAAATGTAGCCTGGCTGCTGAAAAAGTATCCGGAGCTGGAGTTAGTCTCCATGGAGCAGATGCTTCCGGGAGAAGAGTGGAATGACGGCTTTTTTATTGCGAAGCTAAAAAGAAAGGGATAATCCCTTGGGCATTGGAAAAGCGATAGAAATGAGGAGTGCTCATGAGTTGTGAAAAAGTGGATTTGAAATCACTAAGTCTAAATCAGGTCTGTGATTTTTTGCAGGAGCTGGGAGAACCAAAGTTTCGTGGGAAACAGATATATCAGTGGCTTCATAAAAAACAGGTGGACAGCTGGGATGAGATGACCAACGTGTCAAAGAGCCTGAGAGAAAAACTAAAAGAGAACTGTACACTGACCTCTTTGAAAAAAGAGGCGGTTCAGATTTCCAAGATAGATGGAACCAGAAAGTATCTTTTTCTGCTTGAGGATGGCAATGTCATCGAAAGTGTACTGATGCGCTATAAGCATGGAAACAGTGTCTGCATTTCCTCCCAGGTGGGCTGCAGAATGGGATGTCGCTTTTGTGCTTCCACATTGGATGGTCTGGTAAGAGGACTTCGGCCTTCCGAGATGCTGGATCAGATCTATCAGATTGGAAAGGATATTGGGGAGCGTATCTCCAATGTGGTTGTCATGGGAACGGGAGAACCTATGGACAACTACGACAATCTATTACAGTTTATTCATATGCTTACGGATGAAAATGGTCTCAACATGAGTCAGAGGAACCTAACCGTATCCACCTGTGGGATTGTACCAAGGATTCGCCAGCTGGCAGACGAAAAGCTTTCCATTACACTGGCACTATCGCTTCACGCCAGCAATCAGGAAAAGAGAAAAGAGCTGATGCCGGTGGCAAACAGCTTTGAGATACATGAGGTAATCGACGCCTGCAAGTATTACTTTGAGCAGACGGGCCGTCGCGTAACCTTTGAGTATTCCCTGGTAGGTGGAGTCAATGACAGTGAAGAAGATGCAAAAGAGCTTTCAATCCTGATTAAGGGGATGAACTGTCATATTAATCTGATTCCGGTAAACCCTATTAAGGAGAGAGATTACGTTTCCTCCAACACCCAGGTGGTGAACGCGTTCAAAAATAAACTTGAAAAAAACGGAATAAATGTTACTATTAGAAGGGAAATGGGCAGAGATATCGATGGTGCCTGCGGACAACTCCGCAAACGCTATATTTCTGCGGAAAGGACGGTAGATTAGATGAAGACTTTTTCGATCTCGGATACCGGTTTGCAAAGAGAAATCAACGAAGATTTCTGTTTCACATCGGATAATCCGGTTGGAAATCTACCAAATCTCTATATCGTTGCAGATGGGATGGGAGGCCACAAGGCAGGAGAGTATGCTTCACGCTATACCGTGGAGCGTGTTGTTGCGTCCATCTCAAGAAATCCACAGACAGAGCCTGTTCTTGTTATGACAGAGGCGATTCATCTGGCCAATGATATGTTACAGACAGAGTCAAGAAATGATGAGACAAAGCGCGGAATGGGTACCACCATTGTGATTGCTACCATTATGGATGGAACTCTCTATGTAGCAAATATCGGAGACAGTCGTCTCTATATTATTGATTCGTCAAAGAAAAAGGCGAAACAGATTACCAGAGATCACTCCCTTGTAGGAGAGATGGTACGACTTGGAGAAATGGACGAGAAGGAAGCAAAAGCTCATCCGGACAAGAATATCATCACCAGAGCAGTTGGCGCATTTGAGAAGGTGGAAGCAGAGTTCTTTGAAGTAGATTTGGAGCCTGATCAGTATGTCCTAATGTGTTCCGATGGACTTACCAATATGGTAGGGGATGAGGAAATGGCAGGAGTGGTGTCAGGAGATGGCTCTATTGAAGAGAAATGCAATCAGCTTGTGGCTGCTGCAAATGCCAATGGTGGAAGCGATAATATCACAGTTGTATTACATAAACCTAATTTAGACGAGGTGAAAGCATGTTAACAGAAGGAATGTATTTGTTAGATCGATATGAGATCGTTAGCAAAATCGGTGCAGGCGGAATGTCTGACGTATATAAGGCAAAGGACCATATTCTTGGTCGCTTTGTGGCAATTAAGGTGTTAAAGCAGGAGTTCTCTGAGGATATGAACTTTGTTACAAAGTTCCGTACAGAGGCACAATCTGCAGCAGCCTTAGAGCATCCGAATATCGTAAATATCTATGATGTCGGAAGCGAAAACGGTATGCACTTTATCGTAATGGAATACGTTGAGGGAATTACCTTAAAGACTTATATCGAGAAAAAGCAGCAGCTTTCCTTTAAGGAAGCGGTAAGTATTGCCATTCAGGTGGCAAGAGGTATCGAGGCCGCTCACAACAAAAATATTATTCATAGAGATATCAAACCTCAGAATATTATTATCTCAACAGATGGAAAAGTGAAGGTAACCGATTTTGGTATTGCAAGAGCTGCTTCTTCCAACACCATCAGCTCCGATGTGATGGGATCTGTGCACTATGCATCACCGGAGCAGGCCAGAAATGGTTTTGTAGATGCAAGAAGTGATATTTACTCACTTGGTATTGTAATGTATGAAATGGTAACCGGACGTGTACCTTTTGACGGAGACACCACTGTTGCCGTTGCGATTCAGCATCTTCAGGAGGAGATGGCAAAGCCAAGCAACTTTGCACCAAACCTTCCAATCAGTATGGAGATGATCATCATCAAATGTGCCCAGAAGAACCCTGACCGCAGATATCAGGATATGGCAGAGCTTTTGATGGACCTTAGAAAATCATTGATTAACCCGGATGAGGACTTTGTAGTGATTGCTCCTCCGGCAGTAGACACCGGAAAGACAAAGGTAATCAGTGAAGAAGAATTAAAACAGATTAACAGTGAAGAGCTTCCAGAATCAGATGAGGAACCGGAGGACTTCGATGAGGATGATTCGGATGAGGACGAGGACGATGAGGAAGGCTTCATGAATCCAAAGATGGAAAGGATTATGACCATCGGCGGAATCGCAGTAGCTGTAATCATGGTAATCATTATCATTATCTTGATTGGTAATGTGGTTGGATTGTTCCGTTTTGGTAAGAAACCTAATACCGAGAATTCTCAGGTTCAGACAGAGACTCAGTCACAGACTCAGGAGAGTGAAGCAGAAAATCAGGTTGAGATGATTGACCTGAAGGGAAAGACCATTGAGGAAGCTGAGGCTGCCTTAGAGGCTGCCGGTTATAAAGAGATTTCCGTGTTTGCTTATGCATACGAAGAGAACAGCCAGTATAAGGAGGGACAGATTATCTCTCAGACTCCGGAAGCCGGAGATAAGATTGCAGAAAATGGAACTGTCAATGTGACAATCTGCGGACAGGCGGACAATGCTAATAATGTACCTGTTCCAAGCCTGGAGGGATTGACAGAGGAAGCTGCGATTTCAACCTTGAAGAATGCAGGATTGACCTATGAGAAGAACTTTGAATACTCAGATTCAATCGAGTCAGGAAAGGTTATTTCTCAGTCACCGGTTGCTGACACCAAGGTCCCAAAGAAGAGCACCGTTAAGATTGTGGTAAGTCAGGGTGTTCAGCCAAGCAGCGTTCCAAATGTAGTGGGACTTGACAGTGCCACTGCAAAGTCAAATTGTGAAGCTGTCGGACTTTCTGTAAAAATAAACGAGAAGTACGATGAGACTGTGGAAGCCGGAAAGGTTATTTCCCAGAATATTGAGTCAGGAAAGAGTGTACAGAAGGGGACAGAGATTACTCTTGATGTAAGTAAGGGTAAGGAACAGAAGAATTATATTGCTTCCTACAATTTCCAGGTTCCTGAGGGAGCAGTATCAGTGACAATCACACTGACAGAGGCCAACAAGGGAGTTGCAGAAATCCTGGAAAATGTTACGCTTGAGCCTGGTACGAAGACATACCAGTTTACTTCAACAAAGCCATTGACCAATCCATCCGGATCCGTTCAGGCCACCTGGAAGATTCAAAAAACGGTTACTGCAGAAGATGGAACCACATCTACGGAGACAGTAGACCAGGTTGATGCAGCCATTGAAATTGAATTTACTGTGCAGTAAGGATCACTTTCGTATATATGCAAGGTAAGATTGTAAAAGGAATTTCCGGATTCTACTACGTTCATGTGGCAGAATCCGGAATTTATGAATGTAAGGCCAAGGGTGCCTTCCGAAAAGAGAATAGAAAACCATTGGTAGGGGATAATGTGGAGATTGCTATATTGGATTCTGAGAAGAAGCTTGGAAACGTGGATGAGATTCTTCCAAGAGCCAACTCTTTGATTCGTCCGGCGGTGGCAAATATTGACATGGCCCTTGTTATATTCGCGGCCACAAGTCCAGAGCCAAATCTGAATCTGTTGGACCGCTTTCTTTGCATGATGGAGTATCAGCACGTTCCAACTACCATCTGTATCAACAAGTGTGATTTGGTGCAGCAGGATGAGTTGGACAAGCTGAAAGCAGTTTATGAAGCTGCCGGATATCCGATGATTTTTACCAGTGTCAAGGAAAAGCAAAACATCAAAGAGCTACAGGCACTTTTACACGGAAAAACCACCGCTGTGGCGGGCCCGTCAGGGGTTGGTAAATCCTCTCTGGTGAATTCCCTCCAGGATGGTATTGTGATGGAGACCGGAGGTATCAGCAGAAAGCTGGAGAGAGGGAAGCATACCACCAGACATTCCCAGATCATTCCTCTTGGAAAGGAATCCTATATTATGGATACGCCGGGTTTTTCTTCTCTGGATGTACCGGGCTTTGAAAAAGAAGACCTGTGGAATTGTTTCCCGGAGTTTTTGCCATATGAGCCATATTGTAAATTTCAGGGCTGTAGCCATATTTCAGAGCCGCAGTGTGGGGTGAAGGAAGCATTGCAGGAGGGAAAGATTCATCCTGTGCGCTATGAGAATTATAAGCTTTTGTACGAAGAGCTTAAAAACCGCAAGAAAGTATACTAAATACCATTTTTGATTGGTACAACAAATAGATAATAGGAAAAGGAGACACCATGAACTGTTTATCACCATCGATTTTATCCGCAGATTTTTCAATACTTGGAGAGCAGGTAAGGATGCTTGATGAGGCAGGAGCACAGTATGTTCACATCGACGTCATGGATGGCATGTTTGTGCCTAGCATTTCCTTTGGACTTCCTGTTATTAAAACCATAAGACCTTGTACAGAGCGAATGTTTGATGTGCATTTAATGATTGAAGAGCCGGGGCGTTACATTGATGAGTTTGCAGAAGCGGGAGCGGACATTATCACGGTCCACGCAGAGGCCTGCAAGCATTTAGACAGAACCATAGACCAGATCAAGGAGAAGGGGCTTTTGGCTGGAGTAGCACTTAATCCTGCCACGCCAATCAGTGCCATCGAACCAATTCTTGGAAAGGTCGATATGGTCCTGATCATGACAGTAAACCCAGGCTTTGGGGGACAGAAGTTCATTCCATATACCATGGATAAGGTAAAAGAGCTTCGTGCGCTGTTGAATCAGAAGCGGTTAAAGGTGGATATTGAAGTAGATGGCGGAATCAGCTTGGATAACGTATCTGCAATTCTTGATGCGGGGGCCAATATTATTGTGGCAGGAAGTGCTGTGTTCCAGGGAGAGATTCAGGAGAATGTGACTCATTTCCTTACACTTTTGAATCAGTAGGAGAAGACGGTGGAGAAGGTTGTAATTGTATCTGGTGGAGCCATCGAAGATGAGTTTGCCAGAGATTATATTGAAAAAATAGACCCGGATACGCTGGTTGCGGCAGACTCCGGGTTGCAGTTTTTTTTCCGGGCTGGAATTACTCCCGATTATGTGATTGGAGATTTTGATTCTGTGGATGAAACGGTGCTCCAATTCTTTAAGAAGAAGGATAATATCCGGTGGGAGACCTTAATACCGGAAAAGGATGATACCGATACCGAGCATGCCATTCGAAGCTGTATCAGAGAAGGTGCCAAGGCAATTACCGTATTGGGAGCAACCGGTACAAGATTGGACCATGTATTTGGAAATATCTGTCTGCTTGGAATTGGTCTTGAATCCAACGTAAGGATATGGATTGTGGATTCGAAAAATCGAATCCGGATGATAAAGGATTCCACAGTTATTGAGAAGGCAGAACAGTTTGGAAATTATGTGTCAGTATTCCCTTTTTTGGGAGATGCACAGGGTGTCACCATTACGGGAGCAAAATATCCGCTTGAACGCCATAGGATGAAAGGATTTCAGTCCCTTGGAGTAAGCAATGAAATCGTGGATGAGAGAATGACAATTTCTGTGGAACAAGGGTATCTGGTTGTCATGGAAACCAGAGATTAAGAAAACTGTAAGAATAGCATTCACAGAAGCTCAATAAATTGTTATAATAGAAAAAACAAAGATGAACAACCGAGACAGGTGGGGTGAGTACTATGACGATTAAGGAATGTTATTTGAGACTCGACGGGGATTATGATGATATCATGGAGCGTCTGGGAACAGAGAAGCTCGTAGAACGATTTATGCTTAAGTTCCCGCAGGAGGGTGAAAGACAGATGGCGGCTCTTCATGAAGCCATGGAGAACGAGGATATAGAAGAATGCTTCAAGGTTGCACATACCTTAAAGGGCGTGAGTGCAAATCTGTCTATTACCGGATTATATCAAAAGGCCTCTGCCCTAACCGAGCAGCTTCGCCCATTGACTAATGCACCGGATCCAAAGCTTGTGATTGCGTTAAAGGAAGAGTATGATCATGTACTTACAGTTCTTCAGGATTATGTGGATGAAAAAGAAGAAGTATAGTGACAATAAAAAGGGATCGTTCTTTTGGAGAACGGTCCCTTTTTTGGCTAAAATGAATTATGCGATTCCAAAGAGCTGTAAAATAATCATTACAATCCAGAACAAGATATAAAGTGCCATTCCCGGATTGCATACATATCCTTTAAAACGCTGTCCCTTTGGAAGGGTATCTTCTGTCTTTGCAAAACTGTATTTTTTCAGATTGACGAAGAAGAGTATGATTCCCACAATTACCATTACCACAAGAAGCAATGCATAACCCATAAAGAGAATTAAGCCTCCCATGTTCTCTATCATGACCGCAGTCATCTCTGCCGGATCGGTAATCGCAGCCATCTGATCAAGTCCTGCAAGCTTTAAGAAGAATACTCCAAGGATAGAACCGAAGAAGTTTACGAGCATATGTAAGAAAATCGTATATTTTACATCTCTTGTCTTTACATACACATAACCAAATACACAGCCGATGGTGAAGGCATATACAAACTGATTAACATTTCCGTGGAATAATCCAAACATTAATCCGGAGAATAATACGGATACCCCTTCTCCATACTGACTTGTGCGGTCAATTAAGAGCTTGCGGAATAACAGCTCCTCGTAGATTGGTGCAAGGATAACCATGATTAAAAAGTTTGCCCACATATTATTGGTGGTGGCGATGCTAAGCAGATCATTGGATACCGGCTGGCCGATGATGGCACCGAAGATGCTGGTAAATAGTAATCCAATAATGTTGGAAAGATACATTCCTGCGTAGCAAATCACGAAGGCAAGAAGCCATTTGCCAAAGGTCATCTTCTTCTTGTTTACCGGAGCCTGTGGAACAGGAATTCTGGTGATAAAGAACATCATCAGTGGCATACAGATGATATACATAGACATCATCATCAGCACGAAGTATAAGGTGCTGTGGGTTGCAGCAAAATCAGGGGTAAGAAGGTGAATCAATGCGGCAATTCCCCTTTGCACCGCAAAGATTAAAATGGAGCCAAGAAGATACATGGCACCGAGCTTTGAAAACAGTTTCTTACTTGACTGTACGTTTGTGTTTTCCATTTCTTTTCTCCTTTTCTTATCATTTACGACACATTATCGCACTTTTTCCCTGGTAAGACAATAGAAGAATTTCTTAATTTTTCAAGGACTTAATCGTTTACTGACGGACCGTTTGTCACCACGTTGTTGCAGGGGTGATACATAAGCTTGGCAAGGTTTCTTGCCGGATGATATCAATGCAGCAATTGCGGAGTCATTGACGAGTAGAGTAGCTTTCATTAAAATGAAATCAACAAAATGAAATCAACAGGATGGAAAAAACTTTGTGTTCTGTCCCTGATGGAGGCATATGAACAGTCAAATTATTGAGGAATTGAGAAAAATTACAGAGGAAGAACAGGTGTTGCTTTCCGGAGATGGTGTAATTGACAGAAAGCTGTATCAGACAGAGGAGCTGTCTGATGCAGGTGCAACCGGATATGTGGTCAACGCGAAAAAGCTTTTAGATGCAGGAAAGCTTATCACCATCCGAAAGCACACCAGATTTGCGCACTTTCCGGCCCACTCCCACAATTATGTGGAAGTCATCTATATGTGTGAGGGCGAGACCCACCATGTGGTAAATGGGAAGGATGTCATTCTAAAAAAAGGAGAGCTTCTCTTCTTAAATCAGAACAGCATTCAAGAGATCTATCCGGCTGGAGAGGGAGACATTGCTGTGAACTTCATCATCCTCCCAGAGTTTTTTGACCATGCAATTCATATGATGAATGCAGAGGAAAGTCTGTTGAAAAGTTTTGTGCTTGATTGTATGACTGGTGAGAATAAGGAAGCGGGATATCTCCACTTCCAGGTATCGGATGTGATTCCGGTACAGAATCTGGTGGAAAACCTGATTTGGACACTGATGAATCCGACTCAGAACAAGCGAAGTATCAACCAGTTTACCATGGGATTGCTACTGCTACAGCTGATTAACTGTGCCGACAGCATAGCCACAGATTCCGATGCGGAGAATCAAAAGCTCATGATTCAGGTGCTTCAATATGCTGAGGAGCATTACAGAGATGGAGAATTATCACAGCTGGCAGAACTATTACATTATGACTTGTATTGGCTGTCCAGGGAGATAAAGAGACGCACCGGACAGAACTATACGGATATTGTACAGACCAAAAGATTATCACAGGCATGCTTTTTGCTTTCCACCACAACAAAGCCTGTTTCAGACATTGCTCTGATGGTAGGGTATGAGAACATCAGTTATTTTCACCGTATCTTCCAAAAGAGATATGGAATGACTCCGAGACAATATCGCATTGATTGCAAATAAGGACACTTTTTTGGACAAAAGGTGTCCTTTTTTTGCGCGAAAAATACCTCTATAATGAAATCAAATTGGAGGAAAACTATGGAAAAATATTACTTGGCAGTGGATATTGGAGCGTCCAGCGGAAGACATATTCTTGGACATTTGGAAAATGGAAGGATGGTATTGGAGGAAATCTATCGTTTCCCAAATGGAATGACAGAAGTGGATGGAGAGAAAATTTGGGATATTGACGGACTCTTTGGACACGTTGTAGAAGGTATGAAAAAGTGCAAGGAGCTTGGTAAGATTCCTGTAAGTGTCGGAATTGATACATGGGCTGTAGACTTTGTGCTTTTGGATAAAGAGAACAGGAGACTTGGAAATGCCGTTGCATACCGGGATGACCGAACCAAGGGCATGGATGCAAAGGTATACGAAAAGGTATCCTTGGATGAGCTTTACGCCACAACTGGTATCCAAAAGCAGATGTTCAACACCATCTATCAACTCATGTCTTTAAAAGAAAAGAAACCAGAGCTTTTGGATAAAGCGGAGACATTTCTTATGATTCCGGATTATCTGAATTTCTTATTGTCAGGAGTAAAGGCACAGGAGTATACCAATGCCACAACCACTCAGCTGGTGAATCCGCAGACAAGAGATTGGGACAAAGAACGTATGGAGCTTTTGGGATTTCCAACCAAGATTTTTTTGCCAATTTCGGAACCGGGAACAACCATCGGTTACTTAAGTGAAGAACTTCAAAGAAAAGTGGGCTTCACCTGTAACGTAGTGCTTCCAGCAACCCACGATACCGGATCCGCAGTTGTTGCGGTACCAAGCAACGATGAGAATGTCCTGTATATCAGCTCTGGAACATGGTCTCTCATGGGGACGGAATTAAAAGAGTCAAACTGCGGAAAGGACGCCATGCTTCGCAATTTTACCAACGAGGGGGGATACAACAAGACCTATCGATTCCTCAAGAATATTATGGGGCTTTGGATGATTCAGTCCGTGAAAAAGGAGCTCGCTCCAGACATGAGCTATGGTGTTATTTGTGAGTCTGCTGCACAGTGCAACATTACATCCATTGTGGAAGCCAATGACGATAGATTCCTTGCGCCAGAGAATATGACTAAGGAGGTACAAAAGGCATGTGAAGAATCTGGCCAGCAGGTACCACAGGGAATTGCAGAGGTTGCGGCCGTAATCTACAACAGTCTGGCAAAATGCTATGCTGCAACCCTGAAAGAGTTAGAGGCTCAGACTGGCTGTGTCTACCATAACATTCATGTGGTAGGTGGCGGAGCCAATGCGGATTACCTGAATCGTCTGACGGCAAAGTACACGGAGAGAACGGTATTTGCCGGTCCCACAGAGGCGACTGCAATTGGCAACCTAGCTGTTCAGATGATAGTGGAAAAGGAGCTTGCAGATTTACAGGAAGCCAGAAGCTGTATCTTTGAATCCTTCGAGATTAAGAGATATCAATAGAATGTGTCGAAATTAGTTATTAAGAAACGTAAGGGTATATATTAAAAGAAAAGGAGAAGTGTATGTTAGTCGAAACAAAAGCAAAGGTTGGAGTATTTTCCATTGCACTGGGAGCTTACCTTCCGCAATTTCCATCTCTGGTGCCAGAATTTGAAGCACAGTATGAGGCATTTAAAAAGACAATTCCGGACTCCGTAGAAGTGGTTGATGGTGGAATTGTAACCACAAAAGAGTTATCTATGGCAGCTGGAGATAAATTCCGCGCTGCAGATGTAGATCTTGTTATTATGCAGCTTTTAACCTACGCAACCAGCTACAACATGCTTCCGGCAATCCGTGACTTAAATGTACCCGTGGTACTGGTAAATGTTCAGAAATTAAAGGCCCCTGATTATGCTAACACGGACACACCAAAGTGGCTAGGGGAGTTATATGCCTGTGGTGCAGTTGGTGAGATGGTAGCTGACCTTGAGCGCGCAGGAAAGAGACATGCGGTGATTACCGGCGTGGTAGAAGGTGGAGACGAGTATGTTACAAAGGAAATTTCCGAGTGGTGCAAGGCTGCTCAGGTACGTAGACGCTTCCGCTACACCAATATTGCTCAGATTGGAAGACCATATCCGGGAATGATGGATCTCTACATTGATGAGACAAACCTATACAATCGGATGGGACTTTATACCAAGCAGTTTGACTGGGAGAAAATGTGGGCAATTGCTGACCATATAACCGATGAGAAGGCAATCCGTACAAAGGCAGAAGATATTTTAGACACCTTTGATATCGAAGGTGGAGCTACCGTTGAGACCGTATGGGATATGGCAAAATATGTTGTAGCTTTTGAGGAATGGGTAAAAGAAGAAGATCTTGGCATGGTTGCCTCACACTATGATGGATATGCACAGGGTGTGGCAGGCAGGCTTGATAGTATGCTAATCCCTGCATTTTCAATGCTCATCAAACAGGGAACGGCCTGCGCAGTAGAAGGAGATATGAAGGTTGCAATGGCAATGAGCATCTTAAAGACCATTTCTGGAACTGGTCAGCTTTCCGAGATGTACTCCATTGACTTTAATGAAGATATCTGTATCATTGGTCATTCAGGATCAGGTGATGCCGATATCTCTCAGGCAAAGAAGCCTACCATGAAGATTGTGGACGTGTTCCACGGCAAGACCGGTGGCGGATACTTAACTCAGTTCTACCCACCGGCAGGAGCTGTAACCTACCTTGGAATCACCCAGGACAAAGATGGCCACTTCAAGTTTGTTGTTGCCGAGGGTGTCAATGAAGATGGACCAATTTTCATGTTTGGAGATACCAATATGAGAACTCGTTTCTCTATCGGAGCTAGAGAGTTCTGTAACAAATGGAGCGAGGCAGGACCTACTCACCATATGGCAGCAGCAGTAGGTAGACATATCGATACCATTCTTAAGGTCGCAAAAATCTTAGATGTGCCAGTTGATATTATCTGTCGTTAAGGAACGATTACCTTATCAGCTTCCATGTAATGACAAAAAGCTATCACACCAAGGCATGAAATTACAAAATAAAAAATAGATTCAGAAAGGAATAGGATATGAGATTTTTAGATGCAGAATTTGTACAGGGATTTATTCGTATGGCCAACGACGGCTGGGAGCAAGGCTGGCATGAGAGAAATGGTGGTAACCTTTCTTACCGTGTAAAGCCAGAGGAAGTAGAAGCTGTAAAAGAGTATTTTGACGCAAAAGAATGGCAGCCAATTGGAACGAGTGTTCCAGCACTTGCAAACGAGTATTTCTTAGTAACCGGTAGTGGAAAATACTTCCGCAATGTGATTATCAAACCAGAAGACAGCATCTGCATGATTGAGTTAGATGACAAGGGTGAGAATTATCGTATCGTCTGGGGACTTGTAAAC
>JALEPP010000104.1 GCA_022767075.1 Agathobacter sp. | reverse complement strand
GCCTCATTGTCCCAACTTTGCCGAACTCGAATCATCAAAAGAGGCAAAATCATACCGCGAAAATCCTTGCAACCGAATAACTGGCAAAAAATCCTTCCCCCAGAGGCTCTCGGATGCCATCATGTAATATAAGAAGAGAACTAAAAGACCTCTCGCAGGAGAAGATTCCCCCCACAAGAGGTCAAGCCGAAAGGCGTTCCACAAGCCAAAGGGCGCTCATAAGGCCAAAGGGCGATGTGCGTGGAAAAAGGAACGTCCCCAATGCAGGTTACTTTCGATATTCGCCAGGGGTGCATCCCTTTTTTTGTTTGAATTTTCTTATGAAGTAGCTTACGTTTTCAAAGCCGCAGTCCATGGCAATTTCCAGGACGCTGCGGTTGCTTTCTCTTAGAAGGGAAGCAGCCATTTCAATTCTGCGGTTAATCAAATACTGAATTGGTGAGATTCCGGATATTTCTTTGAAAAAGCGACAGAGATATCCGGGATTCGTTGCGGTTAAGGAAGCAAGCTCGTCCAGAGAGATAGGCTCTGACAGATGATCGTCCATGTATGAGGTCAG
Source organism: Agathobacter sp. (assembly GCA_022767075.1). GTDB lineage: Bacteria > Bacillota > Clostridia > Lachnospirales > Lachnospiraceae > Roseburia. The sequence goes on along the minus strand of JALEPP010000104.1, from coordinate 2,982 downwards.
CAATTTGTAGCGCTCGATTTTCTGAAGCTCATTGGAGGATAGCAGGCTTTTGGTAGGAAGTAAGATTCCGTTCTGGTTCATCAGATAGAGGATTTTTATAAGCAAAAGCTTGCAGTCTATGTACCAATTTTCCGATTGGTTCTTGGCAATATGGAAGACCTCCAGCAGAAGCGGGGCAATCTGTTCGTAGCCGGAATCCTCGGGCTTAAAAAAGTGAGGAAATGTGATACTTCCGGATAAAAGGGGAGAAATCAGTGTCTGCTGGAGCTCATCTCCGTAGGAGAAGGAGAGAACCTTTGGATGAAAAATCAAGGCTTCATGAAGGCTTTTTTCACATAGTCCTTTTAGGGCATGTAAATCCTGGGAACCGGCGAACATAAAATCCCCGGGATGAAGGATGCCTTGGTCCAGGTTCACCTCTCCGGAAAATTCACCTTCTTCTATATAAAGGATCTCAATCTCCGGATGCCAATGCTGGTCTAAGGAGAAGGTGCCGCCACAGGAGCTTTCCTTAGAAAAGGGAAAGCACATCTCCTCCAGGGGGCGTTCCGGGGTGCCATGGGGAATTGGTTCTAAAAGTGTACTATTATATCGGGATAAAATACTCATTTTTCCTCCAAAAAGTAAATATTGTGTTATTAGCATATAAGAAAATGCAAGATATTTCAAGGGGACAAAGACTACAATAGATACATCAGAAAGAAGAAAGACAAAGTACAACCAATATGGAGGAGAAATATGATACGTAAATATGTATATGGGGAACCTTTTGAAACAGAAGCTGTAGTTGTTTCGATTCCGTCTGAAACTGCAAAGCCGGAATTCGGAACCATCACCACAGAAGGCGGATTCTGCTATACCTATCATCTGGCAGACAAGGACCGGGTGTATGGTCTGGGAGAAAATGTGAGAGGAATCAATAAAAGAGGCTTTGAGTATATCAGCAATTGTACTGATCAGTCGAAGCATATGGAGGACACCAAGAGTCTCTATGGTGCACATAACTTTTTGGTCATTGATGGAAAAGAAACCTTTGGTCTCTTTTTTGACTATCCATCCAAAATGACCTTTGATGTGGCCTACCGCACAAAGGATCACCTCGTGGTAACCGCTGACAAAGCAGATTTGGCCTTGTATGTCATCACGGGAGAAAATCCGTTGGACATCATAAAGCAGTTCCGCAAGGTGATAGGACGAAGCTACATTCCGCCTAAATTTGCCTTTGGCTATGGGCAGAGCCGTTGGGGATACAAGACCAAGGAGGATTTCCGTAAAATTGTAAAGGAGCATCGTACCAAAAACGTTCCATTGGATATGATTTATATGGATATCGATTACATGGAGGACTACAAGGACTTCACCTTGAATCAGGAAGAATTCTCAGATTTTGAGGAATTTGTTGCAGAGATGAAGGAACAGAAAATTCATCTGGTTCCAATCATTGATGCAGGAGTGAAAATCGAAAAAGGCTACGATGTGTACGAGGAAGGAATCGAAAAAGGATATTTCTGCAAAAAAGAGGATGGAAAGGAATTCATCGCAACGGTTTGGCCGGGTGAGACACATTTCCCGGATTTCTTAAATCCTAAGGCCAGAGAATGGTTCGGCGACAAATACAAGATTCTTCTCGATATGGGAATTGATGGTTTCTGGAATGACATGAATGAGCCTGCCATTTTCCATACACCGGAAGGCCTGGAGCGGGCAAAAAAGGTGATGGAAGAGTTTATCGAAGATCCCAATAAGCAGATGTGGTTTATGACCATGCATCAGCTGGGACAGTTATCTAACAATCCGCAGGACTACAGCAATTTTTACCATGAGGTAAACGGTAAAAAGGTCTGCCATGCCCAGGTACATAACCTGTTTGGCTACAACATGACAAGAGCAGCAGGGGAAGCCTTTGAACGCATCAGACCTGAGGAACGTGTCCTTATGTTTTCGCGCTCTTCCTATGTAGGAATGCATCGATACGGAGGAATCTGGATGGGAGACAACTTAAGCTGGTGGAGTCATCTTCTGATGAACCTGAAAATGCTCCCTTCCCTCAATATGGTCGGTATCCTCTATACAGGTGCAGACCTTGGAGGCTTTGGAGCGGATACCTCACGGGATTTGCTCCTTAGATGGTTAGCCCTTGGAGTATTTACCCCGCTAATGAGAAACCATTCAGCTCTTGGAACCAGAGAGCAGGAGTTCTATCAGTTTGAGGATTCTAAGGATTTTGCCAGTGTGATTTCGGTAAGATATCGTTTGGTTCCATATCTTTACAGTGAATATATGAAAGCTGCATTGAACGATGACATGCTGTTCAAGCCGCTAGCCTTTGTATATCCTGAAGATGAGATTGCTGTGGAGACAGAAGACCAGATGATGCTTGGAAATGAAGTGATGATTACTCCAATCTATACCCAGAATGCAGAAGGCAGAATGGTATATCTCCCGGAGAATATGATGTTCGTAAAATTCCTGGCTGATGGCACCATTCATCAAGAAAGAATGGAGAAGGGAATCCACTATATCAAGGTTGCACTCAACGAGGTGCCACTCTTCATTCGTGAGAACAAGTGCATTCCTGTGGGCGAAAAAGCAGAGTACATAGATGCAGTAAATGACAACAATCTAACCTTAATCGGCTATGAAGGTGCAGAGTATCTCCTCTACTCAGACGATGGAATCCACAAGAATTACGATACTAAAGAAAACTACAGAACCTTAAAGTAGGGGACGTTCCTTTTCCACGCACATCGCCCTTTGGCCTTATGAGCGCCCTTTGGCTTGTGGAACGCCTTTTGGCTTGACCTCTTGTGGGGGGAATCTTCTCCTGCGAGAGGTCTTTTTGTTCTCTTCTTATATTACATGATGGCATCCGAGAGCCTCTGGGGGAAGGATTTTTTGCCAGTTATTCGGTTGCAAGGATTTTCGCGGTATGATTTTGCCTCTTTTGATGATTCGAGTTCGGCAAAGTTGGGACAATGAGGC
>JALEPP010000094.1 GCA_022767075.1 Agathobacter sp. | reverse complement strand
TACAAACAATGATAAGCTTTCATTAATGGGCGAAAACTGTGTCATTTCAGTTACAATGCACTTCGTTTTCCAGTCAGAAAGGTACACGAAATAAAACGTCATCCTTTTTTATGAAGGCGAATCTGTGTCCCATTCTTCCCTCCATTCTTTCATGATGTGTCCATTGAGGCACCAGTTTCGATATGACAGATTATATCATAATTGGGATGTGAGGATTCTTAAGTATCTATGAAATTTTTATTAGAAAAAAGAGATGACATGTCGCTAGGACATACCATCTCTCATATACACATATACTTCCAATATAAAGTTCCATTACAGTGACAAATCAATATTGCCGCCCAAATGAGGTGTCACAGAATTCTCCATCATCTTAACCATACTCTGATTCATGGTGTCAGCCATCTCCATAGTCTTATCTAACATTTTGAGGCTAACGGCACCGGTAAGTGAGGTGGGATTGGAATTGATTTTTACACCTGTAAGAGCACTATTCAGATTGATACCTTCCATAGACGACTCCTTTCTGTTCTCATTGGTAACCTAATTTTAGCACCTCTGAGGGAAAGACACAACTACTATATATAGATGGGATAATAGTACCAAAGCACAAGCAGTGATAATTTTGTGAAAAAAAGTTACAAAGAAAATGTGAAAATTAAGTAATAAATAGTACCAAAGATGGAGCGTTTAGTGGGTTTTTAATGAGGGGATTCAACATATTTCCCAAAAGGAAAAAGCTGATAATATCGGGGGTTGACAAGGCATACAACCCTTGTTATAATGGGCACTGTAATAAATGTAACAAATTCGTAATAAATCAATTGACATTGATGATTCATGGAGGGTTATTCAAATGAATTTTAAGGTAACGAAAGCAACCGCATGTTTGCTGGCCGGTGTGGTAACACTGGGAACTGTATCATATGGTGCATTAGCAAACCCAACCGCAGGTGTTTCAAGTTACGCATCCAATATAATGACAGTATCTGCAATGCCAACCGCCGGTGTATCGCTTGCATTTACCAACACTATGATGGCAAGCGCAGAGAACGTAGTATTAGCAAGTGTCCAGGAAAATGAGACACCGGAGGTGGCAGAAGGCCAGATGGCAGAAGGCCAGATGGAAGAAGCTCAGCCAGCTGAGGAAAATCCATATGCCAACATCGGAATCGCTCAGCTTGAGGGTGGACTTAATGTACGTTCCACTCCATCAGAGGAAGGCGATGTTATCGGACAGCTTTACAACAACAGCTGTGCAACCATCCTTGGGGAAGAGAATGGTTGGTACTTGATTCAGTCAGGAAATGTGAACGGATACGTAAAAGCAGACTACGTATCAGTTGGAAATGAAGAAGTAATTCGTGCAGCATCACGTCGAGTAGCAAACGTAACAACAGAAACCTTACGTGTACGTGAGCAACCAACAACAGAATCTGAAATCGTGACACTTGTTCCGGAAGGGGATCAGTTAACCGTAGTTGACGAGTCCATTGAAGGATGGGTTGGAGTAACTGTTACAGAAGGAACAGGTTATGTTTCTACAGAGTTCGTATCATTAGATACCGAATACGTATATGGAGAGACCATCGAGGAGATCGAAACACGTCTCCAGAAAGAAGAGGAAGCACGTCAGGCAGCTCTTAGAGCAGCCGCTACATCACAGGCAGCCACATCTTCTAATGCTAACTTTAACTATACCGCACCATCCGGAACAGGCGCATCTTCTGTTGTAGATTTTGCATCACAGTTCGTTGGTAACCCATATGTATATGGTGGAACAAGCCTTACCAGTGGAGCAGATTGCTCCGGATTTGTAATGAGCGTATACGCACAGTTTGGTGTAGGACTTCCACATAGCTCATACGCAATGAGAAGCGTAGGATACGGCGTAACAGATATGTTGCCGGGAGACATCGTATGTTACTCAGGTCACGTAGGTATTTACGCAGGAAACGGAACTATTGTACATGCTGCAAACGAGCGCTACGGAATCACATACAGCTCTGTAGACTATATGCCAATTATTGCAGTACGTCGAATCTTCTAATTTCATAAAGCCTATCACAGACCGTGGACCCATTGGAATCCACGGTCTTTTTATTTTTCCTCACAATCCCTTTCCCATTTCCCCCGTCTGAGGTACCCCTCAATCCATCGGCAATGCAATTCCAAAAGGGGTTGCCACTTCAAACTCCCGACTCCCGCCCTTCGATGTTCCTACCTCAGCTTCCGGGTGCTTTTCCATGACCACATAGTATTTGTAGGGGTGGGGTCTTGGACTGCTATTTTCAGTACGACAACGGTTTGAACTCCCCGGAAAATTTGTGCACCAAAGAAAGGCACTAGTCGCTTCTCGTCTGCTCCTCTAAGGAGGCGCCTTCATGAATTTTATTTCGGGGACAGTTTGGTTTGTCGTTCTTCGAGCCGCAAACCAAACTGCCCCGATTTATCATTCAGGACGCCTCCAAGAGGAGCAACGACTCGTCACGAAAACGTGCCCTTTCTTTTGGCGCACCAATTTTCCGGGGAGTCCAAACTTTGGCGAACTGAAATTATCGAGGAAGTCCAAGACTCCACCCCACAAATCCTTGTGGTCATGGAACTGGCACCCGGAAGCTGAGGTAGGGGACATCGAAGGGCGGGAGTCAGGAGTTTGAAGTGGCCGCCCTTTTGGGAATTGCGTTGGCTGATGGAATTGTAGGATGAATTTTCAGACGGGGAGAAATGGGAAAGGAATTGTGAGAAAAAATAGAAAGAGCAAGTTGCACAAAAAGAGTGGGAACGGAAAGACAAAAAGGAGTTTTTGTGTGTGGAAAACGATTTGTTTCCACAAAAATGAATGGAAAAAAGTGCCATTTATCAAGTTATACACGAAGTTATCCACATTATCCACAAAAAATAGGAATAAAAGAAAGAACGTTTGTTTTGTGAAGTTGTCATAAATCGACAGAATTTTACAAAAGAATGAAACTTCAAGTTGACATTTTAATAGTAAAAATTTTGGAAAATATGGGGCTATTTGCGTATAGAACTGATGAAATTGTCAGATAACATTTGTAAAGTTGTATTTCTTGAAAGTCTTTGCTATAATGAGAAGACTTGGGGGAAAGAGGGAAATATGATAAAAAAGGTAGCAATAGCCGGATTACAACTGGATAATTACACAGTTCGAGAGTCTATTATGGAGATAGAGCGTAATCTTAGCAACGGCGTTTTTAATACCGTGGAGGATGTGTCCATGGATATGATAATAGCGGCTGAGGAGGATCCCAAAATCAAAGACCTGCTGGAAAATCTGGATCACACTCTGATTTCAGAGGTGGGAGTCCTTAAGGCAGTGAGTGAGGTCTCTATTCAGAGAAAGCATGAAATCGAAAACAACGATTTCTATACGGAGTTTATGAAACGCGTTGCAAGAAACCATAAGCAGGTATATGTGCTGGGACAGGATAGAGAAACTGTGGATGAGGTATGCCAGCGTATCCAAAAGGAATTTCCAAAATGTGAAATCATAGGAACAGGAGCCTTGGATGACACTGCAGGAGCCAGTGAAGCAGTAGTAAATGATATTAACACGGTTGCACCGGACGTGGTGCTCTCGGTCATTCCAAGTCCGGCACAGGAGTATTTCCTTATGGAAAATAAGGACAAGCTTGGTGCCAACCTGTGGTATGGCATGGGAAAAGTGGAAAAGAAGCGAAAGGGTATTTTGGGGGCATTACAAAGAACAGCAAAATGTCATCGTTTTGCCAGATTTGTGCATCAAATGGATAGAAAGGCAACCACAAATGAACCTTAAGAAGAAAAAACATCTGATTCGAGATTACGGCTTTATTTTACTTGGAACCGCAATAATGGGACTGGCATACAAATGCGTATATGACCAGATAGGATTGGTAACAGGAGGCTTTACTGGCCTTTCCATTATTATCAAAAGCATCACAGCAACGATCGTACCAGGCGGAGTTCCTCTTTGGCTTACCACAATTGTACTCAATGCACCGTTTTTTATCATTGCATTGATAGTGTTGGGAAAGCGTTTTTTGGGAAGAACAATTTTTGGAACCATCATGCTTTCCGTATGGCTTTACATTTTGCCGGTGATAGACATTGTACAGAATGATTTCATTATGGCAGCAATCTTTGGTGGAGTAACCGCCGGGGCTGGTATGGGCTTTGTGCTTCGAGCACGTTCCACCACAGGGGGAACAGATATGGTAGCAACTCTTGCCCACAAGCTGTTTTTCAAGCACGTTTCTATTGTAAAACTACTTCAGATATTAGATGGATGTGTGGTAGTAACAGGAATGTTTGTATTTGGTCTACACAATACCCTATACTCGATTGTAGCAATTTTTATTTCTGCAAAGGTGTCTGATTTGATATTGGAGGGCTTCAAGAACTCAAAGGCCGCATACATTATCACCGATCGCTACCAGGAGGTAACTCAGGCAATCTTCGAGGATTTGGACCGAGGTGTCACAGGCCTTAATGCCAAAGGTATGTACACAGGAAAAGACCGCCTGGTTCTCTACTGTGTAGTTCCAATCAAACAGATTGCAGCATTAAAGGAATTAGTGGTAGAAATTGATCCAAATGCCTTCGTCATTGTATCGGATGTAAAGGAGGTTTTGGGAGAGGGATTCCTGGATTATCGCCATCATTTGTAAAAATACACAAAAAGAAAAGAAACAAGCGAGAGATAGTGCATAAAATTTTTGCAATATCTCTTTCTTTTTTTGTGCTTTTGTTTTAAAATGGGGTATAGAAATTATGCAAAAAGCAAATTTTTGAATAAAAAGGGGTAAATATATGATTTCCAATCAGATTTTACAGAACACAATTGATGGACTGAAAGGCATTACAAGAACCGATCTTTGCGTAATCGACGTAGAAGGTAAAATCCTTGCGGCAACCTTTCAGGATGCAGAACAGTTTTCACAGTCAGCGCAGGAGTTTGTAGCGTCTCCGGCGGATTCACAGGTGATGAACGGTTGCCAGTTCTTTAAAGTATTCGACGATCATCAGTTGGAGTACATCCTTCTTGCTTATGGGGACACAGATGATGTCTATATGATTGGTAAAATCGCAAGCTTCCAGATTCAGAATTTACTGGTAGCTTACAAGGAGCGCTTTGACAAGGACAACTTTATCAAGAACCTGTTGTTGGACAACCTCCTTTTGGTAGATATTTACAACCGTGCCAAAAAGCTACATATTGAAACAGAGGTCCGTCGTGTGGTATTTATAGTAGAGACCAATCGCGAGAAGGACGGCAATGAGCTGGAGAAGATTCGCTCACTGTTCGGAGGAAAGAGCAAAGATTTTGTCACCGCAGTGGATGAGAAAAATATCATCGTGGTAAAAGAGCTTGCTGACAATGAATCCTATGATGATTTGGAGCGCACCGCAGAGGTGATATTGAATCTATTCCGAGGAGTCGCAGGCAATCACGTTCACATTGCATACGGAACCATCGTAGGGGAGCTGAAGGAAGTATCCCGCTCGTACAAGGAAGCCCGTATGGCACTGGATGTAGGCCGCATTTTCTTCCAGGAAAAGGACATCATAGCATACTCACAGCTTGGAATCGGACGTCTGATCTATCAGCTTCCAATTCCACTTTGCAAGATGTTTATCAAAGAAATCTTTGATGGCAAATCCCCGGATGAATTTGACGAGGAGATACTCACCACCATCAACAAATTCTTTGAGAACAGCCTGAACGTATCAGAGACTTCGAGACAGCTTTACATTCACAGAAATACTCTGGTGTACCGTCTGGACAAATTGCAGAAGAGCACTGGTCTGGATCTTCGCGTATTTGAAGATGCCATTACCTTTAAGATTGCACTGATGGTAGTAAAATACATGAAATACATGGAGACCTTAGATTACTAAAAAGGAGCCATATACATGATTAAGTTGGAACATGTAAGCAAGGCTTACTCCGCAGGCATTCCGGCCCTGAACGATGTAAGCCTTGAGATAGAGCAAGGAGAGTTTGTCTTTCTGGTTGGGGATAGTGGATCCGGAAAATCCACCCTCATCAAATTGCTGTTAAAGGAATTGAACCCTACAGAGGGGAAAATAACCGTAGACAATATAGACTTGGCTAAAATAAAGAGAAAACAAATCCCGAAATTCCGCCGCAACATTGGGGTGGTCTTTCAGGATTTTAGACTGTTAAAGGATAGAAATGTCTATGACAATGTGGCTTTTGCCCAGAAGGTCATCGGCGAATCAGGAAGTCATATCAAAAAGAAGGTGCCGATGATGCTTTCTATGGTAGGGCTTGCAGCAAAATACCGCTCATTTCCCAAACAGCTTTCCGGTGGCGAGCAGCAGCGTGTTGCCATTGCAAGAGCGCTGATTAACGAGCCAAAGATTCTGTTGGCGGACGAGCCTACAGGCAATTTGGACAACAACAACGCCTGGGAGATCATGAAGCTTTTGGAGGAAATCAACGACCGTGGAACTACGGTAGTAGTTGTCACTCATAACCTAGAGATTGTCAAGGTTATGAAAAAGCGTGTAATCACAATAAAGAAAGGTGTTGTCGTATCCGACAGCAAGCAGGGTGATTATAACGATGGTATTTAATAATATTTTATATTCCGTGAAACAGGGCATCGTAAACATCTGGCGTAACCTGATGTTTTCCCTTGCATCTATTGCCACCATGGCGGCATGCATTTTTATGTTCGGTATCTTTTTTATTCTGGTAACGAACTTTAACTCTATGGTAAAGGAAGCTGAGGAAGGAGTTGCGGTAACCGTCTTCTTCAATGAAGGAATTTCCCAGGAGCGCATTGATGAAATAGGAGATCAGATTAAGGCCAGAGCAGAGGTGTCTGATTATCATTTCGTGTCGGCAGAGGAAGCCTGGGAGACATTTAAGGAGGACTACTTCAAGGGACATGAAGAGGCTGCGGCGGGATTTGCAGATGACAATCCCCTTGCAAATGCAGCAAACTATCAGATTTACCTCAATGATGTGTCCATGCAGAGTTCCCTTTGCACATACTTAGAATCCATAGATGGAGTCAGAGAGGTCAAGCAGTCCGAAGCAGTAGCCAAGACCTTGACCGATTTGAACAAATTAATCAGCTATATTTCCGCAGGAATTATTTTGATTCTTCTATGCGTAGCCATATTTTTGATAAACAATACCGTAACGGTGGGTATTTCCGTCCGCAAGGAGGAGATTGCCATTATGAAACTGATCGGTGCCACTGATTTTCTGGTACGTGCCCCGTTCGTAGTGGAAGGTATTGTGATTGGACTGGTTGGCGCAGCCATTCCGCTGGTGCTTTTATATTTTATGTATGGCGGAATCACAAGCTACATTGCAGAGAAATTTGTCTTCTTAAGCAACATTATGCACTTCCAGAGTGATGCGGAGATTTTCGCAGTCCTGATTCCGGTAGGACTTCTTCTGGGAGTCGGTATCGGATTTGTAGGAAGTACGATGACAACCAGAAAACACTTAAAGGTGTAACAAGAGCGTGGGAAATGCCCCACGCTTTTCTTTTTTACCTTTCTTAATCTTATAGGAAAATTTTCGGGGTAGGAATTTTCTCTCTCTTTGCATATAATGAAACTACATGTAATACTAGGAGGAATTGGTGATGAACACGGATGAATATCAAGAAATAAATATAGATGGAACACAGGATGAGGTTTGCAATAAAAAGAGAAAAAACAACGGTGGCTTTGGAAAAGGAGTCGTAGTGGGAATTCTGCTGACCGCAGTGAGCATGTTCCTTTTTATCAAGGTATTTACAGAAGCCTATGGCAGCTACATTGTCCTTGGAGGAGGGAAAGCCCAGATTGCAGGAGTGGGCACCGTTATCAGTGAGAACACTGCAGCAAAATTAGAGGAATTGCAACAGTACATCGACCTGTATTTTTCATTGGATGAAGAAAAGGAAGATGTGGAGGATGCCATGTGCCATGCGTTGGTAGACTCTCTGGGAGACCGTTATTCTGCTTATTACAACAAGGAAGAATATGAGGAGATGATGACCTCCACCACAGGAAGCTACTATGGTATCGGTGCAGGACTCAGTCAGGACAAGAAGACCATGGAAGTAACCGTAAGCAAGATATATGAGGGAACTCCATCGGAAGAAGCAGGAATGCAAAAGGATGATATGATCCTCATGGTTGAAGATATCGACGCCACCACCATGGAGCTTTCCGAATTGGTACAGCATATCCGTGGGGAGGAAGGAACAACCGTACATCTTACCATTTATCGCCCATCCACAGAGGAACTGATGGAGTTGGATGTGGAACGAAGAAATGTGGTTCTTCCAAGTGTATCAAGTCAAATGCTCACGGAGAAGGTTGGTTACATCGAGATATCGGATTTTCAGAAAAACACCCCGGACCAGTTCAAGGAAGCCATCAAAACCTTACAGGAACAGGGCATGGAGAAAATGGTCGTGGATCTGAGAAATAATCCGGGTGGATTGGTAACCTCTGTAGTGGCAATGCTGGACGAACTTCTCCCGGAAGGGGTAGTGGTCTACACCGAGGATAAATACGGCAATCGAACCGACTATACCTCTGACGAAGAACACCAGATGAATATTCCGATGGTGGTATTGGTAAATGAGAACAGTGCCAGCGCATCCGAGATTTTTGCCGGAGCCATTCAGGACACCGGGTATGGTACAATCCTGGGAACTACAACTTTTGGAAAAGGAATTGTACAGTCTATTTGGGGACTGCCAAGCGGCGGAGCCATCAAGCTCACCACCGCCAAATACTTCACACCAAACGGCAATAACATCCACGGAAAAGGCATCGTCCCGGATGTAGAGCTACCGTACGAATTTTTAGGGGGCGAAAACGACGCCTACTCAGTAGAATTCGAT
>JALEPP010000063.1 GCA_022767075.1 Agathobacter sp. | reverse complement strand
AAGGAAACTACTTTTTAACTCAAATGTCAATATTTTCTTTTCCTTCTTGATATGTTATACTTTCCTCAAAAATTAATAATTCGAGAGGATTTCTTATGCACAGTCCATTCTCTTTTACAAAAAAAGCTAGAAATATTTCATTTATTATCCTACTTACCATTATTTTCCTTGTTTTCCTATATTTTTTTCGTTCCTATCATTTTAATTGGAAGCAGGATGTAATGTCGAAAGATGATATCTCCATACCCTGCTACTCAACCACAATTCAGAATACAACATATTATTTTCCGCAGGAGAACTTTGATATCAAAGTTGCCAATAAATATGTCTCTTCTATTTCAAAAATTTTGGAGTATTCAGACACCTTTTTTTCAACCCCAGTCTCCAATGAACCAATTTATGTTGGTTTTGATAGTAACAGCATACCACTTAATGATAATGGACCAAGCTACGATGATTTGTGGTCAGTTGTAAAGTCTAGACATCTATCATGCATTGACTCTGCAGAAATTTTTGGACTTTTTGCGGTTTATTCAAAGCAAAACCATCTTACAGATAATTCCTTCCTCAACATTACAGATGCTGAGCTTTCAGAAATAAAGAATACTCTTAGTGCAGATAATTCCATATATCTGTTAGACTTTACATTACCTATGATAGAAGATGTTTACTTTAATGAAAAGGAAACATCCAATCATCAGAAAATGGTGTTTGCCTTTTCTGATTGGTACGTTAATACATATACTTTTCAAGACTATGAAAAGCTATGTAGCAATATTTCAACCAATGATTCACAACTTGAAACACTCAAAAATGACTGGTTGCACAGTCTTGGTTGCTCCTCCCACTATTCAGAATTTGGGAAAATAAAATTTCAATATGCGTATACAGAGCTTTCAACGTATAAAATCGATAAGGACGATGTTACATGGTTTTGGTCCGATTCTGATGTGCAGCAACTAGGATATCAGGAAATGGTTCGTAATTATCTCATTTTGGAACCCCTTAGAGAGCAAGACTTTGCCGATGCACGACTTTTTTTAAAAGATTATCTTCCTGATAGTATTGAAAAAGTAAATATTCAAACACAATTTTCTTCTTCCGATTACCCATATTCGGCATATGATAGTTCACATAGCCACACAATCTATCTGGTAGAAGGGTGGGTAGAAGCAGGTCGTTCACTCCTGCACGAATATTGCCATTTTTTAACAATTGGAGAAAATCGTATTCTTCCAGTTTCTGGTTTCTTTGCTGATTGGTACGCAGTGGAAATCTCAAGTATTGAACTAAAAAACCGTATGAAAGAAACCTTTTTAGTTATGCACTTTGGCGAAGATTATTTAAAAGATGTAGGATACTGGGATAACTCCTCCAACCAATTCTCCTCCAAACTCGGTACCTATCGTGATGCACTACAAGCTTCAGAGACAACCATTAAAAGTGATTCCTTATCCCTTCATACACTTTCTTATGCTGAACAGGGAGTTTTAGCCAAATATCTTATTGAAGAGGAATCTCTTGATTACCTTGTCAAGATGACCCAAGAGCAATATAACTATGAAAAAATTTTGGGAAAAACGTTAGATGATTTATATAACGATATGCTTTCTTGGTTACGCTCTGAAATTCCAACTAATTAGCATAGATGCCATTATTTAATCATTCCATGCTCATGGAAATTCTTCCGTAATTCATCCCCCGCAGACAGCCCTCGGGCTTCTGTGGGGGATTTTTTGTATTCTAAAAAAGAACCCCCAAGGAACTACTGGTATAGAAATTCAGCTTTGCTTTTGCAAGACTGCTTAGAATTTGTAGGGGTGGTTTCTCAGGCTTAATTATCCAGTCCGAACACTGTTTGAACACGGGGCAGAAACTGTCCGGCATAAAAGGGTGCTAGTCGCTCATCGCGAAATCGCATCCCTTTTTATGCCGAACAGCTTTCTGCCCCGTGTCCAAACTTGGGCGGACTGGATTTATCAAAAGAGCCTGAGAACCACCCCACAAATTCTTGCGGTCTTTGCAACTGGCAAACTGAATTTCTATATCCAGTATGACGCGGGGGGGGGCTCAGTTTGAATACAAAAATCCCCCACAGGAACCCGAGGGCTGTCTGCGGGGGATAATTTACGGATGAATTTCCGTTTTGGTATTTATTTGCCAGCTTCTGCTTTGATTGCTGCGGTAAGCTGTGGAACGATCTTGTTAAGATCTCCAACTAATCCGTAATCAGCCACATCGAAGATTGGTGCATCCTCATCCTTGTTGATTGCGATGATTAAGTCAGACTCTTCCATACCGGCTACGTGCTGGATTGCTCCAGAGATTCCGATTGCAAAGTAAATCTGTGGACGAACAGTCTTTCCGGTCTGTCCTACCTGATAATCCGGCTCTAACCATCCGTTTTCTACAACGGCACGTGAGCAAGATACCATACCACCCATTGCCTCTGCAAGCTCTTCAAGAATCTTGAAGTTCTCTTTGCTTCCAACTCCACGACCACCAGATACAAGAACCTTAGCGTCCATGATGTTCTTCACATTGCCTACAGCCTTAACTACGTTCATGATTTCAACGTAACGGTTGTTTTCTTCTAATTTCGCATCAAAGTCGATTACCTCTGCCTTGCGTCCAGCCTCTTTTGGAAGCTTCTGCATAACACCAGGACGTACCGTAGCCATCTGTGGACGGTTATCCGGACATGCGATGGTTGCAATGGTGTTTCCACCGAATGCAGGACGAGTCATAAGAAGCTGATTGTGCTTCTGCTCATCTTCCTTACCAGGTACCGGAGTGAGTGGGAAATCTCCAATCTCAAGCTTGGTACAGTCTGCGGTAAGACCAGTTTTTACTCTTGCTGATACAGTTGGTCCAAGGTCACGTCCGATTGCGGTAGCACCTACCAACATGATTTCTGGTTTGAATTCGTTGATAACAGCTTCAAGTGCCTGAGCGTATGGCTCTGTGCGATAAGTCTCCAATGCCGGATTATCTACAACGATAACCTTATCTGCACCGTACTCACCTAACTCATCAGCCAATGCTTTTACATTTGATCCAAGAAGAACTGCGGTTACGTCAGTTCCAAGGTCAGCTGCTAATTCTTTTGCTTTTCCAATCAACTCGAAAGCGATTGAGCTAAGTTTGTTATCTACCTGCTGTGCGTAGACATATACGCCCTTATATTCTTCTAAGCCCATTTTGCTTAACCTCCAATTAAATGATGTGTTTCTCTTTGAATTTGCCCATTAAGTATGCAACTGACTCTGTAGGGTCAAGGTTAACTTTTTCTCCGGCACCCTTTGGCACCTTGTCGCTTGCTTTTGCAATCTTTGTTGGAGAACCTTTTAATCCAAGGTCTGAATCATCAACGTCCTTAAGGTCTGCTCTTCCCCAAACGGTTACTTCTTTCTCATCGAATGCATCGAAGATTCCGCCTGGTGTCATGTATCTAGGCTCATTTAATTCAGAAAGTGCAGTTACGAGACAAGGCATTTTTGCTTTGATCTCATGGTATCTGTCTTCGTACTGACGTTTTACGATAACAGAATCTCCCTCTACTTTGATATCCTCAGCGTAAGAGATTACCGGAAGTCCAAGATGTACAGCAATCTGTGGTCCTACCTGTGCGGTATCACCGTCGATAGCCTGACGTCCTGTGATAATTAAGTCGTAATCAAGATTGCGAAGTGCTCCGGCGATGGTTGTAGAAGTAGCCCAGGTATCAGCACCACCAAGTACGCGGTCTGTTACAAGAACTGCCTTGTCTGCTCCCATTGCAAGTGCTTCACGAAGAACAGCGTCTGCCTTTGGAAGACCCATGGTTACTACGGTAACCTCTGCTCCTGTCTCATCTTTGATTCTAAGTGCTGCCTCAAGACCAGCTTTGTCATCTGGGTTCATGATTGCAAGCATTGATGCTCTATCAAGTGTTCCGTCCGGATTGAATTTAACTCCACCGGCTGTGTCAGGAACCTGTTTAACACATACTACGATTTTCATGTATTTGCTCTCCTTTATCAATTTTCAAAACTATTTCAGTAATGCACCAGAGATAACCATACGCTGAACCTCTGAAGTTCCTTCGTAGATTTCAGTGATCTTTGCATCACGCATCATACGCTCTACATCGTATTCACGAATGTATCCGTATCCACCAAATAACTGTACACACTCAGTGGTAACTGCCATAGCGGTCTCAGCTGCGAAAAGCTTTGCTTTTGCTGCTTCTACTGAGTATACCTTCTGGGTTGCTTTTGCCATAGCTGCTTTGTATACCAAAAGCTGAGCTGCTTCGATACGAGCTGCCATATCAGCAAGCTTGAACTGAGTGTTCTGCTGCTGAGCGATGGTTCTGCCGAACTGTTTTCTCTCTTTGGTGTATGCAATAGTTCTTTCAAGAGCGCCCTCTGCAATACCAAGAGCCTGAGCAGCGATACCAATACGTCCACCGTCCAAGGTGTGCATTGCGATTGGGAATCCTTTTCCTTCAGGTCCAAGTAAAGCATCCTTAGGAAGTCTAGCATCCTCGAAAATCAATTCGTATGTAGAAGATCCACGGATACCCATCTTCTTCTCTTTGGTTCCGAATGAGAATCCTGGAGTGTTCTTGTCTACGATGAATGCAGAGAAGTTTTTCTTCTTTCTGCCTCTCTTGTCCTCTGTAATGCTTGTAATAGCGATTACGATATAAACGTCTGCAACCTTACCGTTGGTGATGAAGCATTTTGATCCGTTTAATACCCACTCATCTCCATCCAATACAGCCTTTGTCTGTGCACCCTGTGCATCAGTACCAGCACCCGGCTCAGTAAGAGCAAATGCTCCAAGTAACTCACCCTTTGCGAGCTTTGTAACATATTTCTGTTTCTGCTCTTCTGTTCCGTAAGTCATAATTGGATCGATGCAAAGAGAGGTATGTGCAGATACTATTACACCGGTTGTTGCACATACTTTTGAAAGCTCTTCTACACACATCACATAGGTAAGTGGATCACAACCCTTTCCACCGTACTCCTTTGGTACAGGAATTCCTAAAAATCCGTATTTTGCCATCTTGGCAACGGTCTCTGCAGGGAACTGCTCTGTCTCGTCTGTTTCCTGAGCAAGAGGTTTTACTTCGGTCTCTGCGAACTGTCTGAACAGGTCACGGGCCATCTCATGTTTCTGATCTAAAGTGAAATCCATGATTTATTCTCCTTAATTATTCTAATTATTTTCGTTAGCGTCTCCTGTGCCGATAGATATGGTCAGCAAGGCCAACCTTATCTATCCTGCACCAAGACCGACCTTATACGCTACTACTGTGCGTCAATAGGAGTCTTTGTACGATCTGCATTGTAAACGTAGAATCCTTTTCCGCTCTTTGCTCCAAGGTTTCCACCACGTACCATCTTGCGGATCAATGGACATGCACGATATTTGCTATCACCGGTCTCATTGTAAAGAACATCCATGATTGCAAGGCAGATATCAAGTCCGATGAAATCTCCAAGCTCTAATGGTCCCATTGGATGGTTAGCACCAAGCTTCATAGCAGCATCGATACCAGCAACATCTGATACACCTTCCATTTTGATGAAAGCTGCTTCGTTGATCATTGGGATTAAGATACGGTTTACTACGAAACCTGCTGCTTCGTTCACCTGTACCGGTGTCTTTCCGATCTCCTCTGAGATTTTCTTGATAGCGTCAACAGTCTCAACTGGGGTGTTCACGCCAGCGATAACCTCGATTAATTTCATGCGATCTGCCGGGTTGAAGAAATGCATTCCAACCATTGGACGGGTTAATCCATTACCAATCTCTGTAATAGAAAGAGAAGAGGTATTAGAAGCAAAGATGCACTCTGGCTTTGCAATCTTGTCAAGCTCTGCAAAGGTTGTCTTCTTTACTTCCATATTCTCAAATGCTGCCTCTACGATCAAATCGCAGTCTGCACATAAGTCTTCTTTTAAGCCAGGAGTGATTTTTGCAAGGATGGCATCCACCTTCTCCTGCTCCATCTTTCCTTTTTCTACTAATCTAGCGTATCCTTTGGCGATTTTGTCTTTTCCGCCTTCAGCCCACTCCTGCTTGATATCGCAAAGAGCAACCTCATATCCATCTACCTGAGCAAATGCTTTTGCAATGCCCTGTCCCATGGTACCTGCGCCGATAACTCCAACTTTCATTTTGATTCCTCCTAATATTGTTTATCGCTTTATAAGGGGATGTCATGCATCGACATCCCCCAATGATTTATTTTAAAAAGAAATGGATTAGTACTTCTCAACGATGGTAGAGCATCCCATACCACCACCGATACATAAGGTAGCGAGACCTCTGTTCTTTCCGGATCTAGCCATCTCGTGAAGAAGTGTTACTAAGATACGGCATCCGGAAGCTCCTACCGGATGTCCAAGTGCAATTGCACCACCGTTTACGTTAACCTTAGACATATCGAAGTTCAAGTCTCTTGCTACAGCGATTGACTGAGCTGCGAATGCTTCGTTAGCCTCGATTAAGTCGATATCATCAATGGTAAGACCTGTCTTAGCAAGTACCTTTCTGGTAGAAGCTACAGGTCCCACACCCATGATTTCCGGCTCTACACCGCCAAGTGCTCCAGCTACCCATGTAGCCATTGGAGTTACACCAAGCTCTTTTGCTTTCTCTTCGCTCATTACAACGATTGCAGCTGCACCGTCGTTGATTCCTGATGCATTACCTGCAGTAACAAGTCCGCCCTCTTTACCAGAGCAGCATTTTAACTTGCTAAGAGTCTCTGCTGTTGTGCCGGCACGTGGTCCTTCGTCAGTAACGAAGTCAACGATCTCTTTCTTCACCTTAACCGGTACTGGAACGATCTCATCATTGAATTTGCCTGCAGCCATAGCAGCTTCACATTTCTGCTGGCTGTTTGCTGAGAACTCATCTAATTCTTCTCTTGTGATTCCATATTTGTCACATACATTCTCTGCAGTGATCATCATGTGATAGTGGTTGAATGCATCTGTCAATGCATCGTTAACCATGGTATCGATGATAGTTGCATTGTTCATACGGTAACCAAAACGAGCCTTTGTCATAGCGTATGGAGCCATAGACATGTTTTCCATACCACCTGCTACTACGATATCAGCCTCACCTGCCATAATCATGGTAGCTGCATCGTTGACACATTTTAATCCTGATCCACAAACAACGTTGATTGTGATTGCCGGTACTTCGATTGGAAGTCCTGCTTTGATAGAAGCCTGACGAGCTACGTTCTGGCCCTGGGCTGCCTGGATAACGCATCCCATTTTAACTTCATCAACCATCTCTGGTTTAACACCTGCACGGTTAAGTGCTTCCTTGATAACGATTGCTCCAAGGTCTGCAGCTGGAGTGTTGCTTAATGCTCCACCCATTTTTCCGATTGCGGTACGACATGCCCCTGCTAATACAACTTTTCTTGCCATTTCTTTTCTCCTTTTACTATGTAGTTTCAAAGATAAAAATAATAAATCCGCTAAAAAATTGTGTTAATTTTTTAACAGTTTTACTTTACCACTATTTTCATGCAAAATCAATGTTTTTCTAGAGGTACATGAAAAAATTTTACTTCTGTGGTGTTCTCTGGTCATACCACAAGACCACATTTTTCCAAAACTTCGTTAATTGTTTAACCACTATTGACTGATAAATTGCAGTCTTTGGCTTAATCGTCTACATTAATTTTCTTTTTTTCTTTTTGGCCGGAGCCGGTGTCTGTGCACCTACCGCTCCACTTCCGGCCTGCTCGGATAAAAGCTGTCGTTCCGTAGAAACGGCCAGAAGCTTGCGAATCTCTTCGGTGTCCACCTGAGTATTGGTAGGCCGCTGTGCGGTACCTTCCAGCTTTTTCTCTTCTGCACGTTTTCTTGCTTCCTCACGCCTTCGCATGGCACTGCGACGGAATTTATCTGCGGTAGCTGTGATTCGTTTATCGGCCTTAAACAGCTTTAAGGTATTCTCATCGATAGCGATACGATTATCCATGGTCTTCATAATGTCCACAATCTGCATATTGCGGAACACCACCGGATTACTCAAATCATAGATCTGATTGTTGTCAATACGCAGAATCAAAGGCCTCATAAAATCGTCTTCATTCTCAACCAGAACAATTCCCTTTGTCTTATTGGAAAGGTCCACACTTGCTCCGGCCGGAACAATATGAATGCAGTCCGCAAGGGCATCGACAATGTCAGGAGCATATTTCTCGGGATTGGCTTTCAGCACCTGCATCGCCATAATCTCTGACAACGGCTCGTGATTCACATTGATGGCGGTAAGCTGATCATACATGCTGGCAACCGAAATAATACTGGCCAGGCGGACATACTGCCCCGCAACCTTTTCAAATCGCTGTCCCTGACTTCTGCTATTTCGAAAGATATAATACTCTAGCATAATCATTGATTTTGGAGGCAAGGCGTTCTTAGGTATCCGTTGCTGGATTCCAAGGTAACCATTCTCCAAATGTCGCTGAATTTCATCCATCTCCTCATCCGATAAGTCGGTACCCTTGTCCATAATGTGCTTAGGCACCGTGCTGTACCCCACCGAGTAAAGAAGCGAAACCGCCAACAGGCAGTCCTTCTCCTCCTGGGAAAGCATCAATGCATTGGAAAGCATGGTTACCAGAATCGCAGTATTGATAGAGTGCTTATACATAAAGTCATCGGAGCTTCTTAAGTTCTGATTGAAGTTGATCAGGTGATCCAGCTGTCCATACTCCTTTTGAATGCTGGTCATCAGGGTATGGAACTGTGGAGGCAGCACCCCGGTCTGAATCTTTTCGATGCATTCAATCAGTAGAAACAAATACATGGTCTGATGCTTCTCAAACTGAATATCATCCTCCGACAATGGTGGCAACGGCTCCGCCGGTTCCAAAATATATATTCCAATCAAGCCAAAATGCTCAATACTTTTCATTACCGGTTCTGTGATCTTAATATCGCGGTCATAGAGGAGTACCCCTCTTCTATCGTAGATTGGTTTCGCCAATCGCATTCCCGGCTTTACGTCACAGGCTTTTACAAACTGCATACCATTCCCCCCGTCGTTCTTCATTGGATTCTTATAGCAGAAATTTTTCTATACAAAATAGAGAAAAATCTAATAATTTCAACCCAAATTTTAACATATTGAACGAACAAATACAATCTGCTATGATAGGTATGACGCCAAATTATGGGCTCATTTCCAATGGATTATTTGAAAAAGAGGTGCAAACGACTTTTGCGTATGAAACATAAACGTTTCTGTTGTCTTTTTCTTGGTGTCCTCCTGTTGGCAGGCGCATTCCACTTTACCACGGAAGCGTCCTCCATCAATGAGCTTAAGGAGGAGCAGAAAAAGGCACAGGAAGAAGCAGAAAAGCTAAAAAAAGAAAAGGATCAGCTGAAGGAATCCATGGCTGGTGTGAACTCAGAGATTTACAATATCAGTGAAACAATCTCTTCTCTTATGGATGAGATTGCTGCCACGGAGGCATCCATCACTGAGACAGAAAAGAACCTGGAGGCCACCCAGAAGCTTGCGGATGAGCAGTATGCCAGCATGAAATCCCGCATCCAGTACATCTACGAAAATGGAAATGCTTCTTTTTTCCAGCTACTTATCGAAGCGGAGGATTTCGCAAGCTTCCTGAACCGGGTAGAATACACCGCCGAGCTCAACCGCTATGACAGAGAGATGCTAAACAGCTATCAGGAAAACATCAGGCAGATTGCCGCCTACAAGGAGGAGCTGGACACCAAGCATTCTGAGCTGATTGCCCAAAAGGAGCAATTACAAAACGACAAGACCACTCTCACCGCCAAGGCTTCCAGTCTTCAAAATGAGATTTCTTCCAATGAAGATGATATTGAGCAAAAACAAAACGAAATTGAAAACTATGCAGAAAAAATTGCTGCCATGGAGGAATACGAAAGAAAGCTTCGGGAAGAGCAGGCAAAGCAACAGCTCGACATGGACAAGATCAAGGACCAGGAGGCTGAAATTGCAGGCAACAACTCTCCTGTCACTCCAGCGGAGGGAGAAGCCTATCTCCTGGCTGCCATCATCCAGTGTGAGGCAGGTCCCAGCCATTACGATGGTCAGCTTGCAGTAGGTTCCGTCATTATGAACCGTGTGCGAAGCTCCGCCTTTCCCAACACCATCACAGAGGTGGTATACCAGCCCAATCAATTCTCCCCAGCCGCCTCAGGTCGTCTGGCTCTGGTCATGCAGACCGGCGTCTCTGCCAGCGCTCAGCAGGCTGCCAACGAAGTTCTTTCAGGCACCACCACCGTGAACTGCCTCTATTTCCGCAGCGACAACGGAACCATCGACGGCATCTCCATCGGTGGCAACGTCTTCTACTAGCATTTTCACAGACTATCACAACCCCCAGGGAACCAATCTCTGGGGGTTTTATCCTCTCCCACAGCCTTTCCTACCGGGGTGCTACATGGCGCGGGCCCAAGGGAAGGAAGGCCCACTGTGGCGGACATAAGGGGACTGTCCTTTTATGAGGATGCCTAGAATTTTCAGCCGTATGATTTGGCCTCAATTTTCGAGTCCGGCAAGGTTTGAACAATCCGCCAAGAATATCCACCAGAGAAGGACACTAGTCGCTTCGCGCCTGCTCCTCTAAGGAGGCGCCTTCACGAATTTTATTTCGGGGGCTCTCTGTTTGTCGTTCTTCGAGCCGCAAACAGAACCGCCCCCGATATATCGTTCAGGACGCCTCCAAGAGGAGCAACGGCTTGTCGCGAAACCGTGTTCCTTCTTCTGGCGGATACTCTTGGCCGGATTGTCCCAACTTTGCCGAACTCGAATAATCGAAAGAGGCCAAATCATACGGCGAAAATTCTTGCGTCCGAATAACTGGGACAGTCCCCTTATGTCCGCCACAGTGGGCCTTCCTCCCCTTGGACCCGCGCCATGTAGCGCCCCGGTAGGAAAGGCTGTGGGAGAGGATAGAAAAACCCCTCGGGAGATTGGTTCCCGAGGGGGTGTGTTATGTGAAAATGCTAGATATTTTTGACAGTTGCAATGTCTACCGGGGTAAGCTTTCCGTTTGCTGTTTCGAGGGAAAGTGCAAGTGCGTTGGCGGTATCTAACGAGGTGAGGCAGTGAACTCCTGTCTCGATTGCGTTACGGCGAATAAGGAATCCGTCTCTGGTTTTGTCGCGTCCCTGGGTTGGAGTATCGATTACAAGGTCGATTTTGTGTCCAAGGATTAAGTCCATGACAGTTGGAGATTCCTGATTGATTTTGTTAACGCGAAGTGCGTTTACGCCATGCTCCTTTAGGTATTTTGCAGTACTTCTGGTTGCGTAGATTTTGTAGCCCAGAGCTTCAAAACGTTTGGCTACGCCAACACCTTCCTCTTTGTCAGCATCCTTTAAGGTCATAATCATCTGCTTGTGCTTAGGAAGTGTAATTCCAGCCCCAAGGAAGGCCTTGTAAAGGGCCTCATTAAAGGTCTTTGCAATACCAAGACATTCTCCGGTAGATTTCATCTCAGGTCCAAGAGAAATTTCAGCTCCACGAAGCTTCTCGAAGGAGAACACCGGCATCTTGATTGCAATATAGTCCGCAGCCGGAGCTAGTCCCGGCTCATAGCCAAGTCCACGGATGGTATTTCCGATAATCACCTTGGTAGCCAGGTCAACGATTGGAATACCCGTTACCTTGCTGATGTATGGTACTGTTCTTGAGGAACGAGGGTTTACCTCGATCACATATACCTGATTGTCCATTACGATGAACTGAATGTTGATCAGACCGATGACATGAAGAGCCTTTGCAAGTCTTCTGGTGTACTCAACGATGGTAGCCTTTACATCATCGCTGATGGAATGTGCCGGATATACGGAGATACTGTCTCCGGAATGGACACCGGTTCTCTCGATATGCTCCATGATACCCGGAATTAAGATGTCCTCACCGTCGCATACTGCATCAACCTCGATTTCCTT
>JALEPP010000020.1 GCA_022767075.1 Agathobacter sp. | reverse complement strand
CAGCCCTGCCGCAACGGTAAAAGGCTTCTGTACGGAACCCGGCTCATAGGTATGTGTAATAGAGAAGTTCTGCCACAGCTTATTCAGTGCATCCATAGTATCATCGTCGCTCATTGCCTCCAGCTGTTCTGCAGGATAAAGTCCTTCCAGAGACCTTGGATTGTTCAAGTCAAAGGTAGGATACTGTGCCATTGCAAGAATCTCACCGTTATTGGGGTTCATAATAATGACCGCTGTATTATCGCTTCCCGCTCCGGTTCTTGCTATGTTGGCATAAGCATCGTTCCATTCTTTGATCTTCTTCTCCACAATGGACTGCACATTGATATCGATGGTGGTAACAATTGTCGCACCATCCTCCGCCGGTATTACCGTCTTCTCAAAGTCACTGTCTGAATTGAGATATCCATACTCTCGCCCATTGACACCGTTTAATACATCATTGTAATAATTCTCAAGGCCAATGGTTCCCACATTTCCAGCCGCTACAAATCCAAGCACGGAGCTTGCCAGGGTGTTGTAGGGATACTCTCTTTGGTATTCGGTTTCAAACCAGACACCCTTTATCTTTCCGGCATTTTCTTCTGATTCCTGCAGTTCAATAAAGGGCTGTACCTTGCTATAGCTAAGCTTTTTGGCCAGTACAATATACTTACTGTCTTTCCTGTTTGTCACGTAGTCCTTGAGCTGTTCATAGGTCATCTCTTCCGGGAAACAGGTAACCAGTGCCTGCAGAGTCGATTCGATGGCCTCTTCATTGTGCGTCAGCACATAACAGTCAAGGATTACATTATATACCGCGTTGCTGGTTGCAAGCACCGTTCCCTTAGCATCTACAATATCCCCCCTTTGAAAAGGAATGGTCACACTATCATAGGACTGCTGGGAAAGTACAATCTTCTTATATTTCTCACTGTCGTTATAATTGATTCTTGTAATCTGAACAATCAAAAAGCACAGAACACCTGTTATCACCAAAAAAAGGATGAACAGTTTTCCGTGCATGTATTTTGATAATTTGATTGTCTTTCGTTTTCTTTTGGGGTTCTTTTTCGTTGCCAAATCTCATACTCCTGTTACTGAGGGATATCTCGATACTGATTCATGTAGTTGCTGTTATCCACCGAATAATACACAATCTGATCCGCTCTGGCATAATTCATTCCAAGCTGATTCATCGCAACATCCCTGATGTAATCCAAATCCACAGAGGTTGCGATGGTCTTATATTTTGCATCGTTGTCACATTTCAAGTCCGTAATCTGACTTTCCAATGCAGCCACCTGTCTCATTGTGGTTGTAACCTGAGACTGCAATTTTACATAATATCCTGCCACAACTGCCACTAACACCACACAGGATGCAAGAAAAGCCATATATCCCTTGCTCATAGAGAGAGTTCTCTGGCGATTTCTTCTTGCGGCATTCTGACGATTGCGTTTTCTTCTCTCCGCTTCTCTTTGCTGTTGCTGTCTCCGTCTCTCGGCCTCCCGTTCCGGGTTTAGCTCTCTGACCGTATTTCCATCAACATAATATCTTTTTCCCTGACTCGTTGTCGTTCTTGCCATAACTACTACTCCTTAACTACTACTCTTGTCTCTCAAACACTCTAAGTTTCGCACTCTTTGATCTGGAATTCTCCGCCAACTCTTCTTCGCTTGGAAGAATCGGCTTTCTCGAGATTACTTTTCCCTTTGATTTGTTGCCACATACACATACCGGAAAATGACTTGGGCAGGTACATGGATTTTCATTCTTACGAAAACTGCTCTTTACGATACGATCCTCTAAGGAATGGAAGGTGATAATGCATAATCTTCCGTCCTCCTTCAAAAGGTCAATCATATCATCTAAGTTATCTCTTAGCACATCCAGTTCTCTGTTCAACTCAATACGAAGAGCCTGATAGGTTCTCTTAGAAGGATGCCCTCCCGTCACCTGAACCTTCATGGGAATTGCCCCCTTAATAATAGCGTTCAGCTCTCCTGTGGTGGTAATTTCTTTCTCTTTTCTTGCTTCACAGATATGCTTTGCAATATTCTTTGCGAAACGGTCTTCTCCGTAATCCCTGATGATACGGAACAGCTCCATCTCACTGTAGGTATTCACAATCTCTTTTGCGGTAAGAGCTTGTCTGTCATCCATTCGCATATCGAGAGGAGCATCCTCCACACGGTAGGTAAATCCTCTCTCCGGTGTATCCAGCTGGAAGGAGCTTACTCCAAGGTCTAATACGATTCCATCCACCTTTTGGATTCCAAGATCCTGTAGAACCTGTCTCATATTGGCGTAATTGCTTCTTACAATGGTAACCTTATCCCCATGCTCCTTAAGTCGCTCCGTGGCTGCTGCAATTGCATCCTTATCCTGATCAATCCCAATCAGACGACCGCTTGGTCCCAGTCTTCTGCAGATTTCTAATGAATGACCACCACCGCCTAAGGTTCCATCTACGTAGATTCCATCAGGCTTAATGTTAAGATTTTCAATTGTCTCCTCCAGTAGTACTGAATAATGTTTAAATTCCATTTTAGATACCTAACCCTAACTCAGCCATGTGCTCTGCGATTTCATCCATATCATCGTAATCCCCGTTCTCGCTCCAGCGATCCTTACTCCAGATCTCTACTCGGCTGAGAACACCAACGCTTACGACTTCTTTCTCTATTGCCGCATACTCTCTCAGATTGGAAGGTAAAAGGATTCTACCCTGCTTGTCCACTTCACAGGTAGCCGCTCCTGCAAAGAAGAATCTGGAGAATTTTCTCGCATCTTTTGTGGTAAGTGGAATCTCACGGAATTTCTCTTCGATGCGCTGCCATTCTTCATTGGAATATACAAATAAGCATCCATCCAGACCTTTGGTCACAACAAACTCATTGCCAAGCTGCTCCCTAAACTTGGAAGGAACAATCAGTCGTCCCTTTTGGTCTATAGAATGGTTATATTCGCCCATGAACATGACCCGCACATCCTCCTTTCCTGTCTGAAAAGTGTTCTGTTTTTCTACCACTTCTCACCACTTTCATGGTAAAACGCTCCACTTTCCTCCACTTTTACTTAATAATACTCCATACAAGCCTTCAAATCAAGGGATATTCAAAAAAAATTGGACTTTTTTCCTATATCAAAAAAACACACCTTTTCTACCACAAAGTGGGGAAAAGGGGAGTTGTAAGGCACTTATACGCTATTCATTTGTACGTTTTGGATTCTTAATTCCAAGGGTAGGTGGGTTCTTGTGGTGGCGTCGCCCATAAAGGATCCATACAAAGGCCACAATTGCCATCACAAGGGCCAGAGCCTGAGATACCGGATAATTGATGCCCGGAAGCATCAGCTGATCCGTGCGGATTCCCTCAATCCAGAATCTTCCTACGCCATATCCAAACAGATAAATCAAAAAGATTTCACCATCAAACTTCTTGTGTTCTCTGATCAATAGCATGATGATCAGCACACCAAGATTCCACAGGGACTCATACAAGAAGGTAGGATGAACCTGAATGAAATCCACACCTCCAATATTTATGATATGCTCTGCAAGCTCCGGGGTAATGTCTGACTGGCGCACCGCCGATACCGGAAGCTGCATGGCAAAAATATTGTCCGTATAGCCACCGAACACTTCCCTGTTGAAGAAATTGCCCCAGCGACCGATAATCTGTCCCAGAATCAAACCAAGGCCTGCGGTATCGCAAATCAGCGGGAAGCTCAGCTTTTTAACTCTCGCAAAAACAAATACGGTAATAATCGCCGCGATAACTCCACCATAGATAGCAAGACCACCCTGCCTTAGATTGAAAATGGAAAGCAGATTGTCCTTGTAATGCTCAAACCGGAACGCCACATAGTAGAGACGTGCACCGATAATAGATGTAATAATTGCAATGATGGCAAGATCTACATAGGTCTCCGGATTCTGTCCCGTCCGCTTTGCATCATAATAAGCAATTCCCAGTCCAAGCAGCATGCCTATGGCAATAATGATTCCATAAAAGGTAATCGCAAAATCTCCTATATAAAAAGCTTTCCCTACATTTTCCAGTTGTATATGCAGGTTCGGGAAATAAATCATCCAATCCATAATATGTACTCCATTCCGATGCCTATGTATCCATAGGCATCGGGCATCAAACCAAATTATCTACAATTACTACAAGATGCGTCGCTCTTATCACAGAAGCTGTCGCAGCAAGTGTCTGAGGTCTTGTGTGCGTTTCGTCCCTTCACAAGCACCTCATCCTTTTTGCAATGCTGATTTGCATTGTAAACACAATTGTCTACGGTACAACCAAGATTTGTCATAAAAATACCTCCTTTGCTTTGATACATTAACAGTATGTTTCAAAAAAGGAGGTAATATACATATCCACGGAACTATTATCTACCGCAGCACTGTTTATATTTTTTGCCAGAACCGCATGGGCATGGATCGTTACGTCCTACTTTTTTACCTACGATAACAGTTCCGGATTTTTTCTGCTCTAAGAACAGTTTACGTTTGGTCTCTTTATCAAAGATGTCATTCCACATTGGAAGCTCATAGAGCCAATCAGCCTTAGCGTC
>JALEPP010000127.1 GCA_022767075.1 Agathobacter sp. | reverse complement strand
AAAGATTGGCATAAGCTCTACCGCATTGATTCCCAAGTCCTTCAGATATGGGATTTTCTGTCTAAGTCCCTCGAAGGTACCAGGACCATTTACCTTGGAGGATGAGTCTTTGGTAAATCCTCTTACATGGGTCTCATAGATAACCAGATCCGAAAAAGGAAGCTGAGGAGAGGAGGTCTTGCCCCAGTCAAAGGTATTCTCCACCACTCTCGCCTTGTAGACAAAGTCTTTTCCTCCTTCCGGTTTTTCTCCCCAATGTCTCTGACCGGTAACAGCCATGGCATATGGATCCAGCAAAATGTGCTCCTTGTTAAATATCTTTCCCTTCTGTGGGTCGTATGGTCCGTCCATCTGGAAGGCATATTCAAAATCCTCGCTCAATCCATAGACGATCATGGACCAGGTGTTTCCGATTCGGTAGCGGTCCGGAAAAGGGATTTTCGCATAGGGCTCCTGCTCCATTGGTCGAAACAAAAGCAAGGTACAGCTGGTGGCTCCATGAGAATAAATCGTAAAGCTTACTCCCACGCCGGTCTTATAGGCTCCTACCATTCGAAACAGACCGGGTCTCACCTGAAATCCTTCAATTACATCCAACGGCTTCAACGGGTCTGCCCCGTGAATCACATTTAAATCTTCCTTACCAAAAAACATGGCTTTTCTCCTTTTATTCCATTTCAGATTGTAGTTCCATATCTGAGGAATTTACCACAAGGTTACCCTCTTCATCCAGGTAAGCATCGGACAAATCCTTGGAATATGTATTTAATAAATCGATAATCTCTTGCTTTTTATCTCCCGCAGCAATGGTTGGTTGGTAATCATTATATGCCAGCGTGCTGCTTATGGTGCACGGAATCAGCTTTGCCTGAATGTCCGGTTGCAGCATCCCATCCACAAAGGTAAAGGTCTGCTGATAGACAAAGCTGTTCTTGTCGGAAGGATTGGTGTTTCCGCCAAAGCAGAAGTTACCCATGCTGTAGATAATCGGTTTGTTCTGATATACCTCTACCCCCTGTATCACGTGAGGATGACACCCCAGAACCAGATCGGCGCCCCAGTCAATACAATTATGGGCCATATTTTTCTGATAGTCCTCCGGATAATAGGTTCTTTCGATGCCCCAGTGACAGCAGGCGATAATCAGATCTACCCCCTGTTCCTTTAACCGGGCTATTCCATTTTTCATATGCTCTTCCCTGTCTGCCCCATAGGACAAAAAGCTGCTGGATACAAAGCCGATGGTAATTCCATCCTCCGTGGTATATGTGCCATCCTTGTCGTAAAAAGCATACTCGACTCCTGCCTGGGTCACGGCGTTCTTGGTATCCTCCAGTCCCTGCTCAAAATAATCCTGGGTGTGATTGTTGGCCATGGTGACACCCTCAATGGATGCCGCCGGGAGAATCTGGGCATATTCCGGTCTTCCCTTTAGGCAGAATTCTTTATCCATATGGGCTTCTGCATTGGTCAATGCACACTCCAGATTCACCAGTGTAAAATCATCTTTTTCAAACAGTTCCTTTACGCCTTTAAAGAAATAGTCTTTTCCATAATTGTCATAGTATTCGTGGAAGGTGCCTTCATAGCCTCTCCTGTGGGTAGGACCAAAGGTACAATCTCCTGCTGCACTTATTGTCACCGTAACAATCTTTGGTTCATAGACTTCGGACACTTCTGCAAGCTCCGTCTCCGTGTCTAGTGCTTCCTGGGTTTCCTGAGTCTGTGTCTCTGTGGGAGTGTCCTTCTCCCATAGCTTTTGAAACAGACTCATCCCGTCCGATGCAGGTTCAAATAAAAGCACCAGAATCAGCACAGCCGCCAGAAACAATAGGCTTACCAACACCCGGACTGTGGCCTTCTTTTTCCTCTTTTTTCCTGAACTCATTCCTCAAAGTTCCCCTCTTTGCGATTTATTTTTGCAAAATGTCCACGGTATGGCTGCTTGCTCCCATCAGATCCATACGCTCACAGGTAGACAAATGATATTTCACATACTCCTCAAACTCCGGCTCCGTTAATGCATTTAAAAATGGCCGAAAATAGTTCGCCATGCCATCTGCCGCAATAATCTGCAATCTGGTAAGCCCCACCTCTTCGTTGAGCGCATCAATATCCTCCAGACGTACAAAGCTGTAAAGTGAATTTCCCTTATCGGTGGTATGATAGCTCTCGTCCAGCATTCCCTCCCGGACTGCTTCTAAAAGGTGACGCTCCTTTAATCCATAGGTAATGACGCTGAACTCGTTCATAATATAGGCTACCAGAATGTATCCTCCCGGCCTGGTGACGCGCTTTGCCTCCATCAGCGCTTTTACCTTGTCCTCTTTGCTGTGGAGATGATACAAGGGACCAAATACCAGGGTCAGATCAAAGGTATCCGACGGAATCTTATTGAGCTTTCTGGCATCTCTCTGGTACGCTTTCACCTTATCACTTTTCTGCTTGAGTCTTCCCAGGTTATGCTTTACCAGCTCCACTGCGGTGACATCATAGCCTTCCTCTGCAAGGGGCACGCTATAGCGGCCGGTTCCTGCTCCTATGTCCAGAAGCTTTATCTCCTCCGGCTTCTTTCCCAGCTGTTCCAGATATTTGTGGATGTATTTCATGGAAGTAATATACTCTACCTGTCCATGCCTGCTATCCAATCTTTTTTCCTCATTAAATTTGTTGTAGTAATTTTCTAACTCTGTCATAGGTACTATTATACCGAAAAAATCGCAAAAAAGGAACTGCTTAGTGCAGTTCCTTCATCCAAACCAGCATTTCTCCCGGTATCCGATTTCCCCAGTTTGCGTACGGTACCAAGGTCAGCGTGGTCTCCTTCCATGACACCTTTCCCGTTCCGTACAGCTTTCTTCCTGTCCACTCCTGTTCCTGAATTCGCTTTCCTTTGGCGGTAATTTTGACGACTCCACCTAAAAGCTCGCTGTCAAACACCTCCTGTAGCGGCTCCTTGGTATCTACCCAGATACCCGGAAGGTTCTCTCCATTGTCCTGCTGCTCCAGGCAATAGACCAATGGTCCCTTTACCACTGCAACCTTTCCGATATCCGCCCGCACCCTTGGGTTTGCCCGCACAAATTGAGCCGGCATGTCAAACCGAAGGGATACCTTCTGATTTTTCCACGGTTGTCTCAATACCGCATATCCTTTTTCCACAGTATAGGCAATCGATTCTCCATCTATGGTGATTCTTGGATTTTGCCCATACTCCGGAATTCTTAGATAAAGAACCCCTTCTGCGGCCTCCTCCCCGTCAAAAGAAAGGTCGTAGCTTCCTTCCCACGGAAATTGACTTTCCATTTTCACCCTTACCTGTTTTCCGGAAAACGTAACCTCTAACCGGCCACCCACCAGCAGATTGATCCAAAGCTCATTTTCCCCTGTAAATGCCAGATATTCACCCAGAGATGCCAGGGTTCTGGCAATATTTGGCGGACAGCAGGCGCAGCCAAACCATTTTTGCCGCACCGGTTTTACGTGTTCCAGGGAGGTTCCATCCATACAGTTGTCCGGCCACACCTCCAGCGGGTTTACATAGAAAAAGCTTTTTCCATCCATGGCTATTCCGGACAGCACCGTATTCATCAGTGCCCGTTCCATGGTGTCTACATATTTTGCGTCTCCGGTAATCTGAGCCATTCTTCTGCAGAACATTGCAAGACCGATGGAGGCACAGCTTTCGGAGTAATTCCTGTCATTTGGGAGGTCATAATCTGTGGTAAACCGTTCCAATATCCCGGAGCTACCAATTCCTCCGGTAAGGTACATACGCTTCTCCACAATGTTGTTATAGAGGGTTTCACAGGCGTCAAACAGGCTCTCATCCCCATATCCGTATGCCACGTCTGCCATTCCGGAATACAGATATACCGCACGCACCGCATGACCCTCTGCTGTTTTTTGTTCCCTTACAGGCAAATGATTTTGACCATAGGCATCCCTGTACATATTGACATCATGCCACACATCAATATAGGTTTCCTTCTCGTGTTCATGGCGCAGATAATTTGGCTCACAGCCTCTGCGCTCCACAAAATCCTTCGCCATCTGAAGGTACTTATTTTTGCCGGTAACCTCAGCCATTTTCACCAACGCCAATTCCACTTCCTCATGACCCGGCACCGCATTTTCATACTCTTTTGTATGGAACACCTGACAGATCAGATCTGCTTCTTTCTCCATGATTTCCAAAAGCCTTCTTTTCCCTGTGACCTTATAATAGGCCACCGCTGCCTCCATAAAATGCCCTGCGGTGTAGAGCTCGTGACCCTCCTTCAGGTTACAGAACTGTTTTCCCGGATAGAGAATACTAAAGTAGGTGTCCAGATATCCATTTTCCTCCTGAGCCCTTCCTACAAGTTCAATGGCCTCATCTGCCACCTCCTCCAGCTTTGGATTTGGTTCATAGGAAAGAGAATAAGCCACCGCTTCCAACCATTTAGCCAAATCTGTATCTTGAAAAACAAAGCCTTCAAAGGTTCCTTCCGTCTCCTTTGCCGCCACACGAAAATTCTCCATACAATGGCTTTTCTCTGCGTCCGGTATGGCATCATTTAAGGCCTTCCACTGATAGGGTATGATTTCCTTGGTCACCAGACGAGTGTATTTATTCCAAAAGGAATCTTCTACCCTGACTTTGTTGAGTTCCATGGTCTGTAATTTGCTTTTTCTCATGTTTCCCCTTTCTTTGCTTCTTGGAATTTCTTTTGCTTATTCCACAGGCAACAGTTGTTAGTTTTTAATATTTATAAATTAGTTTAGGTATATCTTAAGTATCTTGGCAAATAACGATTTTACGCATTTTCCTGTATACACTTTTTCGATTTATTACTTTTATTTTAAGTTTTTGTAAACATATAATGACCTACATTGACATTTTTACGGGATTCAGTATAATTTAGTTTAGATATTTCCAAACTATACGTAAGATTGTTAGGAGGTCGTATGTTACGTATTACATCCCTAACGGACGGGCTTGAAGTATTCAAAGCCTTAGGTTCCGAAGTACGAATCGAAATTTTAAATATTCTCTTAGAGAATGGTCCAATGAACATGAATGAATTGGCCAGTCGCCTCTCCATTACCAACGGAGCTCTGACAAGCCATATGAAGAAATTAGAATCCACCGGCCTTGTTCGAATCTCTAATGAAGCGGAAGGTCATGGCAACCAAAAGCTTTGCACTCCGGCCCACGACAGTATTCTTGTGGAGCTTCAAAAGGAGGACAAAGCCAATGTGTACAGCACCGAAATCAAGATCGGACACTACTGTGATCACAGCATATCTCCTACCTGTGGATTAGCCTCTTCCCAGAACATTGTGGGAGAGGTAGATGATCCTCGGTATTTCGAGCATCCGGATCGCTTCAATGCAGATATCCTCTGGTTTACAAAGGGATATGTAGAATATGTCATTCCGAATTTTATCCCTGCATCCCAGCGCATCACTCAGATTACCATGTCTATGGAGCTCAGCTCCGAAGCACCCGGTATCAACAACGACTGGCCTAGTGATATCAGCTTCTATCTCAATGACGTATGCATCGGTCAGTGGACCAGCCCTGGAGATTTTGGAGATGTCCGAGGCATTTTTACCCCTGACTGGTGGTATTCCAACTGGAATCAATATGGTTTATTGAAGCTGTTAGTAATTAACCGCAAAGGAACCTTCATCGACGGTCTTCAGATTTCCGACGTTACCATCGACAGCTTCCATCTGGACTCCAGAAGCAATATCCGTTTCCGTCTCGGCATAGATGAAAGTGCTGCCAATGTTGGTGGTCTCACCATTTTCGGTAAGTCCTTCGGAAACTACGGACAGGACATCAAGGTAAACATCCATTATGTCCCAATCGACAATCCTCAGGCCACAAACGGCGACCATTTACAGTAAGCAATTCATCCGTACATTTACCAGCGGCTATAAGGGCAGTGGCTCACCTCCGCCAGGGCTCTAAGCTCCACGTAACAGCCACAGGCTCCGCAGGTGCCTTCATTTAAGTGCTCACACTCCTTGCAGGTGGCCAGGCGCTTTTCGTAGAGTTCTTCCGGCACCCGGTCCTCTCCCTTGATTGCTGCTTTGTATTTTTCAATCATTACCCGGTCTGCTTCCGCCATCTCCCTAAGGAGACAGCGTTTGCAGACCTTCTTTTTTTGCTCTGTCATATTCCTAATACTTTACACCCCAGATACTCTTGTTCTCTCCCACTGCAGAAAATGTCATAACCTCTGTACCGGCTTCATCCTTCATCTGACAGAAGCCTCCGCTGTAGGTAACATCTCCATAGGTCAGGTTCATATAATAAGTGCCTTCTTCCATCTCCCAGGTTCCTTCTATTCCCTCTCCAAATACATTTCCCTTCTTGGTCAGGTATACAATAACCGGCTCTGCAATCTTATTGCTGATAGAGGTTCCCTGATTGATCATGTAGTATCTTCCCACTACTTCATCCTTGTCATAGCCGGTCTCTGACACGGTCTCTCCGTCCGTTGCATAAGGAAGCATGCAAGGCCATCCTTCTTTGTTCATAATAGCCTGCTTTACTCTTGGAGAGTGGTTCTCTGTGCCATCGGCAAATCTGGTATGATATACCACATAGAACTTTCCATCGTCATCCACAAACGCAGAGTTGTGGCCTGTTGCCATATATGGAAGTGCAAGACTTGGAAGGTTGTAGTTGCCGGATAGCTTTAATCCGAAGGCCTTGTGCTCCTCGTCCATCAGCTGTGGTTTCTTTCCATTCATATCCAGATACTCTCCGTCTACCGTTTCTGATCGGAACACGCGAATCTGATATCCCCCATCACTGGTAAGGGCACCATAAGACACGAACAGGTAATAGTAACCGGTAGCCTCATCATACTGGATATACGGTCCTTCAATGGATTTGTGTCCGCCGCCCAAAAGTCTTTTTCCAAAGTATGGGTCAACCTGGTTCTCTTCGTCCGCCTCCGGGAAAATCACCTGGCCTGTTGCCGGATCTAACTCCAACAGATAAATGCCTCCTGACCAGGAGCCGTATACCATCCACATTCTCTCATCCTGATCAAAAAAGATAGACGGATCAATAGCATTTGGATACTGGGTATAATTGTATTCCCCACTGAAATAGTAGTGGTCATTTACCCACTTTTCGTCCACCACATCCAGCACATTGGTGTCCTCTATGTTCTTCTTGGTAAAGCCGGAGTAGATCAAAGCCGACTGCCATTCGTACGGTCCATCCACTGCATCTGACACCCCAAAGCAAAGGTTGGATGCGTTCCAGGTGGAGGTGGTACAGTAATACATCATCCATTTTCCCATAACAGGGTTGTACACCACATCCGGCGCCCACACATGTGTCTTCTTGTCATCGGTAGGAATGGCGCTCTTACGATTTCCTGAATATGCGAAAATATCTTCGTTTCTGGTAAGAATATCTCCATAAATGCTATTTTTCTTGGTATATCCTCCCCCAAACTGATCCCAATCTCTCAGATCGGTGGATGCTGCCCCCACCATATGAGAGCCAAAAATATAGTAGGTATCCTCATCCTTTACTATGGACGGATCATGAACCGCCGCCCCTGAGCTGATATCCTTTGTTGCAATCCCTTCATAGCTCACGGTAAAGTCCATCCCACTGGTATCCTCCTTTAGAAACCGATCCTTGTTTGTAAAAATCAAAATCCCCGCCACAGCTACTATGGCAACCCCCAGGATTCCTCCTATTACAGTCTTCTTTTTCATGGTAAAATCCCCTTTCCCTATGTGCAGCGTATCCCTTTCGCCATGCACATATCATTCTTTTCCTTCTTATTATAATAGGTTCTCACCCTGGGTTCAATGATTTTATTTACTTTTCCCTAAACTATTTTACATTTCGTTAAATATAACCAAATTTAGACTAATTTTTCTGTGAAAACCACTACCCAAAATGGATATTCGTAGTATGATAGAAGTAACAGAAAGACTTAGCGAACAGATACCTGTTCAGGAGGCGTTTATGGGGAATCTTTTAGACTATATCAAGTGGCGTGGGGATTTAGACTTATCTGTGGATGGTTTCAATGAAGTGGACGGACTGGTGTTCTCTGCTTTTTCCTATCTCCGCTTTGGGGATTTGGTCGGTGACGATTTTCAGTCATTCGTGACCATTCAGGAGCTTTCCAGGCAGTTCTTCAGCGGTTCCCAGGAGGAACAGAATTCACGCATTCGAACCGAGAAAGACAAGATGCTTTTACAGCTTATGGGAAACAGCAAGCGCTATGGCTCCCTCCCTGTGATTTCTCACAGATCCATTCTTGACCAGGAGATTGAGGTGCAATTTGCCGCCTATACCATTGGATTGGAGAGGGGGCTTTACGCAGTCATCTTTCGCGGCACCGACCATACTCTGGTAGGCTGGAAGGAGGACATGAACCTTGGATTTATGGATGAGCTTCCCGGACAGAAGTATGCTATGGAATATCTAAAAGAAGCCACCAGAGCTCTTCGGGGAAGATTTATTGTCTGTGGCCACTCCAAGGGCGGAAATCTTTCGCTCTACTCCGGTGCTTCTCTGGACGGACGCACCCAGAAGCGTCTGGTTGATGTATATAATTACGACGGTCCGGGTTTTGTGCAGAAATTCCTGGAAACCCCTGGTTATCAGGCCATTATTCCAAAGATTCACACCTTTGTTCCACAATCCTCCGTTGTGGGGATGCTATTGGAACATGAGGAGCCTTATCAGGTGGTAAAGAGCTCCAACATGGGAATCTCCCAGCATGAACCATATTCCTGGGAAATGGAGGGTCCCGCTTTCCTTACGGTAGACTCCGTAGATTCCGGAAGCCGATTTGTAGACACCTCCCTCCGGTCCTGGCTCGCGGGACTTTCCAAGGAGGATAGAGAGGAATTTGTCACCGCCGTATATGGAATTATTATGGATGCAAAGCCCGAAAAAATCACAGATCTTACCAAGCCTCAGACCATCATGAGCATTCTTAAGAAATTAAATCAGGCTGACATGCAGACCAAGGAAATGATTGGCTCCACCCTGTCAGCCCTGCGGAAATCCATAACAGAAGCCCTTACCTCCCAGTAGGAGATAAGGGCCTTCCTTTTCTGTAAATCTCTTCTTTATCTTTCCTTATCCAATTCCTCCTGAGCCTTTAAATCCTCCTCTGACATATAGCGTCTAAAGATTGGCTCCAGGAAGATATCACAGCCAAAGCACACTAAGGATGGCACCATCGGAAGCAATGGCATCATAAACATGTAAAAAATGGATGCCCACACCACAATGGATACCAGGATAACGATGGCAACCATGGCGATGGTCCACGGCAAATGTGCAAAGGTTAAGATGGCTGCGTTTTTGATGGACAGCTTCCAGGTCTGTGTGAAACGGGCGCGATAGAATGCCGTCCATAGCCACCATGCAATCATTAGAAACTGAAGCACCAAAAAGAAATAGTAAAACAGTCCAAGCTTACTTCCCTGTTGCAAAAAGCTTTCCATAATTTTGCGGTCCAACACCACAAATCCCAGAAGAATTTCAAAGATTACCGTAATCTTGACGGAATCCAAAAAATGGTCCTTAAAGGCGCTCCAAAAGTTTCCCCAGACGTAGCCCCGGTCCCCTTTGATACTCTTTCGAACCGTATAGTAAAGTGCGGTAGTAGAAGCTCCCACTGTCACTACCGGGATACAAAATACAACCCAAAGAAATCCAGCCAAATACAAATCCAACAGCTTATTAATCCCTCGAAAGGCTTTGTTTTCCCAGTTAATCTTCATGTGTCTTTCCTCCAAACCTTCTAACAAGAGTGTTTTCCTATATTGGTATTCACCCGTAGGAAATCGCTCATAGAAAAGGCTATCTCAGCAGTTGCTCTGGGATAGCCTCTTGCTTTTCTATGCTATTTTACGCGAATTTCTACTACACTGCAAGGCGGAATCTGTAAACTGAGCTGATTTCCGGCTACGGTTACTGCTTCGAACTTCTCTTCCTTAACCTGTTCAGGGTTATCAAAGGTGTTGTAGCTGTCCTTTGCACCTGTAACAATGTTGGCCTCAACCAGTGTCACATTCTCCATACCATCTAAGGTAACCTCAACATTCTCTGTGTCAGATACGCTTAAGTTGTTGATGGTAATGGTTACCACTCCATCCTTCTCAGATACAGATTCTGTGAGGTGTGGAACCTTCCACTCATCCGGTCCTACCTCATTGACACCTGTAAGGGCACTGTCCAAAAGCTTTCCGCCCTGATGATGGCGATACATATGGAACACGTGATAGGTAGGGGTCTTCACCATCTTTGGTCCCTCGGTAAGAATTACCGACTGCAATACATTTACCATCTGTGCCAGACAAGCCATCTTCACGCGGTCACAGTGCTTGTTGAAAATGTTCAGCGTAATGCCTGCAACAAGGGCATCGCGAACGGTGTTCTGCTGATATAAGAAGCCAGGATTGGTTCCCGGTTCTACATCAAACCAGTTACCCCATTCATCCACACTCATTCCAATCTTCTTCTCCGGATCATACTGATCCATAATTGCTGAGTGCCCTTTAATTAAGGTATCCATGTACAGAGCACGCTTCATAACCTTGAACCAATCCAGGTCTGTAAACTGTGTCGCACTACCCTTTTTGTCCCATCCATCGGTAAATACATAGTAATGTAAAGAGAGGAAATCCATGAAACCGTGGAATTGTTCCGGAGTATGGTCAAAGCAGGTTTTTAAAACGCCCTCTGTCCAGTGATAGTCATCTACATTGGAGCCACAGCATACCTTTTGAATGGCACGTTCAGCATCATAGTTTCTCACGTAGGTCTGATATCTGCGATACTCGTTGCCATAATGCTCTGGTGTCATATTGCCACCACAACCCCAGTTCTCATTGCCTACGCCAAAGAAATCCACCTTCCATGGTTTCTCATGACCATTCTTTTTTCTCAGGTCTGCCATAGGGGACATTCCATTGAAGGTCATATATTCAACCCATTCAGACATTTCCTGAACGGTGCCACTTCCTAGATTACCATTGATGTACGTCTTACATCCAATCTGTTCACAAAGCTCCATAAACTCATGAGTTCCAAAGCTGTTGTCCTCGGTCACTCCACCCCAATGGGTGTTAATCATTTTCTTTCTGGTTTCCTTTGGTCCGATCCCATCCTTCCAATGGTACTCGTCTGCGAAGCATCCGCCCGGCCAGCGAAGTACCGGAACCTGAATCTCCCTTAAGGCATCTACAACATCCTTACGCATTCCATTGACATTTGGAATATCTGAGTTCTCTCCTACATAGAGGCCCTCGTAGATACATCTGCCAAGATGCTCTGAAAAATGTCCGTAAATTTCCGGAGCGATGGTTTCTTTTTTATTTTTGGTATTTACCAAAAGTCTTGCCATAATGCAGTTCCTCCTACATTTTTTCTCTAAAATCAAATACTGGTTTTCCATTCTCGTCCCATTTCACCCTGCATAGGAATGCATGTCGATTTGGATTGTAAAGGGGATCTCCCACAATTTCAGTCTCTGTTCTGGCGTGGAATACCATAACATCTTCACCATTCTCGTCCTTGGTAAAGGAGTTATGTCCAGGCCCATAGATGCCCAGATCCCAATCTGACTGCAGCACCGGATAGCGCTCCTTCTCCCAGGATTTTGGATCCAAAAGATCAGAATTCTCATCTGCCGAAAGCATTCCGAT
Source organism: Agathobacter sp. (assembly GCA_022767075.1). Taxonomy (GTDB): domain Bacteria; phylum Bacillota; class Clostridia; order Lachnospirales; family Lachnospiraceae; genus Roseburia. Next base: position 23,862 of record JALEPP010000127.1, on the reverse strand, counting down.
GCAGTAGTTCACACCGGTGTCGCTGGCTGAGAAGGTTATAAAGATTTTGCCGTCCTTTTTCAACACCGCAGGTCCTTCATTTACCCAGAAGCCGTGTCGTTCCCAGTCGTAGTCCGGCGTTGTCAAAAGCACCTGTACCGTCTTCAGCTGGTATGGGCTCTCCATTTTGGCAATATACAGATTGGAAATCTGTTTTCCAACCCCTGTCTTTTCTGCCCAGATATAGAAGTACTCCCCTTTGTTTTCAAACACTGTTGCATCCAGGGAGAACTGCTCGAAGGAAAATTCATCCTCCGGGGCCCTGTTCATCTTGCCAAGCTCTTCCCATTTTCCGGTCATTGGATCCGGATCTGTGCATCGCAGGACATATGGTCGAATTGCCCAGATGTCATCCTTGTCTCCTCCCGCATAGTAAATGTACCACGCACCGTCCAGATAATGGATTTCCGGAGCCCAGATGTGGATGCTCATGATTCCTTCATCATGCTTGTGCCATACTTCAACTTCCTTAGCATCCTTAAGTCCTAAGAGTGTATCTGATTTTCTCAGATAAATTCCATCGTATGCCGGTACCGATGCCGTAAAATAGTAGGTTCCATCGGTATGTCGATACACATAAGGATCTGCTCTTTGTAGAATCCATGGCTCATTGTATAACTGTTTCTCGTCCATTTTATTGCCTCATTAACCCTTTACTGCTCCAGCTGTCATTCCATCGATAAAATACTTCTGGAAGCAAAGGAATACTACCAATACCGGAATAATGGAGAACATTGATCCGGCAATCAATACATCATAGTTATTTCCGTATGGTGTCAACAAGCTGTTGAGACCAATCGGAAGTGTGAATTTCTCTGCGCTTCTGAATACCATCAAAGGCCAGAGCATATTGTTCCATGCACCCATTGAGCACAGAATTGCCATAGAAGCAAATGCAGGCTTGGTAATCGGAAGCATGATTTTAATACAGATTCCGTACTCTGTGGCTCCATCAATACGTCCCGCATCCAAAAGCTCCTTTGGAAGTCCAATCATATACTGACGGAAGAAAAAGATCGTGGAAGCTCCACACAGGCCAGGAAGCATAACCCCCCAAATAGAATCAATGAGCTTCAGGTTGATGACCTCTCTGTAGAGTGGAAGCATCAAAATCTCGAATGGCACCATCATGGTTGCAATTACAAGGAAAAACAGGAAGTTCTTCAGCTTGTAATCGTACATGCTAAGTCCGTATGCTACGAAATAGCAGATTAAAAGCGTCAATACTACAGTCAATACGGTTAAAACCAGACTGTTTTTAAACCACATAAAGTATTTCTGCGAGTCCTCATTGCCACTGAGCAAATAAATGTAGTTATCAAGACTCATGGTCGAGATATCCAGGTTGATGCTAAGCCCCTTTCGAATCAGCTCGCGGCCAGGTCTAAAGCTGGCGATCAGTCCTGCAAATACAGGAAAGACGATCAAAAAGCTTAACACCGCAAACAATCCTGTAGACAAAATTGTAAATATCGTTGTCTTGGTTCCGCCGATGCGGCTCTTTTTATTCTTTGCCATCTTAGTTCTCCTCCTTCTTAAATGTTCCACTGAGGATCAACTGTACAATATTGATAGCCAAAGCGATTACAAGAAGCACAAGTCCAACCGCTGAAGCATATCCCAGCTGGTTTTTCTCGATACCTCTTCGATATAAGTAACCAACGATGGTAAGACCGATATTCTTTGGTGATGCGTTTCCTGCCCACAGCATGAAGCTCTCCAGGAACATGGCCAGACCAGCGTAAATGGAAATTGTCAAAACATAAATGATGGTTGGTTTCAAAAGTGGCACAGTCACAAACCAGAATTTCTGCCATGCACTAGCCCCATCAATATCTGCGGATTCATACAGACTTCGGTCAATGCTCTTTAGTCCCGACAGGAAATAAAGCATATTCACACCCGTCCATCTCCAGCAGCATAACAGCAGCAATGCGAACATTGCCGTTCCGGAATTCTTCAGCCATTTATATGGTTCTAAGCCGAAGAACTGCAAAATAATGTTCATCTGTCCAGTAGAGTACTCCGAAAACATCAGACGGAATAACGTACCGGAAATAACAACAGAGGTCAAAGCCGGCATATACAAAATAGCTTTCCATACACCCTTGGCCTTTACCAAATTACTATCCATCAGCACTGCAAAAAGCAATGGGAATGGAATCAAAAGTAACAGTGTCCAAATCATATAGCGGAAGCTGTTTCCAACAGCCTGCCTAAACACCGAATCTGCAAGCAGCTTCTCATAGTTTCTTAAACCGATAAACTCTGTTCCTGCAGGCTTGATTGACTGAAAACTCATGACAACCGTGCTGATAAGCGGATAAATCCAAAAGATTGCGAAACTTAAAATAAACGGTAAAACAAACACATACGGAGCTGTCTTCTGTGAATATAAGAATCTTGTGATAATATTCTTTTTCTTTCCTTTTTCCAAAACAATCTCTCCTTTTCCCCAGGCGTCTCCCACCGGATTGCCTTATAAAGGAATTGCCCAAGAGAATCTTCCGATGCTGCTTGGGCAATCCATAAGTAAACTATTCTACGTTAAGCATAATCTCATCCTGAGCTTCCTGAAGTGCCTCGTCAACGTCCTGTCCCTCTTCAAGAACTGCGTTTAATGTAATGGTGCATAACTGCTCATTGATGGTTGGGCTTGCAGGTACAACAGAGATTTTTCCAATCTGTCCTGCAATATCTGCCAATACATCATATGGCTTATTTAAGAAGAATGTGTTGTAGTAGTTGTTCTCATCCTGAGCAAATGCCGGATCTGTCCAGTATGCTGTGTTACATACGTCGAATCCAAGCTCGTTCCAGATGTAAGCTTCACCTTCCTCTGACATCTTAGCCCAGCAAACAAATTTAGCTGCGAGTTCTGGGTTAGAAGACTGCTGGCTAACTACTGTACCAGTTCCACCGATACCTACAGAGCAATCCTGTCCCTCTTTGAATACAGGACATTTTGCGATGTACCATTTGCCCTTCTGGCTGTCTTCTTCTCCATCCATGTAGTTTTTGAAACGGCTCATGTACCACATTGCCTTAGGGAAGGAAACGATGTTTCCGTCTAAGATGTTCTGGTATCCAGCCTCTAAGTCTACATGTCCGTCTGGTGAAACCTGTGCAAGGTTGTCATTTAACCAGCTCTGCTGCATTTTCAGCATGCTTGATACTGACTCTAACTGTACATTTGGCTCTCCGTCAAATCCGCCGGTCCAGTCATCGCCGTACTCAGCCATTGCAAGCCATAACCAGTCTGTTCCGCCTGTATCAACAGAGGTCCAGTATTTTCCTTCTTCGCCCTTAGCTTCTACATACTCTTTTCCAAGAGCCTCGTAATCTTCCCAAGTCTTAACTGCATCGATCTTAGCGATTGCTTCATCGTATGTGCAGCCAAGTGCCTGAGAGATAAGATCTACGTTGTAATACATAACAGTTGCACCAACGTGGAATGGAGCGCCGTAATGTTTTCCGTTTGCTCCAGCGTAGGTATCCATACGAGCCTGTACCATGGTCTCCATGTAAGGTGCTGCCGCATCATCCAATGCATATAACTGGCTGTCTTCGTATGCTACTACGTTAGGGAACTGTCCAACCTCTACGTCACAGATGTCTGGAGCACCAGTATCTGCCTGTAATGACATAAGGTATTTGTTGTGCATATCTCCATATGGATATGTGGTTGCGGTTAAGTAGATAGTCTCATCTGGGTTCTGAGCATTCCACTCATCAACCATCTTGAGGTAAAACTCTGCATGAGCATCTACGAATGTCCAAAGCTCCATCTTGGTTCCGTTCTCGTCACCAGCACTTGAGCTTACACCCTGTACCTCAGTGCTTTCCTCATCGCCTGCTTCATCAGCAGTTCCACTTGCTTCTGTTCCTCCGTTGGTTCCGCCGGCTTCATTTCCCCCGCCGCCGCAGCCTGTAAGGCATCCTGCAAGCATTGTCAGACACAACAGTGAGCTAACTAACTTTTTCTTCATGTTCCTTTCCTCCCAATAAAAAATTGATTCATAACCGAATTGATTGGGTATTTTGACCATTTTTTGTATCCCCGTCTCAATCCTCTTGTATAGTATCACAAGTGGTTTCCATTTTTCAATACCTTTTTCCAAAATATTTTAGATTTTTCTAAATTAAGCACCCTTTTCGTCAATAATTTATAAATAATTTTATGTTGTATTGTGCATTTTATATATGACTTTCTGACTATTTGCCACTTTATTAACAATAACCACAAAACTCCAACCAAAAAATGCATGGTTGGAGTTTTGTTTTTAAATGATTACAAACTATTTTAAATGTTTCAAAACTGTGTTATTCCATATTTTCCGACAGCTCCTGAAGCAGATTTCTGGCTTCCTCCGTCTTACTCTTTTCCAGACAAGTCTGGATTCTCTGCTCCAGCTGACGTTTCCTGTTTTCCTTTTCCAGCTCGGACGCCTCGAAAGTCCCCTCATACATTTTCTTGCGGAAGGTTCTTGCCGCAAGTAAATTCACCGTTCCATCCCGGACATACAACACCTTGTCTGCCACACCTGCAATGGTATAGAAATCATGACATACCATGAGGATTGCTCCCCGGTACTGACTCAACGCTGTCTCCAATGCTTCCTGGGCGTAGAGATCCAAATGGCTGGTCGGCTCATCTAAAAGCAACACATTGGCATCACTTTTGGAAAGTAGTAGTAACTGAAACAGGTTTTTCTCTCCTCCGGACAAGGTCCCGATGGTTCTGTCCAAAAGCTCCGGCGAAAGAGTGTAACGTGCCAGAAGCTCCACCGCCTCTTTGGGATCCTGTATTCCGTGCTCTTCCATGCACTGGCTGAGAGTCTGACCTTCATTCAGGGTTTCCCCCTGATATTGAGAAAGATACGCGACCTTTGTCTCCTTTGAAAAAGCTACCGGAAAATCCTTTTTCCCGAAAAAGGCTTCTTTGATATTTCGAAGCAACGTTGTTTTTCCGGTTCCGTTGGCACCTACGAAAGCTATTTTTTCTCCCATGGATAGATCGAAGCCCTCTCCCCTAAGCAGAGTCTCTTCATATCCTACTTCAAATGGGGATATCGTAAGAAGGGCCTTCCCCTCCCCCGTCTGTTCTTCCTGGTTTTCCACCGTCATTGCACTGCAAAGAGTGATCTTTGGTTCCGGCACATTTAAAAACGGGGAAGGAGTCTGTCTCTTCTCCAGGCGCTCCAGGTAGGACACCCTTGCGTGAAGAGCACGTCCCCTTGACGCACTGATTACCCTGGTGGCCTGGTTGCGCATACGCTCCACAATCTTTTGATTTCTATCAATCTCTTCCTGTTCCTTGGCGCGCTGTGCCTGCTGCTCAACCTTTGTCTCCAGAGTCAAAAGCCTGTATTCCGGATAGGTCCCCTCATACTCCTCCAGCTCCTTATTTTCCAAGTGAAGAACCTTGTTGAAGCAGTGATTCAACAGGTAGCGATTATGGGTAATCACAAGTAGCGTTCCCTTGTGATGGTTGATAAGCTCACCCAGACCAATCAAGCGTTCAAAATCCAAAAAAGCGTCCGGCTCATCCATCATCAGAAGCTTTGGACACAGGAGCATTTCTCTGATAATCTGCACCAGCTTAAACTCTCCTCCGCTGATTTGCCCCAAGGCCAGCTCTGCCAGTTCCTCAATCCCTGCAAGCTTCAGTTCCTTTCTTATATTCACGGAAGCGTTGTCCCCATCCATGGCTTCATATGAATCCCATACCTTTTGATATTCCTCCATGAGAAGCTCGATATCCTCTCCCGTCTCCATCTGCTTACAGATGTCATCAATTTCCCTTTGTTTCTGTACAAACGGCTCCATGATATAGTCAAATACCGTCTGCTCCACATCATGGGAATGCTCCATAAACTGGCTCACATATCCGATTGTAGAGTGCTCCTCCAACTCAATTTTCCCATCATAAAGGGCATCTTTTCTATCTAGAATCAATTGGAACAGGGTACTCTTTCCGGTACCATTGGTTCCAATCAATACCCCATGCTCTCCTGCTTCCAGAGAAAAACTGATTTTTTCGTACAAATCCTTCTGGGGAAATCCATAGGATACTTCGGTTACTTTTAACATACTTACTCTCCATAAAATGCCTTCTTCATATCTTGTGGCATCTCTACTGTAAACTCCATTTGCTCCCGGGTAATTGGGTGGGTAACGATTAGCTTATGGGCGTGTAACGCCTGTCTGGTCATATCCGAGTTCCCTGGATGATACAGATAATCTCCAATCAAAGGGTAACCCAGATATTTCATATGCACCCGAATCTGATGGGTTCTCCCCGTCTCCAACACCAAGGACACCAGGGATTTTTCATTTCTTTTCTCAAGAACCCGGTAGTGGGTTTTGGCATAATCCCCTCTCTCAAAATCCACAATTCGCTCCACATCCAATTCCTTTTGTCTGGCGATAGGTGCTTCGATGGTCCCCTGTTCCGGCTCCACCTCTCCATCTGCGATAGCCAGGTATTCCCGGTAGATGGGAGGAAGTGCGCTAGTCTCTGTGGCACTGGCTTTTGATGTGCAGGTTTTTGCGGCTGCCATCTGCCCCAATATCGCACCACTTAAGGGGTTCTTTGCGATTATGGTAAGACCTGAGGTATCCCGGTCCAGTCGATTGATACAGCGAAAGGTAAATCGCTCATTTTTTTCCTGATAATAATATGCCAAAGCATTGGCCAGAGAATTATCCGGATTCTTTCTGGATGGATGTACCGGCATCCCGCTTGGCTTATTCACAACCAGCATGTCCTCGTCCTCATAGACAATGTCAAGTGGCATCGCCACCGGAAGAATCTGCTCTGAGCTTGACTCCTCAACAAAGTGAATTTCCAGCTCATCCGCTTCCTTTACCGGATAATTCAGGTGAGCCACCTGACCATTTTTCTTAATACTGCCCTCCTGTCTTTTTAGCATTGCAAGACAGGCTGCAGAGTAATGAAACCTTTTCAGAAACGTGCTGATCTTCTCTCCCTCATGAGCCCGTTCCACGGTATATTTCAACGTTCTCTCCATGGCTTACCCGTGAGCTTTCTTGTCATGTACATTATGAATGTGGTTTATTTCCAGTTTCTTTTGTTCTGCCAGATAGTAGATTCCGATGGCCACTGCACAGATGAGCCAGCTGATTGGATAACACAAAATCAATTTCTGGAGCTCTGCCTTTGTACCCAGAATATTTACCCAGGCAATTCGATATACACAGATTCCCAGAATGGAAATGGTGGTGCTGACCACCGTTTTCCCCTGGGCACGAAGCACTCCGGAGAAGATTTCGATAAACACAAAGAGAAAATACGCCGGCGCGATGGTGCGAATCATCACCATTCCAATCTCCACTACCTGCGCATCCTCCACAAATATTCCAAGAAGGAACGGACCTGCAGACATCATTAACACCGTAAAGAAAACTGCGCTAAACAGCGCCATAAACATGCACACTCTTGCGCCCTTTCTCATTCGATGGTAGAGCCCTGCCCCATAATTCTGACCTACAAAGGTGGATGCCGCAATGCCAAAGGAGGCATTGACCATCCAAAATAACACGTCTATTTTCCCGTAGGCAGTCCATGCCGCCATCGTATCAACTCCAAATAAGTTCAGCGCAGTCTGAACGATAATGTTGGAAATGCAGTACATAGAAGACTGAATTCCATTGGGAATACCAATTCGAAGAATGGAGCCTAACACCTTTCTCTGAATTCGAATTTCAGAAATGCGAAGCTGCACATCCTCCTGCTTTTTCATTAACCACCAGGTTACTAAGAATGCGCTGACCCCCTGAGCCACCAGGGTTGCAAGGCCAACTCCCCAAACCCCCATCCGAAATACCAGGACAAAAAACAAATCCAATACAATATTTACCAATGAGCACACAATTAAAAAGTATAACGGTCTCTTGGAATCGCCAATTGCCCTGAGCACGGAGGAACCCATATTATAAATAAACACAAATATAAGTCCCACAAAATAGACTCTCATATAGAGAACTGACGAGCTCATTAAATCTTCCGGCGTGTTCATAAGGGATAAAATCCCCGGTGTTAAGAAAAAACAAAGTATGCTTAATACGATTCCGCCTAATGTAGCAAATCCGTAAGCGGTATGTAGGGCGTCCCGAAGCCGCCTGGTGTCTTTTCCCCCATAAAACTGGGAAATCAGGACACTGGCACCACCTGTGAGCCCTGTGAAAAATCCCACCACGAAGCTGATAATCTGGGCGGAAGATCCTCCTACCGCAGACAGAGCGATTTTTCCGCAAAACCGACCTACAATCAGCGCATCAATGGTGTTATATAGCTGTTGAAAAAATGTACCAATTAAAATTGGGAAAAAGAAGACCAGAATCTGCTTCCAGATGGTTCCTGTCAGCATCTTATTCTCTTTTGTTTCCATTTAAAACCTCTCTTCCTGGGGAAGCTTAGGCTTCTTCCATCTCCTTGGTAAGTCTCTCAATATCGTCAATCATCTGACCAATGGTCTCGATGGTATCAAGGAGTGGACCATCCCCTGTAATATCTACTTTTGCTAAAGCTGCAAGCTCTACCGGATCCATGGTTCCTCCTGCTGCCAGAACCTTCTTCCAATCCTCTACTGCCGGCTGCCCTTCCTTTTCAATTCGTTTGCATACCTGAGTTGCTACGGTAAGGCCTGCACTGTAGGTGTATGAATACAGACCCATATAGTAATGAGGCTGGCGCATCCAGGTCAACTCTGCGCCCTCTGTGATTTCCACAGCATCTCCCCAAAAGTTCTCTAAGGTCTCTCTCTTGAGCTTATTCAATACCTCAGCACTCACTGAACCGCCCTCATCAATAATGCGGTAAACCTTTCTCTGGTAATCCGCCTCAAGAAGATGAGTCACGAAATTGTGGTAGTAGGTGTTCTGAATCATAGAGGAAAGCACCCATCTCTGGAAACGCTTATCCTCATTGGTCTTTAACAGATAATGTGCCATAAGCAGCTCATTCATGGTAGAAGGAGCCTCTACAAAATAGGTTGATACATCGGTATCAAACATTGGCTGAGTGCTGTTACAGCTCTTGAAGTGTCCCGCATGTCCCAGCTCATGAGCAAGGGTAAACACGTCAGACATTCGCTCATTCCAGCTCAGCAAAATGTAGGAATGATTGCCATATGGACTTGCGCAGAAACCACCTGTACATTTTCCAACATTCTGAGCAAAATCTACCCAGCGCTCCTTGTACGCGGTTCGGATCATGTCAACATAATCCTCTCCCATCACTGCCAGTCCCTTTTCAATGTACTCTCTCGAGCCATCGATGGTAACTCTCGGGCTGTACTCCCCATCCAAAGGAAGCTTCAGATCACAAAAGGTCATTTTTTCCAGTCCATAGGCTTTCTGAATGAGCTTTGCATATCTTCTCATATGTGGGGCCAGCTTTGTAGTGATGAGGTCAATCTGACGATCATACATCTCCCTGGTAACATGCTGATTAAACAGCAAGCTGTCAAAGACACTGTCAAAGCCCCTCAAATCCGCTTCAATTTTTTCCTGTCTCACACAGGCATTGTAGGCGGTTGCGGTAATATTTTCATAATCCCTCAGTTTCTTTGAGAACGCCGCAAAGGCTGCTCTTCGAACCTTCGTATCGGTCTCATACTCATAGTCATCCTCGTAGAGAGAATATCCCAGAGGGTATTCCTTTCCATCTACGGTAAAGTTTGGAAACTGCATATCTGCCAGCTTTGCAATGTTGTAAATCTCGTATGGGGTACCCAATGTCTGACCCATGGCCTTAATGACCCTCTCAGCCTCCGGTGCCAACATATGAGGCTTCTGACGAAGAAGGTTCTTCAAGGTGTGTTTCGCGTTGGTCGCCTGCTCCATTGCCTTTTCCAGAACCTGTTCGCTCTGCTGTAGCACTTCACTTTCAATAAAGGAAAGCTTACTTTCCATGGCTGCAATCTCTGCCATAATTTTGCCATTGAGTTCCTGAAGTCTTCCGTCGCTGTAGTCCACCGAAGAGGCAAGCTCTCCATAATGACTCACAAGAATGATAATTTTGCCCCACTCCTCGTAATCCAGATAGCAGGCATTAATTACTTCCGGGGAAGTAAGCTTTCCCTGATATTTTTCCACAATGGAATCACAAAGTGCTTTTGCCTTGTCCATATCAGCAAACATATCTTCTTCCGTCTTGTATAATGCGGTCAAGTCCCAGGTAAGCTCTACCGGAACCTCACTTCTTTTCTTTAGCTGTTCTGCCATATTCGTTCCCTCCTAATGCTGTTTGACATATCTAGGAACGATTATAGCAATTTTTTACTTTTCTATCAATTCTTCGATTCGAAGAAGCTGATTGTATTTTGCCACCCGCTCACTTCGACACGGTGCCCCTGTCTTGATATATCCACAATTAAGTCCAACTGCCAGATCCGCAATGGTCGTATCCTCCGTTTCACCGGAACGGTGAGATACAATTGCCGTATATCCAGCACTATGGGCCAGCTGAATGGCATCCAGGGTCTCTGATATAGTTCCGATCTGATTCAGCTTTATCAGAATGGAATTGCCACAGCCCTTCTCGATTCCCTTTGCCAGACGTCCGGTGTTGGTTACAAAGAGATCATCTCCAACCAAATGCACCTTTTTGCCCAGTTCCTCCGTGAGCCTTCTCCAGCCTTCCCAGTCCTCCTCATCCAGAGGATCCTCGATAGAGAAAATAGGGTATTTCTCTGTCAAATCCTTATACATCTGAATCAACTGATCGGTGGTGTAATCAAGCCCCGCCTTTGGAAGATGGTAGCAGAACTGTCCTGTAATCTTGTGGTCCGCATCAATCATATGGCATTTTCCGTCCGGCTTCCATTCGCTGGCAGCCACATCAAGGGCAAACAAAATGTCCTTTCCCGGCTCATATCCCGCCTGTCTAACTGCTTCTGAAAGTATTTCAAGCACTTCGTCCACACTTGCAATGGCAGGAGCAAAACCACCCTCATCCCCAACTGCTGTAGAATATCCCTTTCCAATTAAAATTTTCTTCAGGGAATGGTATACCTCCGTCCCCGTGCGAAGAGCTTCCTTAAAGCATCCAGCTCCCACCGGGACAATCATGAACTCTTGAAAATCCTGAGAGTTTTTGTCAGACACATGTGCTCCGCCATTTAAAATATTCATCATTGGAATTGGCATAAGCTTACTCTGAATCCCTCCCAAATAGCGGTACAGCGGGATATTCATGCTTTTTGCAGCCGCTCTGGCGCAGGCAATAGACACCGCCAATATGGCATTTGCCCCAAGCACCGATTTATTGCTGCTGTGATCCTTTTCCACCATGGCCATGTCGATTTCTCTCTGGTGGGTAATGATTCTTCCTGCAAGTACATGGGTAATAATTTCATTTACATTGCTCACTGCATGGGCTACCCCCTTTCCCATATATCGATTTGGCTCCTCATCCCGAAGCTCCACTGCCTCATAGACACCGGTGGATGCTCCGCTAGGGGCAGCACCTCTTGCTATGGTTCCATCCGAAAGCCACACCTCCGCTTCCACTGTAGGATTCCCTCTGGAATCCAGTATCTCTCTTGCTTTTACCTGTCTGATTACCGGTGTAGGTACTACTTCAATCATTGCTTTCCTCCCAATTTCAAAACTGATAAGCTCGTTCTCATGGGCACCTGTCCACCGGGTGCACAACAAAAAAGAAGGAGCTCTTGCTCCTTCTTATGATGTCCACTTTTCATTTTTCTAACCAAGGGCAGTGGGAATTTCCACTACTCTCCCGGATGGCTGGAAATCACCTTGCCGGTATTCCACAATTCTGCAGCACGTCTTGCCGCATCCTCTGCCTGGGCCTCTTCCTTGTACCCAATACTTACGGTGTGACTTCCGCAATCCAGGCAGGACACTACATAGTTATTGCCCTCCTCATCCTCCAGAAGACCGGCCCCTCCACAGATTGGGCAATCCTGTAATTCAAACTTCTCACTAAAATCCATGTTACTTCCTTTCACAGCCGGCAGAGACAACCTTTTTTCATCATCTCGCAGGCATACTTGTCTACTATTCTCTTATATCCTCTTCAGCTCGTACGCACGCTGGTCGACTTTTATATCCTCTTCAGCTCGTACTCTCGCTGGCCGAGTCCCATTTTCTGTGCATGATCCAGGCAGGTCTCCCACTCTGTATCCGGATGAGTCATATGGAAATGGTCTCCATGATGGTGACAATGAGCTTCCTCTTCCTTCTTAAGGTTATCCGCCAAAATACTTCCGTCAATCGGAGGCATCGCGTTGCAGAGGTCTGCACAGGCCTGATCCAATGCAACCGGATCAAAGGACGCAAGCATTCCCACATTTGGAATAATCGGAATATCATTCTCTGAATGACAATCACAGTTCGGTGATACATCGCAAATCAGAGATACATGGAAGCATGGACGATCCTTACATACTGCATAAGCGTACTCCGCCATCTTATAATTCAGCATGGCGATATTTTTGTTATCGTCCGCATCAATGACATTTTTCGGGCATACCGCCAGGCATCGGCCACAACCCACACATTTATCATGGTTAATGGTTGCCTTTCCATTCTCAATCACAGGAGCTCCGTGTGCACAGATTTTCACGCAAGAACCGCAGCCCACGCAACCTTCCTTTGCTACACTTGGCTTACCCTCACGATGCTGCTCCATTTTTCCGGCGCGAGAACCGCATCCCATACCTATGTTCTTGATTGCTCCTCCAAATCCAGCCATCTCATGTCCTTTGAAATGGGTTAGAGAGATAAATATATCGGCATCCATAATAGCATGTCCAATTTTTGCTTCTTTTACGTATTCTCCATCAATGGGAACCAATGTTTCATCTGTTCCCTTGAGTCCATCCCCGATAATCACATGGCACCCTGTCTGCAGCGGGGAAAATCCATTGACATATGCAGTATCTAAATGGTCTAAGGCATTCTTACGGCTACCTACATATAGAGTGTTACAGTCGGTAAGAAAAGCTTTTCCTCCAAGCTCCTTTACATAATCGGCCACTACCTTTGCGTAATTTGGACGAAGGAATGCAAGATTTCCATATTCGCCAAAATGAATCTTGATGGCAGCGTATTTATCTGTAAAATCAATTTTTTCAAATCCGGCTGTCTTCATGAGTCTGTGAAGCTTTTGAAGAAGATTTTCCGAGCCGGTTGTCTTAAAAGTAGTGAAATATACTTGTGATTTTTCCATGTTGGTACCTCCTACATCGTTTGCTGTTTTTATCATGTGGGAAAATCTGTAAAAAATCAAGATATTTTTCTATGGAGCTTCCTATATGGGGTTTTGTGGCGAGCTTTCTATGGGAAGCTTTCTCCATTCAGCTACTTTTATTCAGTTTTTCTTTTCAACCTTGTCTGCTTGACTTCTTCTATTCAACTTCTTATACGGCTTCTTTTCGCAAACAAAATACAACCACCAACGCCGCCAACAATACACCAATCGCCACGAGAATTCTGGTTAAGCCAAACACATCAGCCAGTGCTCCCGCCAACGGAAATAGAACAATCATTCCGATGGAGAAAAACATGCTGTTGATCGATATGAGGGTTGCTCTCTGCTCCGATGGTATCAGCTCATTTAAGGATTCCGACTGTACCGGATAGAGCATGCTGTTGCAGAAGCTTGCCACCCCAAAGGATACCATGGAAATCCACAGGTTGTTTGCCCCATAGCAAAGAAAGGCAAATGCAATTCCAAACGCACCTAGATACGCCATTTTCTTTCCAAGCTTTTCATACAGCTTCTCGCTGAGCAATGCTCCTGCGCAGGAAACCAGACCTACCACCAGCATAATAAAGCTTAGCTGTATTTTATTATATCCCAAATCGCTGAAATATTGCTGGCTATAGAAAAACAGCAGGGTGTGCCCGGTAAACACAACAGCGTAAAATACAATAATCTTAAGAATTCGTCTGTCCTCCTTCAAAATATCAAAGCTTGTTTTGAAATGCTGACGAATCAACTGTGGAACTGACACTTCCAGCTTCTGATTGGTAGGAACCTCTTCCATAAAAATAACCGGAACAATTGCAAGGCATCCAATCACCAGGCTTGCACCATAGCAATAGGCAAATGAAACCTCTGCCAGAATCCCTCCAACAACTGTTGCAATCTGCTGTGACACTTCAATAATCACATTGAGTCTTCCATAGACTCCCATATATGCATCCTCATTCCCAACAGCCTTCATGCTGTCGTAGATTAACGCCTCCTCTGAGCCCGAATTCATATTATTGCCGAGGGCCTGTATTCCAAAGCTTAATGCAAACCACCAAAAATTGTTTCCAAAAAGCATAATCACACAGGAGACTGCAATTAGGACGCGACTGATGAGCATACATTTTTTCCGTCCCAACAAATCAGCCATTGCTCCCGATGGAACTTCACAGACAATACTGACTGCGTGATAGATTCCCTCCAGTATCCCAATCTGCGCCAGATTCATCCCTCGAAACGCAAGGTAAAGAACCCACACGCAGCTCTGCATGTTGAGATTTCCGATAAAGGTATCTATATAATCCAACGGGATATTTCTTTTCCACTTCTTTATCATTGTTTCATTGTTTGTTTCTAATGTATTTGTATGATTCATGTTCATTCCTCTTTTCTCTCTTACTACTCCAACTGTTACATAGTTTAGCCTTAACTGTTGCATTATCCCGCCCTTGTCACATTTATTTTTACTTGTCCTATGAGGTAATTTAGACCATTCTCTCCTGTGACCTAAGCGTTCCTTACAAAAGAAAAAGCATTTTGACTATTTTTCAATAATCAAAATGCCGTTGGAATTACTGCTTATAGAACCATCATTTCTTCCGGTAGCTTACCTAAAAAAGGGCGCAGTAATCCCGTGAAATGCTGCATCATATGTTTTTTGAGCTGAACTGCTGCTGCAAATTGGAGTATATCCTAATCCGTTCATACCACATCTCCTTTAATTATTCAACTTGGTAAGCATACCTGATTTGGGGTGAGATTTCAAGGTTTTTCTAATTATTGATAGTCAAATTGATAGCCGCCCAGTCCTGATAAAGATGTGAGTGGCTATTTCAAAAACAACTCTCAAAAAACCATTCAAAGTCGAAATTTACCTGACGCTATGTCAGGCTATTTTCATGCCACAACTGTATTCTGTGGCTTTTCATAGATTTATTGTAACATGTCGCTAGCGCGACGACTAGCCCTCGTTATGCCAGGCCCTGTCTCATACCCACAAGAACTTTGATTATCCAAAGCTTAATCAAAATCTGGCTACCGACTATCGGTATTGCCTTTTGTTATAATATATATTTTTCCAATAATAATTGTACTATTTCCGTATTCAAGGGGTCCCGCTGAGTTTCAAATGTCAATATCAGCCTTTCCCCCGGAAAAATTCCATTTCTTTCATAGCAATGAATTTTTCTCACTGCACTTTCCGCATATGCCGGTGAGTCCATCATCCCATGATGTTCCCAATATATTTCTTTCCCTGTTCTTTTAGAAAGAAATGTGAAATCCGGATATACTATACCATATCCATTTAGGTACAATGGTTTCTCGTATTTATATGGAATATCGTAATAGTTAAAGCAGTCCGCCAATATCTTCTCAGATTTCGATCTCACTCGCTCCCCTCTTTGTGTAATAATCTCAATACCTTCCTCCTGAAAAGTCTTTCCTTCATATTCCTCTTCTATCCATTCTCGCTCTAGTTCTTCCCACACTGGTTCTACGGGCGTCACCAATTTTCTTTTTCCTCTATGCAAGCGATAATAACATTCCTCAATTCCTTCCTTTTCATAACTAGACAATAGTCGTGATATTTGACACTTCATCTTTTTAGCGCTAGCGAAAATCCTTTGATTATACTCTTTTTGTGCGAGCTTTTCGGCAATTCTTCTATCCTTTTTTTGAATATAATTTCCCAGACTATCTTCTTTGGTACAATAATAATATCTTTCTTTCCCTCGATCCACGGATATTCGTAGTGTTCCTTCCGGTGCATTTTTCAACTGTCTACTTGTCTTTTCAATCAGTTCATCCATGCGTGCTTGTTCTTGTTTTAATAAATCTACAATTTGTTCCATGTGCCCCTCCAATTCTTTTTCTTGTGTTTCTTGTATTTCTTCTATCCCCATTACATTTTCCCCTCGTTGACTTTTTCTGCCTTTTCTCTCCCCTAGTCATCCCCCTTTTTCATGTCTCTTCTCCAGCGTTGACTTTTCCTGCTTTTTCTCTCTCCTAGTCATCCCCCTTTTTTCAAGCATCCTTTTCCTCGTTGACTTTTCTCGCTTTTTCTCCCTCCTAGTCATCCCCTTTTCTCAAGCATCTTTTTCCTCGTTGACTTTTTCTGCTTTTTCTCCCTCCTAGTCATCCCTTTTTCTCAAGCATCTTTTTCCTCGTTGACTTTTTCTGCTTTTTCTCCCTCCTAGTCATCCCCTTTTCTCAGGCAACTTTTTCACTTCTGACTTTTTCTGCTTTTTCTCCCTCCTAGTCATCCCTTTTTCTCAGGCATTTTTTCACCGTTGACTTTTTCTGCCTTTTCTCTCTCCTAGTCATCCCCCTTTTTCATGTCTCTTCTCCTGCGTTGACTTTTCCCGCTTTTTCTCCCTCCTAGTCATCCCCTTTTCTCAAGCATCTTTTTCCTCGTTGACTTTTTCTGCTTTTTCTCCCTCCTAGTCATCCCTTTTTCCCAGACAACTTTTTCCTCGTTGACTTTTTCTGCTTTTCCTCTCTCCTAGTCATCCCCTTTTCTCAGGCAACTTTTTCTGCGTTGATTTTTTCTCTATTTCCTCTATTGTAGTCAACCTCTTCCCTTTTACAGCTCTCGCACTGTTGACTATTTCACTCACATTCTATATATGGTCAACTACTCAGCAAATACATGTCATACACCGATGACTTATATCCTATTTTCGAAAGGTCAGAAGTATTTAAGCTAAAACTATAAAACAAATTGGATTTTCAAATGAACCATTTGATTGAATTGCAACCATATTAGGTGCATATTGGACGTGAAATACAATTTCACTTAGATTTCCTATACATAATATCTAGAAAAGATTACTTCTAGATATTATGTATATAAAGATAGCAAAAGATTGTTCTTCTTGCAAGCTTCTTCATGCCAGAATCTCATCCAGCCATGAAATATATGTATTTCCTTGCTTCACACGGCATTACACGGCTTTCCTCTTCATCTATGAAATAACGATTACTTTGCTTGTCTTCCCACTACATCCGTGAGATTCTCTCCATTGCCTCCACAGTATCCTCAAACTTTCCAAATGCGGTAAGTCTGAAGTAGCCCTCACCACTTGGGCCGAAGCCGACACCAGGGGTTCCTACCACCTTTGCCTCGTGAAGAAGCTTATCAAAAAATTCCCAGCTGGTAAGATTTTCTGGGGTTTTGAGCCAGATATATGGAGCATTGACACCACCTGATACGGTGTACCCTGCTGCATTTAAGTGCTCCAAAATATAGCTGGCATTTTTCATATAATAATAAACTAACTCTCTGACTTCCTTCTGGCCTTCCTCTGTGTATACGGCCTCTCCAGCCTTCTGAACAATGTATGGTGCTCCGTTGTACTTGGTTCCATGGCGTCTTGCCCACAGAGAATGAAGCTTCACTCCAGCTCTTTCTAAGGTCTTTGGAATAACGGTGTATCCCAAACGAAGACCTGTAAATCCGGCATTTTTTGAGAAGGAATGAATCTCAATGGCGCAATCTCTTGCACCTTCACACTCATAGATGGAATGTGGTACATCACCTTCGCTGATATATGCCTCGTACGCTGCATCGTAGATAATGACAGAACCATTTTTATTGGCAAAATCAACCCATTCCTGAAGGGCAGCCTTGGTTATCGTCGCTCCGGTTGGATTATTTGGGAAACACAGATAAATGATATCCGGTATTTTCTTTGGAAGCTCCGGGGCAAAGCCAGTCTCCTTGGTGCATGGCATGTAGATTACATCTGACCAGGTTCCGGTCTCCTCCATAAATGTACCGGTTCTTCCACTCATAACATTGGTATCCACATATACCGGATATACGGGATCACACACTGCAATGATGTTGTCCTTCCCAAATATTTCCTGGATGTTTCCTGAATCACTCTTGGCTCCATCCGACACAAAAATCTCATCCGGCTCTATCTCACAGCCCAGACGCTTGTAATCAAAATCTGAAATTGCTTTTCTCAAAAACTCATATCCCAGGTCCGGCGCATATCCGTGAAACTTCTCAGCAACCGCCATCTCATCCACAGCGGAGTGGAGAGCCTTAATTACAGACTTTGGAAGTGGTTGTGTCACATCACCAATTCCCAGTCTAATTACCTTTTCCTGCGGATTTGCCTTCTGGAATTCATTGACCTTTCTTCCAATTTCAGAAAAAAGATAACTTCCTCTCAATTTTAAATAGTTCTCATTTACACTTACCATATTAATCTCCATCCAATCTAAATCTATCCCACAAGCATTGGAATGTATCCAGCTTATGTGTCATACGAAATCAGAATCATCTCTGCGGTCTCCACCGCCCTGCGGCCTGTGTCCATACTAATCTTCTGAATATAACGAAAGGCTTCCGGTTCACTCATTCCATTTCTCTCCATCAGCAAAAGCTTAGCCTGATCTATGGTTTGTTTCTCTGCCTCACTTTTTACTCTTGGAGCCTTCCTTTTCTTCTTTCTCTGTCTCATATAACCCGAGAGAAGCATATCAATGGTAGAAGCCAGTTCCGATGACTTCATGGGTAGAATCAGCTTTACCATGCGGTCTGTAAAGGTCTCCACGGAAGCATCCTTTGTCATTACTATCATTCCGAAGGTTTCCGGAAGATACTCTCCCAGTTCAGAATATGACATATCTCGAAGTCGCTTAGTGCAAATCACCACCCCGAAGTCTCTGTCGTTGGCAATTCGAAGAATCTCGGCCCCTGTGCCACATATTTTCGTATCAAGCATCAGACCGTATCCCTGCACAAGACCTTCTATGCGTAATGAGTCCTCTGATTTCGGCATCGCAATTAATACTGCGCCCATCTGTATGTCCTCCTACAGCTTACGAAGGTATCTCTCAATCTCCCAG
The DNA here is from genome assembly GCA_022767075.1 of Agathobacter sp. GTDB lineage: Bacteria > Bacillota > Clostridia > Lachnospirales > Lachnospiraceae > Roseburia. The sequence continues at coordinate 4,712 of JALEPP010000127.1, read as the reverse complement.
TCTGAAACCTGCTTCATGTAATCATTCCACTCGTTTCTCTTGATTTCAGAGTAAATCTTTACAAATTCTTCTCCAAAAAGCTGTTTCATAAAGGAATCCTTTTCAAACAGCTCAATCGCTGTGTTCAAGTCTCCAGGGAGAAGCTTCTTTCCAATTTCATTTACCTCTCCCGGATCCATCTTCTCTTCAATTCCCTTCATTCCTGCAGTGATGCATGCTGCTATAGCAAGATATGGATTGGCTGCGGAATCCGGATGTCTAAGTTCCACCTTGGTACCCTCCACATCCCTGTGGCATTTAATCAAGGCCTTTTCCCCTTTGGTTGCCCAGTAGATGCTGCGAGGAGCAGAAAATCCTGTGAGAATTCTCTTGTAGGAGTTCACAATCGGATTAGTGATTGCACTCATAGCAGGGGCATAATGCATGATCCCGCCAATAAAGTATCTGGCTGCATCAGACATACCATTTTCCCCGTCAAAAATATTCTTACCGTCCTTATATACTGAAATATCCAGATGCATCCCTGAACCGGCAACGTCCTGGAGTGGCTTTGGCATAAAAGTAGCATATAATCCAAATCTCTTGGCAATGGAACGAATGGCAAACTTAAAGGTCATGATATCATCTGCTGTTTTAAATGCTTCCCCTTCGCTAAAGCTGATTTCATGCTGTCCCGGCGCTTTTTCATGATGAGAGGCCTCAATCTCAAAGCCCATCTCCTGAAGCATCAATACCATATCACGTCGTGCATTTTCACCAAAATCAGAAGGACCTGCTTCCAGGTAGCCTGCTTTTTCGTGAGAGATTGTGGTAGGAGCACCATTTTCATCTGTATGGAAAAGGAAGAACTCACACTCCGGATTGACTACAAAGGTGTAGCCCTCCCCGGCTGCTGCTTTTACCGTCTGCCTTAAGATATAGCGCGAGCTCATCTCAAATGGAGTTCCATCGCTGTAGCACACATCACAGATAAACTTACCAACTCGGCTCTGCTGTGGTCTCCATGGCAAAATCACAAAGCTGTCCAAATCAGGGCAGAGATACAGATCCTCATCAAAATCGTATCTTCCACCAAAAAATCCGGCTCCATCAATTGGATACAGATTATCTAATACTTTTTCAAAACGTTGTGGTGTCACTGCAATATTTTTTAAATTTCCAAATACATCTGCAAACTGAAGTCGGATAAATTCCACATCTTCCTCTTCAATTAAATTCAGAATCTCCTGTTTGTTCATGGCATATCTCCTTATGTTATTTGTCACAAGACTATTTCTACTGCCTAGTTTATTCCTTACGTCCAATTAATTCAAGTTCGTATATCCCATTAAACTCTCATCCACTTCTTTTGCAACTGCTCTGCCCTCTGCAATGGCCCATACCACCAGGGACTGTCCCCGATGCATATCTCCTGCGGTAAAGACGTTTTCTACGCTGGTTTTGTAGGCTCCCTCCTCTGTTGCAACATTGGTTCTAGGATTCACTGCAACCTTGAAGGCATCGGTAACATAATTCTCTGAGCCTAAGAATCCGGCTGCGATTAATACCATATCTGCCTTTAATTCCTTTTCGCTGCCTTCCACATGCTCGAAGGTCATTCTTCCGGTTTCCTTGTCCAGCCTTCTGGCAAGCTTTACGGTTTTTACTCCCTTTAATTTTCCGCTCTTGTCCTTCAAAAACTCGGTAACCGTAGTCTCGAAGACTCTAGGGTCCTGTCCATAGGTTAGAATTGCCTCTTCCTGTCCATAGTCGGTCTTTAAAACCTTTGGCCATTCCGGCCACGGATTGCTTTTGGTTCTCACCTCCGGTGCCTTTGGCATCATCTCAATCTGGGTGACAGATGCTGCACCAAGTCGAACGCTGGTGCCCACACAGTCATTTCCGGTATCTCCGCCACCGATTACGATGACATGCTTTCCCTTAAGGTTCTTAAAGGAATAATCCGATGCTTCCATCACTGCCTTGGAGTCATAGTCCGTATCCATCAATTTCTTTGATACTTCCTTTAGGAAATCCACTGCAAAATAGATGCCCTTTGCATCTCTGCCCGGCGCATTGATATCCCTTGGATTGGATGCTCCACAGCAGAGAATTACCCGGTCATACTCCTTTAACAGCTCTTTGGCAGACAGATCCACTCCCACGTTGACATTGGTTTGAAAGGAAACTCCTGCTGCCTCCATAAGAGCCACTCGTCTGTCAATGGTTCTCTTATCCAGTTTCATGTTGGGAATGCCATAACGAAGCAATCCCCCCACTCTGTCATTTCTTTCAAAAACGGTAACACTGTGTCCCCTCTTGTTCAAAAGCTGTGCTGCTGCGAGTCCCGCCGGGCCGCTTCCAATGATTGCGACCTTTTTGCCTGTTCTCACACTTGGAATGACCTCCTGTACCAGGCCATGCTCAAATGCATAATCAATAATGGTTGCCTCGTTTGCCTTTGTGCTCACAGCCTCTGATACACATCCCTGGGTACATGCGGCCTCGCAGAGTGCCGGACACACTCTGGAGGTAAACTCCGGAAAGCTATGCGTCTTGCTCAGTCTCACATATGCCTGTTCCAGATTTCCTCTGGCTACCAGTTCATTGGTCTCCGGAACCAGATTGTGAAGGGGACATCCTGATGCCATACCCGAAATCATCATTCCAGACTGACAGAATGGGACTCCACAGGACATACATCTTGATGCCTGTTCACGCTGCTTTTCCATAGGAAGGCTTCTATGAAATTCTTCAAAATTCTTTATTCTATCCTCTGCGCATAAGTAATTACTCATGATTTTCCTCCTTAAGCTTCCTTTCCGACACTCATATAGAATGCTTCGATTTGAGCTTCCTCATTGCTCATTCCCTGCTCCATATATTCTGCAGTGAGACTAATCATCTTTTTATAGTCTGCAGGAATAATTTTCTTGAATTTCGGTAGGTAGCTTTCAAAATCCTCCAAAATTGCTTTGGCCTTGGATGATCCCGTATACAGTAAATGTTTTTCAAGCATTCTCTTTAACTCTTCACGATCATTCTTGCTTTCCAGCTTCTCTGTAAGAACCATTTCCTTATTGAGGTTGCGATATAGTTTATTGTCCTCATCTAATACGTAGGCAATTCCACCACTCATTCCAGCTGCAAAGTTTTTTCCGGTAGGTCCAAGAATCACCGCAAGACCACCTGTCATGTACTCACAGCCATGCTCTCCCACACCCTCTACTACGGTCTTAGCACCTGAGTTTCTAACGCAGAATCTCTCCCCTGCCATACCGGCAATGTAGGCTTCTCCACTGGTTGCACCATAAAGAGCAACGTTACCAACAACGATGTTTGTCTCGGCATCATATGCAACGCCTTCCGGAGCCTTCAGTATGAGCTTTCCACCGGATAAGCCCTTGCCAAAGTAATCATTGCTGTCGCCCACAAGACTTAAGGTCAGTCCAGCCGGAATAAAGGCTCCAAAGCTCTGTCCACCTGCACCGTTACAATGGATGGTGATGGTGTCATCTGCCAGTCCGTCCGGATGATTTCTGGTGATTTCTGCTCCAATCAAGGTACCAAAGGTTCTATCAATATTGGTTACCTGTACCTGGAAGCTCTTTGGCTTTCCTGTTTTAATTGCGCTAATCAGAGACTTATCGTGATCTAAAAGCTGCTGATCCTTCTTCGAAGACAGCTCAAAGTCATAGTGAAGCTTTTCTTCATAGACGCAGGCCTCTGTCACTACAGGAGCAATCATTCTGCTCAAATCAATGTTCTTTCCTGCTCCGGTCAATCCTTCTCTCTTTTTGATGAGATCCGTTCTACCAACAAGCTCATCTACACTTCTGACTCCAAGCTTTGCCATATACTCTCTTAATTCTTCTGCGATAAAGAGCATGAAGTTCTCAACATACTCCGGTTTTCCAGCAAACTTCTTGCGAAGCTCCGGATTCTGGGTGGCAACGCCAAACGGACAGGTATCCTGATTACATACACGCATCATGGCGCAGCCTAAGGTTACAAGGGGAGCAGTGGCAAAGCCGAACTCCTCCGCACCAAGAATTGCAGCAATGGCTACATCTCTTCCGCTCATGAGCTTACCATCTGTCTCGATGATCACACGGTTTCTAAGACCATTCTGAATCAAGGTCTGATGGGTCTCTGCAAGTCCAAGCTCCCATGGAAGTCCTGCATTGTGAATAGAGCTAAGTGGTGCAGCTCCGGTACCACCATCGTAGCCCGAGATCAGGATAACACCTGCTCCGGCCTTTGCTACACCTGCAGCAATGGTTCCAACACCTGTCTCTGATACCAGCTTTACGGAAATTCTTGCATCCTTATTGGCATTTTTCAAATCATAGATAAGCTGTGCCAAATCCTCAATGGAATAGATATCGTGATGTGGTGGAGGCGAAATCAGGCTCACTCCCGGTGTGGAATGTCTGGTCTTTGCAATCCAAGGGTACACCTTCTTTCCCGGGAGGTGGCCACCTTCACCCGGCTTTGCTCCCTGGGCAAGCTTAATCTGAATTTCCTTGGCACTTACCAGGTATTTGCTGGTTACTCCAAAGCGTCCGCTGGCAACCTGTTTGATTGCCGAACTTCTGTCATTTGCGGTTCCTGCACTTAAAATTCTCTCATCAGATTCTCCACCTTCTCCGGAGTTGCTCTTACCGTGAAGTCTGTTCATGGCAATGGCAAGGGTCTCATGAGCCTCCTCCGAAATAGAACCATACGACATA
>JALEPP010000142.1 GCA_022767075.1 Agathobacter sp. | reverse complement strand
ATTTATATAAACTAAACTATTGTTAAGATACTAGTGTTAGGAATGAAACAAAAAATATTATAGGTTATTGAAATATGGACCGCCATATTGGCTCATTATGATTTTGGCGATAGCCGGATTGGGCCTTGTGATGTGAATCGGATATTGAAGACGTTTCTCATAATTCCACATATTACACGCCTCCTTCCCATGGCTGTCTGGTCTGATTCCAGATAAAGGAATCCCCCATAACTCCACGGTCCATATTGAGTGGACCAAATTGTTTTTCGTAGGTCGCCTTTGCTTTTTCATAGAGATCTACGCACTGGTTGAAGTATTCCATTGCTCTTTTGTCGTCCGGGTGGGTGTCCAAATACAAGCCCATATCATCTCGGCAAAATCCGAGCATCATAATATATTCTAGTTGTTGTTCCATACACGACCTCCCTTTCTTCCTTCAAAGGGTTTATTTAATTCAGGGAAGATGGTGCCAACCTTCAGCGCTTTTTCCGGATCGTAGGTAGTGGTTAATCTCTGCCATGGAATATATGCCATAACAGGAAGATTATCCCGTTTATTTCCTTCCACTGGATTCATACTTACATCCTTGCTGTTTTTTACAATACTAGAGTATGAGATACGGGACCAAGACGTTCCAAATACAGTAGGTGTTGGCTGTATTTGCCGGATGAAAGGGGATGTGTTTGGAAAAAATTCCTTTGTGTCTGAAAGAGGGGGAAAGAAGCCCCTTTGGTTCTTGAGTTTCGTTACGTCGTCTGATATAATATACGTTGCAAAATTTCGACATTCGTCGTTTCGATAAAGGAGAAAACTATGAGTAAGGTGAGAACCAGATTTGCCCCAAGTCCTACTGGAAGAATGCATGTAGGAAATCTTCGTACTGCATTGTATGCGTACCTGTTGACCAAGCACGAGGGAGGAGATTTCATCCTTCGTATCGAGGATACCGATCAGGAACGTTTGGTAGAGGGGGCTGTAGATATAATTTACCGTACCTTACAGGAGACAGGTCTTATTCACGATGAAGGACCGGATAAGGATGGCGGTTGCGGACCATACGTTCAGAGCGAGCGTCAGGCAAGCGGCATCTACCTGGAATACGCTAAAAAGCTTGTAGAAAAAGGAGAGGCTTATTACTGCTTCTGTGACAAGGAGCGTCTGGAGTCCTTGCGAACAGAGGTGGCCGGAAAAGAAATCTCCGTATACGATAAGCATTGCTTACACCTTTCCAAGGAAGAGGTAGAGGCAAACCTTGCGGCCGGCAAACCGTACGTTATCCGTCAGAACAATCCCACAGAGGGAACAACCACCTTTGAAGATGAAATCTACGGAGACATCACTGTAGATAACGCAGAGCTTGACGATATGATTCTGATTAAATCCGATGGGTTCCCAACCTACAACTTTGCCAACGTTGTAGACGATCATCTTATGGGAATCACTCATGTTGTAAGAGGAAATGAGTATCTCTCTTCTTCACCAAAGTACAATCGCCTTTATGAGGCCTTTGGCTGGGAGGTGCCTATCTATGTGCACTGCCCACTGATTACCGATGAGAATCACACCAAGCTTTCCAAACGCTGTGGACATTCTTCCTTTGAGGATTTAATTGAGCAGGGATTTTTGACAGAAGCGGTAATCAACTTTGTTGCACTTCTTGGATGGAGCCCTTCTGATAATCAGGAGATTATGTCTCTTCAGGAGATGATTGAGAAATTCGATTATCGTCATATGAGCAAATCGCCGGCAGTGTTTGACTATACCAAGCTCAAATGGATGAATGGCGAGTATATGAAGGCTATGGATCCGGATAAATTTTACGAGATGGCCCTTCCATACATGAAGGAGGTCATCACAAGGGATGTAGACTTTAAGAAGATTGCCAGAATGGTACAGACCCGTATCGAGGTATTTCCAGATATCAGAGAACATATTGATTTCATCGAGAACCTTCCTGAGTACGATGTTGCCATGTACACCCATAAGAAGATGAAAACCAATGAACAGACAAGCCTTCAGGTGCTTACAGATGTGCTTCCGCTTCTTGAAGCCCAGGAAGATTTCAGCAACGATGCGCTCTATCAGCTGTTGCTTGGCTATGCCAATGAGAAGGAATACAAAAATGGTTATGTAATGTGGCCAATTCGTACTGCCGTTTCAGGAAAACAGATGACACCGGGCGGTGCCACAGAGCTTATGGAAGTCCTCGGCAAAGAGGAATCTATTGCCCGTATCAAAAAGGGTATCGACTTATTGAAATAGACATAAAGGATTTTTATGGCATATAACAAATCTCAAATTCAGGCAATTGCCCACGGAACCGGTCCATGCATGGTCCTTGCAGGACCGGGTTCCGGCAAGACTGCCGTTATTATCCAACGAACCATTGATTTAATTGAAAAAAGCCACGTGAAGCCGGAAAATATTCTGGTGATAACCTTTACCAAGGCTGCGGCTACAGAGATGAAACAGCGCTTCCTTCACCGGATGGGTGCAGGGCAGAGCGGTGTTACTTTTGGTACCTTCCACGGCATCTTTTTTACTGTGCTCAAATATGCGTATCATTACAGTGCTGCTAATATTATTGGGGAGGAGCAAAGGTATGCATTGTTAAGGGATGTCTGTCACAGTATGCATTTACAGTATGAGGATGAGGCAGAGTTTTTTTCCGGGGTTTTTGCAGAAATCAGCAAGGTGAAAAATGAGCGCATTCCTCTTGAGAGCTATTACAGCAGTCTGTGTGGAGAAGAGGTATTTCGAGATATCTTTAAAGCCTATCAGAGCAGGATGCAAAAGAACGGTCTTTTGGATTTCGATGATATGCTGGTATATACCTATGAACTTTTTACCCAGAGGAAGGATATTCTTGCCATGTGGCAGCAGAAGTTTCAGTATATCCTGATCGATGAGTTTCAGGATATTAACCAGCTTCAGTATGACATTATCAGAATGCTTGCATTACCTGAGAATAACCTGTTTATCGTGGGAGATGATGATCAATCCATATATCGCTTTCGAGGGTCTAAACCGGAAATTATGCTTCATTTTGGAGAGGATTATAAGAAAGCGAAAAAGGTGGTGCTGGACGTCAATTATAGATGCACAAAGGATATTGTTGAGAAATCCCTGCGTCTGATTGGGCACAATTCCAATCGATATCCAAAGGATATTCGCGCAAACAGTGAGGCCGAGGATGGTGTGACCCTGTGCTCCTTTGATAATACCGCAAAGGAAGCCGCCTTTATTATTGAACAGATTAAAAAGTCCATTGAGAAGGGCCAGCGTTACAGTGATTTTGCTGTGTTATTTCGAACCAATATCCAGCCGCAATATCTGATGGAGCAGCTGTTATCCCACAATATTCCGTTCCACACCAAGGACGCATTGCCCAATCTTTATAACCATTGGATGGTGCGGGATATTCTTGCGTACCTTACCATTGGAAAGGGCAGTCGAAGGAGAAAGGATTTTCTTCAGATTTTGAACAAGCCGAAGCGCTATTTATCCAGAGAATCCCTGACTGACGAGATGGTTGATTTCCTGGAATGGGAGAAGCTGTATGAGGAACAGCCTTGGATTGCGGAGCGTGTGGTGAAGCTTTCCTATGATGTAAAGCTTCTGGAGAAGATGTCTCCTTATGCGGCAATCAATTATATCAGAAGAGGAATTGGGTATGAGGATTACCTAAGGGAATATGCCACAGACCATAACAGGAAGCCGGAGGAACTTCTTGATATTCTGGATCAGATTCAGGAGAGTGCCAAAGGGTTTGCCAGTGTTGACAAATGGGTTTTCCATATGAAGGAATATGAAGAGCAGCTTACCCGGATAGCCAGACAAAAAAACGCCAATCCCAATTCGGTGGAGCTTGCAACCTTCCACAGCGCAAAAGGGCTTGAGTTTGCCAATGTGTTTATTATGGAAGTGAATGAGAGCTGGGTGCCTTACCGGAAATCGGTTCTGGAACGGGATATCGAAGAAGAGAGGAGACTGCTCTATGTGGGACTTACCAGAGCAAAAGAAAAATTGTGGATCTCCTATGTAAAGGAAATCCACAATAAGTCATCGGAACCTTCTCGGTTTATAAAAGAAATCTATGGAGTCGAAGGGGACTAATCCATTTCGTCAAACAGTGCTTCGTCCTGAAGCTCGTCCAATCGGTCAAGCGCTGCTTCGTACTCCTCGTCATCCGGGATATTGTCAAGGGATGGGTTCCCTTCTTCGTCTTCATAGTAACGATAGAGGTAGAAGATTCCCTCCGGATTGTCATTTCCCTTTTCATCCAGCGGAAGCAGTACGATGTAGTCCTGCTCGCCCATATCAAAAATTGTGAGAATTCGACATTCCTGATCGCCCTCATCAAAGTTTAAGGTGACGATTACGTCATCCATAGTGTCTTCATTTAGGTTTTGATTCTGTTCTTTTGCCATAAGCTTCTCCTTTTTCCCGCATTTTAGAGAATTGCGGTAATGTATAAACTTGGATTGTCATTTAGGTTCAAAAATGTGCCATCAGAAAACTGGATAATCGGTCTTGTAAGGTCACCGGTAATCATGATGACAGTAGCAGTTCTGTTGTCATTTAAAAGCACTTCGCAGTTGACATAGCTGTTGGCGATGTGTTTTAAAAACGGCAGTAAGAACTGGGGACTGAATTTGCCCATCTCTTCATTTTCAAACACAGAGATCACATCAAAAGGACACATCTCACTGCGATAGCTTCTGGCAGACGTCAGAGCATCATATACATCAGCTATAGATACAATTGCAGTGAAGGGCTGAATATCTTCTCCCATCAGCTGGCTTGGATATCCTGTGCCATCATAGCGCTCATGATGATAGAGTGCCGCATTTTTGATTCGCTCATCGAGGTTCTGTCCCTTTAAGATGTCATATCCAAACTGCGGATGCATCTTGATAAACTCAAACTCTTGTCTGCTAAGCTTGGATGGTTTTAATATCAAGTCCTGAGGAATCTTACATTTTCCGATATCATGAAGAAGACCTGCAATAGTCAGGGTGTCCAAATCTGCAAGAGAGTAGTTCATCCAAGTGCCGATAAGTCGGCTGATAAGGGCTACGTTCATGCTGTGAGCGTAGGTGGAATCATCTACATGATGCATTTCATGAAGTATATTGAGAAGAGAAAATGTGGTACGATTCGCTTCAAAAAGCTTGATTACATCTAAGAGTAGCAAACGGTCATTGACTACCGCATTGTGTAGTACAATACCGTTCATAGATTCTTTTAAAATATCAACTGCATTGGAATAGGTGGAGCGGAAGCTTTGATACTCGTCGGAAGCAATAAGCTTTTGAGTAAAGGTTTCCTCCACTTCTCTTTTTTTCTTTAAACGTTCTTCGGCTGGGGCTGGAAGTGATCCCTCAATGATGGCTACATCTTTCACTTCGTACAGCTTGATTCTGGAAATCATCTGATAGGTTAGGATGGAATTCTCCAGGACCAGAAGCCGGCCATGAGGAGAATAAATGTTGGTACCTGCTATCATTCCCTCGCGCAATTCTTTCGCAGAAACAACTTTCATTATTAAAAACCTCTTTCGTTATTACAGTTTTTTATTATAGGGTATAAATCTCTTTTGGTCAAACACTTGTGTGTATTTGCAAAAAAAAGTATAATAAAACGAATCGCTGATTTTTAAAGGAGTTTAGCCCCATCAGATGCGGATGGAGGAGTAATTGGAAACTAGATGAATAAGACTATGGACAAGGAATACAATTTTACAATAGAGACAGGAAACTTTCGATATATGGGGCCTCATTGGGACAAGGATGGGGTAGTGTTTACCTTCCTTGGAGAGGAAAACGCGAAAGAGAAGTGCGGACTTATTTTAAAGGATTTGCGGTTGGGAGAAACTGCGAAAGAGCTGCTTCTTCTTGCGGATGATTCCTGCCGCAGGGGAAATCTCGTATCCATGAAGGTGATTGGTGCACAGTTAAAACACTTCGGTTATCGACTGCTAAGTGGAGAACAGTCCTTTTTGGACCCTTATGCAAGGAATATCTCCGGCAACGAGGAATATGGAAGGGAAGTGGTGGGGTCGGCCTGTTATGGACTCATTCCTTACGGAGCCGGACTTTCTATGACAGAAGAACGTGGACCGGCAATCAAAAAGGAAGACATGGTTATGTACAAGGCTCATGTGCGTGGATTTACTATGGACAAAGGCGCGAAAAGGGAGCGACAGGGAAAATTCCTTGGAGTCTGTGAGAAGCTTTCGTATCTGAAGGAGCTTGGAGTGACCACTCTGGAACTGATGCCTTTTTATGAGTTCTTGGAAAAGGAGAAAGAGCAGGAGCCATTGAATTACTGGGGATACAAGGAGGGCTACTATTTTAGTCCTAAGGCATCCTATTGCGTGAATCCCAGAGAGGCGGAGGCTGAGGTAAAGGCTCTGATACACAGTGCCCATGAGCTTGGGATAGAGATTATAATGGAGATGTTCTTTCCTGTAGGGGTTCCGGGTTATCTGGTGACAGATGCGTTAATCTACTGGAGCGAGGTGTATGGGGTAGATGGTTTTCACCTTCTTGGCTCTTCCATGGACATGGAGTCTCTTGTGAAGCATCCCAGATTATCCGGAATAAAGCTGTTTTCGGAGCATTTTTTGCAGGAACTGCTGGATTCAGATACCTATGGAAATCGTCTGTATGTCTACCGGGATGAATATTTATATCCTGCAAGAAAAATGTTAAATCACATCTATGGGGATACGGAGGCATTTTTGCAGCAACAGAGAAAACAGGGCAGGTCCTTTGGGTTTGTGAACTATCTGGCCTCCAACAATGGGTTCTCGCTTATGGATGTGTTCTCCTACAATGGAAAGCATAACGAGGCCAATGGAGAGGAAAATGCGGATGGGCCTACCTGCAATTTTTCTTACAACTATGGGGTAGAAGGAGCCACCAGAAAGAAAGCTGTGATGGAACAGCGCCTGAAGCATTGGAAAAATGGAATGACCATGCTGTTTTTGGCTCAGGGAATCCCAATGATCTATCAGGGGGATGAGAGGGCTAATTCCAATGCCGGCAATAATAATCCCTATTGTCAGGACAATCCAACCGGCTGGATGAACTGGAAAAAGGACAGCATATCCAGGGAATGCTGTGAGTTTGTGGCTTCCCTCACAAAGCTTAGAAGAGATTATCCTCTTTTTCATAAGGCTGACCCTTTTACCTTTCAGGATGTTACCCATTCCGGGTTGCCGGACCTGTCTTATCATGGACAGAATGCCTGGATTGCCCAGGTGCTGAAGGATCAGATGACAGTAGGTCTTTTGTATAGCACCTGTGAGGGAAAGAATAGTCAGGAAATCTATGTGGGATACAATTTTGCCTCGGAGCAGCAAAGGATTGCGCTTCCTACCAATCGGGGGAAGAGGTATCATCCGGTTTTTGCCACAGGAGAGGCATCCATTTCTGATGACAGGCGATTTGTGGAACTGGAAGCCGAGAGCATTGGGGTATGGGTCACAGACAAGGAGTAAAAAATGAGTTTGAAGAATGCATGGGGACACCTGTGTACCATTAATCATCATAAGAATCTGGTGATGAAGGGGTGTTTCCGGTTGGGATTATACAAGCAGGGACTTTTACATGATCTCTCCAAGTATTGTCCTGTGGAATTTTTTGTTGGGTGTAAGTATTACCAGGGGAATATGAGTCCCAATAATATTGAAAGACGGGAAAAGGGATATTCGCTGGCATGGCTGCATCATAAGGGCCGCAACAAACACCATATGGAATACTGGATTGATTACGGACTGGGTACCACTCATGAGGAAAAAAGAATGGTGGGTATGAAGATGCCTGTGAAATATGTGGTGGAGATGTTTGTTGACAGGGTCAGTGCATCGAAAAATTATCAAAAGGATGCCTACACGGATGAGAGTGCCCTGATCTATTATGACAGAGGCGTGGGCCATTATACCATTCATAAGGATACCGCAGCTCTTCTGGAATTAATGCTTGTGATGCTGGCAGCACAGGGGGAGGATAAGACCTATGCGTATATTCGGAATGAGATATTAAAGGGAAAAGTCCCATATGAGGAGCAGGAGATTAAGAAAATCACGGCTGAGTATCGTGGAAAAGCACAAGACATGCGTCTGCAACATACAATGTAGAAAGCACATTGGCAGGGCATGGGGTGAAGACGTTTTGTAATCCTTTATCAGAGACGGAAGAAAAAGAGTACTTTGAACAGATGCAACAGGGAAGCTTGGAAGCAAAGGAGAGGCTGGTGTTGCATAATATGCGCCTGGTAACCCATGTGATCAAACGATATGGTACAGCAGGTGAGGATATGGAGGATTTGATTTCCATAGGAACCGTAGGACTTTTGAAGGCAGTAGACAGCTTTAAACCCGGCTACGGAAGTCGATTTGCTACTTACGGAATACGTTGCATTGAAAATGAAATTCTCATGTATTTTCGCAGCAAAAAGAAAAACAA
>JALEPP010000128.1 GCA_022767075.1 Agathobacter sp. | reverse complement strand
CGAATGCATATGATGATCCTGAATCTGATCCACCTTCACCGGACGGAAGGTGCCAAGTCCCACATGCAGGGTCACCTCCGCAATATGAACCCCCATCTCCTTGATCTGCTTCAACAGATCCGGTGTAAAATGAAGGCCTGCAGTAGGAGCTGCGGCAGAACCATCGTATTTGGCATAGACCGTCTGATAGCGGTTCTTATCCTGAAGCTGATGGGTAATATAAGGAGGAAGAGGCATCTGGCCAAGCTGATCCAATATCTCCTCAAAGATTCCGTCGTAATGGAACTGAATCAAGCGATTGCCGTCTTCCACCACCTCAAGGATCTCTCCCGTCAGTAACCCGTCTCCAAACACAATCCTTGTACCCGGTTTCGCCTTTTTCCCAGGCTTCACAAGGGTCTCCCAGATATCATTTTCTCTTCTCTTTAATAAAAGAAGCTCTATCTTAGCCTCAGTATCCTCCTTGACCCCAAAGAGTCGCGCCGGAATAACCTTGGTATTATTAATTACGAGACAATCCCCCGGTTTCAAATACTCCGTAATATCACGAAATATCTTATGAGTGATGGCTCCCGTTTTTTTATCCAGCACCATAAGTCTGGAGCCGGAACGATCCTCCAGAGGATCCTGAGCAATCAGTTCCTCCGGCAAATCGTAATAAAAATCTTTTACATCCATTTTATCATCCTCGAATTATCATCCTCGAATCTCATCCTATTAGGAACGAAGAGTGGCACCGGCTTTTTCCTTCAGTGCATCCATGATATCAGAAACAAATCCGTCCACTACCTTTGCAGTAAACTCTTCCTCGCCAGGAGTGAATACCACAGAGAATGCCATGCTCTTCTTATTTGGAGGAAGCTGAGCTCCTTCATATACATCAAAGAGCTTCACGTCTGTTACATAGCTGCATGCTCCGTAGATTCCATCCTCGATGGTTGCACAGGTGACGTCCTTATCTACCACAAAGGCAAAGTCTCTCTTCTCAACTGCATATTTTGGAAGTGGAGTAAACACGCGCTCTTTTCCATACCAGGTGCTAAGCTTCTGAAGATTAAGCTCCATCACATAAGCATCCTGTCTCATATCCAGGCGATCCTTTATCTCGTAGCGAAGCTTTCCAAGATATCCAATCTCCTCCCCGTCACAGAATACAATTGCAGTCTGATATGGATGAAGGAAGGTCTTTTCGGCTGACTCATAAGTGAATTTCACATCCAGAGAATCTGCAACAGTATCCGCAAGACCCTTTAAGGTGAAGAAATCTTCATCCTCACCAAATACACCAACACAAAGAGTCTCTCTCTCATTTGGGTATTCTGTCAGTGGAAGGCTCTTTGGAAGGAATACATTGCCAAGCTCAAAAATTCTTCCGGACAAGGTTCCCCTCTTCTGGTTTCTTGCAATTGCATGAATCATCTGTGGTGCAAGAGTTGTACGCATCAAAGACAAATCGATATTGATTGGATTGATTAAGGAAATCGCATTTCTCTCCGGGGCATCTTCCGGGAGCATAATTAAATCAAGGTCCGAAGGCGAGAAGAAAGAATAATGAATTCCTTCAAATGCCCCGGCAGCACATAAAGCTCGTTTTAATTTCAGTTCTGTGCGCTGTCTTAGATTCATACCACCGGCGGTAACCTGTGCCGTAGGCATAAAGCTTGGAATCACATGTTCATAGCCATACATACGGATAATCTCTTCTGCAATATCCGGATAAGATTCCATATCCTCTCTGTAAGCAGGCACATGGATGGTAAGCTTATCACCCTCTAATACCGGCGAGAAGTTCAGGCTTTCTAAGATTCGAAGCACCTCATCCTCCGGCACTTCAATGCCGAGAACTCCAAAAATCTTCTTTAAACTAGCTTCCATCTTCACAGGCTCAATAGAGTTGCCTGCGGAAAATTCTCTTCTGGTAGAAGAAATCTTTCCGGCTCCAAGTTCATCCACCAGATGAAGGGCACGGTCCATGGCAAGAACTGTGGTGTACTCATAAACCCCCTTTGCAAACATTGCACTGGAATCACTTGCCTGTCCTAACGCTCTTGAGCTCTTACGGATATTATCTCTTGCAAATTTGGCAGATTCAAAAACAACCGATTTGGTATCCTCTTTGATTTCAGAGTTGAGTCCGCCCATGATACCAGCTAAAGCCACCGGTTTTACCCCATCACAGATCACAAGGTTCTGCGGATTTAATACAAACTCCTTCTCATCCAAGGTTACAATGTGTTCGCCCTCATTGGCACGGCGAACAACAATCTCATTTCCCTCTAAGTAGGAAGAGTCGAAGGCGTGCATAGGCTGTCCCAGCTCTTTTAATACATAATTGGTAATGTCAACCATGTTGGAGATTGAGTTGCAGCCCACGAGAGCAAGTCTTCTTCTCATCCAGGCCGGAGATTCCTTGATCTTAACATCAGAAACATAATGGGCCAGATATCTTGGACAAAGGTCTGCTGCCTCAACAGAAACCTTGAAATCATCCATGGCAGAGCCTGTCACATTGTAGCTTACCTCCAATGGCTTACATGGTTTTTTCAGTACTGCGGCAACCTCTCTGGCAATTCCGTAGATACTCTGGCAATCAGGTCTGTTTGCAGTAATGGCAATATCAAAGATCCAATCGTCGAGACCCACGATTTCCTTCACATCTGCGCCAACCTTTGCATCCTCCGGCAATACCAAAAGTCCGTTGTATCCTGCACCAGGATACAAGTCCTCTGTAAGACCGATTTCAACACCGGAACAAAGCATACCAAAGGAATCATAGCCTCTTAATTTGCCCTGTTTGATCTCCATAACACCTTCAACTGTTACGTGATCCTTTGCAGTGGCATAGACGGTAGCCCCAATTAACGCCAATGGGAATTTCCCGCCAGCCTTTACATTGTCTGCTCCGCAGCAAATCTGAAAGGTGCCATGCTCTCCTGCATTTACCTTGCAAAGATGTAAATGGGTATCCGGAATCGGCTCACACTCTTCCACCAAACCAACAACCACACCGGAGATGTCTTTTCCAACCTGGTAAAGCTCTTCTACCTCAAAACCACAAGAAAATAGTTTTTCCTCTAATTCCTTTGGGGTAACATCAATATCTACATAATCCTTTAACCAACTAAGTGGTGCTAACATAATAAAGTCCTCCTTCTCTAAGCGTCCTATTAATTGTCGTCAATCTGATCTAACACTCTAAGATCGGACTCAAACAAAAGCTTAATGTTGTTAATACCATATTTAAGCATAGCGATACGCTCAATACCGATACCAAAAGCGAAACCACTGTATACATCCGTATCAATGTCGCAGCCTTCTAATACCTTCTTATTGACAACACCGGCTCCCAATACTTCAATCCAACCGGTACCTTTACAAAGCTTACAGCCTTTTCCTCCGCACTGGAAGCAGCTTACGTCAACCTCTACCGAAGGCTCGGTAAATGGGAAGTAAGAAGGACGAAGTCTTGTGGTGGTATTTTCCCCGAAAATCTTTTTGACAAATACGTCTAACATACCCTTCAGATCGCAAAGGCTGATTCCCTTATCCACCACAAGTCCTTCCATCTGAGAGAACATAGGTGAATGAGTGGCATCATCGTCAGAACGGAATACCTTACCAGGTGAGATAATCTTAATTGGAGGCTTCTTGGCTTCCATGACATGAATCTGACCTGCCGAGGTCTGGGTACGAAGCAAGAACTCCGGAGAAAGATAGAAGGTATCCTGCATATCTCTTGCAGGGTGATCCTGCGGAGTATTCAAAGCAGTGAAATTGTAATAGTCGGTCTCGATTTCACTTCCTTCGTAAATCTCAAAGCCCATAGAGCCAAAAATATCAATCAACTGATTGCGAACCTGGGTAATTGGATGAAGGTTTCCTTTTACGGCCTGTTTTGCTGGCATGGTCACATCAATCTTCTCACTCTTATATTTTCTCTGAAGCTCCTCCTCCTGGAACTTCTTAATCTTTTCCTCCAACACCTCTTCGATGGCAGCTCTGGTTTCATTCACCCACTGTCCAACCTTTGGTCTGTCCTCCGGAGCCACATCCTTCATACCGCGAAGTACAGAGGTAAGCTCTCCTTTTTTGCCTAAGATGTTGTCACGTACTTCATTTAAACGGCCAAGCTCCTTTGACTCATGAATTTCCTGAAGTGCGCGCTCTCTGATCTGCTGAAGCTTTTCTTTCATTTTCATTCTCCTTTTCCTTTTCTGATGTTTGGGAAACTGAACTTTCTATCAAAAAGTGCATAAAAAAAGTTCCATCCCCATTAAAAAATAGGGACGAAACTATAATCCGCGTTACCACCCTGATTCCCAGACTTTTATCTGAGCACTCATTAAGCCTTATAACGTAGGCAATCACGTCACAAACTACTGAAAGCAGACCCTTTCCTCTGTCTTGCTTTGTTCCTCTGTGCAGCTCCCGTGGGAAATTTCACATACTTCCTATCATAAGACGGCTTTCAGCCGGTGACCATCTCTCTCTGAATGCTGAAGCTATGCTACCAGACACGTTCATCGCTTTTTACAGCTTGTATATTAACATAGGAACTTACAATCTGCAACCACTTTCTTTTAATGCACTTCCTATGCACTTCCCATCCATTTTCCTTCTGTGCAATTCTTTGATACAGGCTTTCATGGAATTATCTCTCTGTCAGTGTCACCCCCGTGTAGTAGAAATTTAAAATCTCATCGTAAGTGCATCCGGTCTCCGCCATACCGTTGGCACCATACTGGCTCATACCAATTCCATGACCTAGGCCGCCACCGGACAGCGTTATCATTCCATCCTTCACCTCAGATATTTCAAAACAAGCACTTGGAATCATCGTCATATCTTCTCTCACCTGACCGTTTGGCAAGAGAATTTTCTCCTGATACTGACCAAGATACTTGCGAATCTGATTCTCATCGGTATATACCTTTTTCCCTTTTTCATAATTCATGGTAAGCTCCAACACATAACCGGAAGCATTGCGCTTAGTCACCTCCACCGACTTAAGCTTTCCAAGCTCCTCTTCGGTTTCCACCTCTTTGTCCAAAGACAAGGTACTGGTCCATCGATAAAATGGAGAGTTTTTATCAAAACCATCCAAGGCCACCGAGATGAAATTGTGAAATACCTCATTTCCCGAAATGTCCGATTGCTCAAAGGCGGTTGCGTTTTTTGCCACAAGGTAGGAAAAATCCTGATTCACAATCGAATCTCTGTCCTTCCATAGCTCAATGGAATTGGTCATACCGGCACTAGTGGAAAAATAGAAGCAGGTAATAATCTGATCATCCTTTTTCAACACCTGATGGGTGGTCTGTTCCACCGCAAGATTGGTAATCTCACTTGCTTCCACCTGGTTATATACCTGAAAATTGGTGGTATCATCCAGATTCGCCCCATACATAGCATACCCCTGGTGATGAAGCTGTTTTAGTCCATAGCTTCTTGCACACACAGCCTGGGCCTTTAACGCTTCCAACTGGAAGGTCCTTGGCATCTCTGATGGCAGAACCCCTGCAATATAAGTCTCCATATCCACTTCATTTACAAGCACATATCCTTGCTCTGTATGTAATACGGTAAGTGTTCCCTTGTAGGGAATACTCACAGAGCCATCCTCCCTTACAACAAGGAAGGGGCCCTCCGTCAACACTTCCTTTTCGGTTCCATTAAAAAAAGAAGAGGAATAGGAATGCTCTTTTTGATTTCCATCCAACACCGAGACCTTTTCATAAAATATTCCACCCTGATCCTTATTGGTTATCATCACGCGAATGGTAGAAAGTTCCTCCGGCTCTTCTAAAAGGATGGCGCAAATACAATTATCCTCCATTACAAACCGGCATTTTGTCTGACCTACCACAAGCGCATTGAAATCAACCGCCTGAACCTGATTGTTTTTGCAGTCGAATATCGGAACCAGTTCATTACGCTTCCAGTCTCCAAGCTCCCTGACCACCATGCTCTGGTCGGAATAGCTTTCCAGCACTCCGGCTACACTGTCGCTTTTGGTGTGTATTTCCGTAACCACCTGATTGACAGCAACAAGGTCCGCAATCCCTGACACAGGCTCCGTAAAATTACCATTTAAAGAGTGAACCCCTTCCCTGTCCACAAATTGTATCTCGTTTTCCGAGCAACCTACCACATAGACATTGGCATATTTTACTTCCTTTGGCTGCTCCTCTTTCACACGGTCTGTCTTTCCGCTCAAATAAAATAATACAATGGCAATGGTAGCAATCACAACCAAGATAACCGGTATTCCAATCATAAGAAGTATCTTCTTGTAATCCTTTGGAATTTTCATAGGGCCCTCTCCTTACTCTTCTCTACAATAAAAGAGCTGCCATAGACAGCTCTTCTTTATCTTATGTAAGATTAAAAATTTTCTTTTGTAATCAGTATCTTTTGTAGATTGTATTACGTTTCTTCGTAAAGTATCTCGCTTATGTAAATCATCTTTTGTATGTAAATCATCTTTTGTACTTTAGAATCTTTTGTACTTTAGGTTCTTCTGTATGTAGTAAACCCAAAATGCCGGTTCCTGCAATTTAGACTCCTAGCCGATGCTAGGTGGGTAACCGCAGTCTGTCTTCTGCCTTCCGC
>JALEPP010000119.1 GCA_022767075.1 Agathobacter sp. | reverse complement strand
AAAAGAACGATAAACCGTATCAGTTATCTGCATCTATGGGATACGCAATAACTAATCTAAGTAACGAAACAATAGATGATTTTATGAATAGAATCGATGAACAGATGTATCAAGATAAAATGAAATACTATGAGCATAATGCTCGTAGAAATAGCAAATAAATAATTTCGGTCATTTTACTTGTAAAATTCCAGTTTGTCGGACTGACAAAATGCAGAAAACAGAATAAGAATAATCAACAGGCAGGTAGTCTTATAACGAGACTGCCTGCCTTCTTTTATGTCTGCAAGTGCCATTTCTCAAGGGGTGTTCAAATGAACCCCCTTTGAACACCCCTAGGGGAAGTTAGATGCAGATAAAGAATGAAACTCCAATTTAGTAAAAGCAGAGTTTTATCAATTGGCTGCGAAACATTATGCAAATATTGGGGAGCGAAAAAAGTATATCATCTTAAAGTGAAAATTAAAAATGCTTTTAAGGAGGCTGGAAGTTCAGGAGAATTCAAAACTATTTCTACAACTCAAAGTGTTTCTGTGGAGCAATTGGAAAAGGATACAAAAGACTTTTTTAAAGGAGAGGAAAAACACGAGGAAGAAAATACAAAGTCTATTATATCTACGACAATCAGATTACGCTGGAGATAATGTGGAAAAGCTGAATGAGGACAGCAAGTATCCTTTATTTTACAAAGGTTTTACATATATGTGATTACTGATTTTACATGGACTCGATATGATGGTACCTGTAATAAGCGAGAAGCCATTACAAGTATGATGATAAAGAAAAGAGGAAATGAAACAATGAAAAAGAAAGTAATTGCAGCATTAACAACAGCCTGCCTCATGGCAACCCTATTTAGCGGATGTGGTCAAAAGGAAGTGACAAATGATCAGGCTGACAATCAGAGCAATTCTGCAACAGCAGATGCAACCAATGACGGAGCAGACCAGGAAGTAGCCAGCGGTAGCGAATTAACAGGAACCCTTACCTTAGCCGGTTCTACCTCTATGGAGAAACTGTGTGAGGCTATGTCAGAAAGCTTTATGGAGGCAAATCCAGGGGTAACCGTAACCGCAGAGTACACTGGATCTGGTGCAGGACTGGAGTCACTTGCAGCTGGATCGGTAGATATCGGAAATGCATCCAGAGGATTGAAGGATGAAGAAAAGGAAGGCGGTTCTGTAGAGAACATCGTGGCATTAGATGGTATTGCCGTGATTACAGACAAGGAAAACACCGTAGTAGATATTACTTCTGAGGATCTTGCGAAAGTATACAAAGGAGAGGTTACAAACTGGAGCGAGCTCGGAGGGGAAGATGAAGCAATCGTAGTGATTGGACGTGAAGCCGGATCAGGAACCAGAGATGCCTTTGAGGAGCTTCTTGAAGTAAAGGATGCATGCGTCTATGCTCAGGAGTTGGATTCAACTGGTGCCGTATTAGCAAAGGTTGCTTCAACACCGGGAGCAATTGGATATGTATCTCTTGATGTAGTAGATGATACGGTAATTGGATTAAAAATTGATGGGGTTGAGCCAACAGAGGAACAGATTCTTGCAGGTAGCTACAAGCTCCAGCGTCCATTTGTTATGGCTACCAAGGGTGAGATCAGCCAGCAGAACGAAGTGGTAAAGGCTTGGTTTGATTACATCAACTCAGAAGAGGGAAAAGCGGTAATTAAGAAAGTGGGATTGATTATTCCACAGTAGGAGCGAATATGAAAAAAGCATTTATCGAAAAAACGGCAAACCTGATCTTCCTTGTTTGTGCAGTGGTTGCGATATTTGCAGTGTGCGCCATAACCCTTTATATGTTTATGAAAGGAGCCCCGGCTTTGGGTGAAGTCGGGGTCTCTGATTTATTATTTGGCAAGGTATGGAAACCCACTGCAGATAGTCCATCCTATGGAATTTTATTTATAGTTTTATCCTCCATTGTGGGAACTGGTATGGCAGTGCTACTAGGAGTACCCATTGGTCTTATGACGGCAGTTTTTTTGTCTGAAATTGCCGGGAAAAGAATAGGAAGTGTGGTAGGGGGCGCTGTGGAGCTTCTTGCAGCAATTCCATCTGTTATCTACGGACTTGTGGGAATGATGCTCTTAAATCCCTTGATGTATCAGCTGGAGAAAAAGATATATGAAGGAGTGGAAGGACATCAGTATACAGGTGGAGCCAATATGTTGTCCGCAATCATGGTTCTTGCGATTATGATCTTGCCTACCGTAATCAGTGTCAGTACCTCTTCCCTAAAGGCTGTTCCCGATCATTTGAAGGCGGCATCCCTTGCTCTTGGTGCGACCAGGGAACAAACTATTTTTAAGGCGGTAATTCCGGCCGCAAAATCCGGTATTCTAACAGGAGTTGTCCTTGGAGTGGGCAGAGCATTAGGGGAAGCAATGGCCATTAATATGGTGGCTGGCGGCGCGGTAAATCTTCCTTTGCCCTTTAACTCAGTGCGCACACTTACCACACAGATTGTCAGCGAGATGGGATATGCCCAGGGCCTGCACCGGCGGGTATTATTCACAGTGGGGCTGGTACTCTATCTTTTTATTATGATTGTCAATTTCATTCTCCTTAGAGCTAGAAAAAAGGAGGTGGCAAAGTGACGAAAACTAAAAAAGAAAGAAAAATGATGCGAAGAAAAGTGTTGGATGCCCTCCTGCGCTTTCTGATTTATTTGTGTGCAGGATGCTCCGTTTTGTTGCTGGTTGGATTAATCGGTTATGTGCTGTTTCGAGGAATTGGCGCCGTTAACTGGGAGTTTTTAACATCGGTTACCAGTGTGCTAAAGGGAACTGTGGGGATTGCAGGAAACATCCTGAATACCGTAATCATTATTCTGATTACCATGCTGATTGCCACTCCAATAGGAGTGGGAAGTGCAATCTACCTCAATGAGTATGCCAAGCCGGGAAAGGTTGTGACGCTGATTGAGTTTGCAACGGAAACCTTATCGGGGATTCCTTCTATTATTTTCGGCCTTTTCGGAATGATGTTTTTCGGGGAAAAGCTTGGTCTTGGATACTCAATCCTTACGGGATCCTTTACCCTGATTCTGATGGTGCTTCCTCTATTGACAAGAAACACCCAGGAGGCATTAAAGACCGTTCCTGATTCCTATCGCTCCGGAGCCATTGGACTTGGAAGCGGAAAATGGCATATGATTCGTACCATATTAATTCCCAGTGCAATGCCGGGAATCATTACAGGTGCAATCCTTGCCATCGGAAGAATCGTGGGAGAGTCCGCAGCACTGCTTTTTACGGCAGGAAGTGCAAAGCTCCTTCCCAAAGGCTTTATGGGGCTTTTGCAGAAACCACTTCAGTCAGGAGGAACTCTTACCATTCAGATGTATTTGTCTGCAACCAGTGAGGGAGATTTTGATACTGCCTTTGGAATTGCTGTGGTGTTATTAGTGATTGTATTATGCATCAATCTTGGGACAAAGGCCCTGACGAAGCATTTTGATGTTACAAGAAAGGATTAAACAATGGAAAATACAAAGATATCCGTCCATGGCTTGAATCTCTATTATGGGGAAAACCATGCACTGAAGGATGTAAATATGGATATAAAGGAAAAGGCTATTACAGCCTTTATTGGCCCTTCCGGATGCGGGAAATCTACCTTTCTAAAGACCCTAAACCGCATGAATGATTTGGTGGATGGGGTGAGCATCACAGGAAGCGTACAGATTGATGGCAGAGATATCTATGAAAGAGGGGTGGATACCACGCTCCTTAGAAAGAAGGTTGGAATGGTGTTCCAGCAGCCAAATCCATTCCCAATGAGTATCTATGACAATGTTGCCTATGGACCAAGGGTCCATGGAATTAAGGATAAAAAGACCTTGGATAGAATTGTGGAAGAAAGCTTAAAGGGAGCGGCAATCTGGGATGAGGTAAAGGACAGGCTGAAGAAATCGGCCCTTGGGTTATCCGGAGGACAGCAGCAGCGTCTTTGTATCGCGAGAGCACTTGCGGTGGAGCCTGAGATTTTGCTTATGGATGAACCTACTTCTGCATTGGATCCCATTTCCACCAATAAAATCGAGGATTTGATGGAAACCCTGAAGAAAAAATATACCGTTGTAATAGTCACCCATAACATGCAGCAGGCGGTGAGAGTGTCCGATTATACAGCCTTTTTCCTGGTGGGAGAAATGGTCGAGTTCGGTGAGACCAAGCAGATCTTTTCGTATCCAAGGGAAAAGAGAACAGAAGACTATATTACGGGAAGATTCGGCTAAGGAGGAGAGCAACATGAGGAATAAATTTGACGTACAGTTATCGTCGCTGAATACAGAGATGATTGAGATGGGAAATCAAATTGTAAAATCCATAGCAATGGCCATTGAAGCACTGGCCAATTGTGATAGTGAGCTGGCTCAAACAATAATTGAGGGAGATGCACAGATTGACCAACGACAGAAAAAGATAGAGGGAATCTGCTTTCAGCTTTTGATTCAGCAGCAGCCTGTAGCCAGAGATTTACGCACGGTTACTGCAGCTATGAAAATGGTGACAGATATGGAAAGAATCGGAGATCACGCGGCAGACATATCAGAAATGACCATACAGATGGGAACCAATAATCACATTGACAGATTTGAACATATCAAGAAAATGGCCAATGAGACAATGCTGATGCTAAACCATAGCATTGAAGCATATGTGGAGAGAGACAGTAAAAAGGCTGAGGAAGTAATTGCACACGATGATGTGGTAGATGCACTGTTCGAACAGGCCAAAAGAGATATTATTGATCTGATTCTGGAAAACTCCAAGGAGGGAGAGGAAGCGACCGATTTATTGATGGTAGCAAAATATTTTGAACGAATTGGAGACCATGCTACGAATATTGCAGAGTGGGTAATTTATTCTCTTAGAACATCGGAGGAAGCATGAAATATTTTACACAAATTTTACATAACCCATTTCCATATTTTACGAAATAATCATATAATGTCTTCATAAAGAAAAAAGGATGGTAGTTCTGTCATGGCACTGATTTATATTGTGGAGGATGATGATAGCATTCGAGAAATCGAGGAGTTTGCGCTTTTAAATGCCGGACATCAGGTGGTTGGCTGCTCCTGTGCAAAGGATTTTTATGGAGAGCTGGAGAAGGAAATTCCGGATTTATGCCTTTTGGATATTATGCTCCCGGACGAAAGTGGCAATGAAATCGTTCGGAAATTACGGGCAAAATCAGACACAAAAAAGCTTCCGGTCATCATGGTGACAGCGAAGACCACAGAGCTTGACCTGGTAAAGGGAATTGAGGATGGAGCAGACGATTACATCAAGAAGCCTTTTTCCATTATGGAATTAATCTCCAGAGTAAAGGCGTTGCTTCGAAGAACTGAGACGGAAGAGGGGAAGAGGCTTGTTCTGGATGAGCTTGTCATCAATCATGAGAAAAGGGAGGTTACCGTTGAAGGTGCACCGGTAGAGCTTACTTACAAGGAATACGAGCTTTTGACCATGTTTGTACGTAACCATGGCATTGTGCTACATCGAGAGGCTATTATGGATCAGGTCTGGGGAACCGACTATGAGGGAGAATCCAGAACCATTGATATGCATGTAAAGACCCTTAGGCAGAAATTGGGGGCATATGGAAATCGAATTAAAACAATAAGAAATGTAGGGTATGTAATCGAATGAAAAAGAAGATTAATAAGCAGCTTACGGGAATTGCGATTCTTGCAATTGTTGCAACGGTCATAGGAATTACCGGAATCTATTATCATTTATTCCAGCAGCAGGTACAGGGGGATTTGGCTATTAGCACCAGGATACTGAGTCTTGCCCCTTACTTTCAGTCGTCAAAAACCCCCATTGAGGAGATTGATTTATTCTCTCAGGAGAAGACACTGCGTGTTACATGGATTGCAGAGGATGGAACGGTACTATATGACAATGATGTATCTAAGGAGAAGATGCCCAATCACCTGAATCGCCCGGAAATACAGGAGGCATTTGAAAAGGGGGAAGGAAAATCGGTTCGTCATTCGGAGACCCTGAACAAGAATACCTTTTACTATGCCCTTTTGCTTGAGAATGGAACAGTACTTCGTGTTGCCACAGATGCTAAGAGTCTGTGGTCCGTTTTTTTGTCCGTGGCCCCGGTAATCGCTGTTATCATGTGTGGGATTGTTGGTGTTTGCGTGGTCCTTTCCCATTTTTTGACCAAGCAGCTTTTAAAACCCATTGAGATGATGGCACTGAATATTGAGAATGCAGAATATGAGTCTCCCTATAATGAATTGGAACCATTTTCAGAAATGCTTCGAGTACAGCGAACGGAGATTTTATCCGCAGCCAAGGCAAGACAGGATTTTACTGCCAATGTATCCCATGAATTAAAGACACCCCTTACATCCATTTTAGGTTATGCAGAGCTTTTGGAAAACGGAATGGAGGTGGAGGAACAGCGGATCCATTTTTGTCAGGAGATTCATAAAAATGCAGAGCGCCTTCTTGCTTTAATCAATGATATTCTTCGACTGTCTGAAATGGATCAGGGATATGCTCCTGAGTTTGAAAATCTGGATCTCTATGAAGCAGTCTGTGAATGTATGGAGGGACTACAAGTCAATGCCAGACAAAGACAGATTATGCTAGCTCTTGGTGGTGAGCACTGCACCATCCGGGGAAATCGGTTTATGATAAAGGAATTGATCGAAAACCTGGTACAAAATGCAATTCGTTATAATAATCCGGAAGGAAAAGTAATGATTACTGTTGAAAAAAGGGAGGATAGGACCATATTAATGGTAAAAGACAATGGAATTGGAATCCCTGCATCCGAACAACAACGGATTTTTGAACGGTTTTATCGCGTGGACAAAAGTCGCTCTAAGGCCACCGGCGGAACAGGACTTGGTCTGGCCATTGTAAAGCATATTGTGGAAATCCATGACGCGAAATTAGAGCTGGATAGTGCTCCCGGAGTGGGAACTACCATCACGGTGTGGTTTTAGGACGGCCCATTTTCAGCAGATCCAATAACCCTTTTTCTTTTATGATGGCAATTCCCTGTCCCTCATCTCCGAGTATAATGAGATTGTCTCCGGGATGGATGTCAAAAATCTTGCGGGCTTTTGAGGGGATCACGATTTGCCCTTTGTCCCCGACCTTGACCATGCCAAAGACGTGTTTTCCCTTTGGAGGTACATTGAGACCCATGTTTTCTTCGTCTGTTTTTTCATAGCTTACCAGATCATCTACGGTGACACCAAAGATATCTGCCATCATTTTACATTTTTCAATATCGGGCAGAGATTCTCCGGTTTCATATTTTGACAAGGTCTGTCTGGACACACCAATACGTTCCGCAAGCTCGTCCTGGGAATATCCATTGAGTTTTCTAAGTGAGATTAGGTTATCGTGAAACATTTTATTTCTCCTTTTTGATACCAAGTACACAGTAACGTACCACAGGAATCCGGCCAATGACTTCATTCAACAATACGGAACCGGCAAAGGCGCTGATACCTACCAGCAAATAGACAAGTATTGGAGGCATATTTGGAATCAGGTTCGTTAAGTAGTAAGCACATGCTGCCAGTGGTAAGTAATGGAAGATATACATTCCCCAGGATTCTTTACACATCCATCTGGTAAAGCCGTTGGAGAAATTTCCATACTTCTTCATTGTAGCAAAAATCGCTAGAATAGCAATCCAGCAATAGACACATGCCAGCAAATTATTCAGAACAGGTGCTTGTGCATAGTTGGTTCCAAAATAGATTCCCACATAGGCACTTCCAAGACCCACTGCAACAATCCCAAGAATCCACCAATAGGAGCTTAGTCTTTGGATCACTTCTTCATGGGAGAAACAGAAGTAACCTACGAAGAAGCAGAAGCCATAGATTCCAAAGCGGTATACCGTAATCATTGGGGTATTTAGAATTTGAGCAAAACCATAGGCCAATGCAGTAAACAGTACCAATAACCAAACGGGGGTCTTTGCACCAAGTCTGTAAAGGCGATCCTTCTCTATTTTTCTTATCGGAAGAAGTAACATTGATAAAATCCAAAGTACCTGGATGTACCATAATGGTCCGATTCCTGATACGGACATAATCAGCCATTTTATCGGTGACGGGATATCAGGCATGGTATCAAATGCGTGGCTAATTGCCATATTGTAGTATCCTGTTGTCCAATGAAAGACAAACAATCCAAGAGTAGAAGGCACTAGCAGTTTTCTGGTTTTATCCCGAACAAATTCTTTTGTAGTGTGATGCTCCAGATAGTATCTTGCGCTGGCACCTGACACCACAAAAAGGAGAGCCATAAACCAAGGATAAACCAGATACTGGAATCCATCCTGAATCTGGAATTCCCGGAATGGTCCGATGACACCGAAGGGCTGAACTCCATTGAAAATATAGATGACATGGTAGATTACGACGATCGCAACTGTCATCCAGCGAATGTTGTCTAGGTATAACTTTCTTGTACTATTCATATTATTCACACCTCTGCAATTATTTTTAACATATCATACCACCTTAAAATATGGATATCCACCAACCAAACTTAACATTTTTTTCGATATGTGTTAAGAATCGTGGAAACACTGTCTTGTAAAGATCGTGCACATGTTCTAATATAGAGAATAATTAGGAGGGGGCGACAGGGGAAGAAGAGTAAGTGAAAGAAGAGGAGGACAAATTGAGATGGGATATCTAATTTGTGATACCACAAAAGAAGAACGTGAGAAGATTGTGGCAGAGGCGCTCGGCAACATCGAGGCAACCTGCGATGGATGTATGCCGGGGCTTGCGGATATGTATCAGGACTATATTGACGGGAAAAAAGAGCTTCGGGAGATCAACATGGAGTTTCAGGCAAGATATGTTAAAGGGGATGATATGCCCGGTAGAGATGGCTGTGGGTATATGAGATAATGAAAATGTGAGCGAAAGCGAATATGAGATAAAGATAGTGCGTGGAGATGTGAACGTCCCCACGCACTTCTTATTATCCCGTAATTAAG
The DNA here is from genome assembly GCA_022767075.1 of Agathobacter sp. GTDB lineage: Bacteria > Bacillota > Clostridia > Lachnospirales > Lachnospiraceae > Roseburia. The sequence goes on along the minus strand of JALEPP010000119.1, from coordinate 12,484 downwards.
TTCTTATAGAATCGTACCGCTCCCGGCAGGCAGTTGTACTGGATATTTTCGTTCAGACCATGCATGCCCTTCATCTGTTCCGGCCCGTAGATGACCGGTGCGAAACGAACACAGTTTTTACAGATGGGCTGATAGAATTGAGCGTCCGTTGCTCCCGTCATAACATATGGGCTGGTGACAAGACCGGGGAAGGTTTTGGCAATGGTTGCTTCCACATATTGAAAGCCTTCTCCGTGAATATCCACCGGCTCGGTAAAATCGTTTGTGTGAAGAACCTCCATCTCAAGGCCGTGCCTCTTTGCGACCTGCTCTAGGATGGCCAGACTTTCTTTCTCACCCTGATGTGGAATGAAGCGAAGGTTGGCACCAAGAGTTGCTTCCTGAGGAATGACGTTGTAGGCATCAGAGCCGGATTGCATGGTAAAGGCAATGGTAGTTTTCAGCATGGCACCAGCCTGAGCGCTGATTTTTGGTAAAAGTACCTTTAAAAGAGGTCCAAACAACCAAAGGTTCGAGAAGACCAGCTTTAATCCAAAGGAGCCATAAGGAGCCAGGGTTTTGAACATAGCGGCAACCTCAGGCATAATTTTCTTGCGGAAAGGAGAGTGGTGTTCCATCTCCTGAACAAAGTCAGAAAGTCTTGCAATGGGAGTGCCGACGGATGGGGCGCTTGCGTGTCCCCCGGTACTTTTTGCGGTGAATTTCACATCGGCTTTCCCTTTCTCAAATACGCCAACCATGGCAAAGTTTCCCGGAATACCGCCAATAGGGTCGGTGATGATTCCGCCACCCTCGTCGCATACCAAAAACAGCTCCACACCGCGTCGTTTGAGCTCTGCAACAATCTTTGGAGCGCCATCCCCTGCCCATTCTTCCGTGCAGGAGGAAGCAAGGTACACATCATTTTGGGGCTCATAACCTTCCTGTAACAATTCCTCCACCGCTTGGAAAAATCCCATAACAGAGCATTTGGTGTCCGAGGCACCACGACCCCAGACCTTGCCATCTGCAATATCCCCGGAAAAAGGTTCGTGAAGCCATTCTCCTTCAGCCACAACTACATCCTGATGGCTCATCAGGAGAATAGGTTTCTTATCACTTTTCCCCTTCCAGTGGAAGAGAAGATTTCCATCGATTTCCGTCTTTTCCAGATGGGAAAAGACAAGAGGGAAAAGCTCCTCTAACACCTTATGAAAACCCCGGAATTTCTCTGCCTCATCCACATGGTCGTGAGACACGGTTTCATATTGAATCATCCTGGAAAGCTTTTTTGCCAGAGGAAGGGAAACTTCTTCCGGTTCGTTTGCAACATAGGTAGATTTTTTAGAAGGAATCAAAAGGGTATGTATTACGGCAATAAGCAGTAATAGAATAACCAGAGCGAGGATTCCAAGTAGACATAAGCCGATTAATTTTAAAAGCGTCATATTGTCGAGTCCTTTCGTGGTAAGGTGGTAGGTGTAGATACCCATGTTATGAGGTTTCTTCTTTTGTTCTGATACAATCCTTCCGATAGAAGAGATAAGCAACTCCAATTGCAATAGCACCGGATGGGATGATCATGAAACTGGTTGATCCCATTAGCGCAGGGACCAAAATGAAGAGAACACTCATGATGATCAGTGGGAAAAGGGCAATCTTCATGTTTTTACGGTAGTACTTATATGCCATAGCACCAAAAAGTGCAGGTACTACGTTGTCAAAGGCTGGCTGTAGTGCCGGGGTTTGTAAGAATGGTTGAAGAGGAACCATAAGCAAAACACCCAGTGCCAGGACGAGAATGGTAACTAACGAGGAGGTGGCAATGGAAATGGTAGAAATCACCTCGTTTTCCGGAGTACCGATTTTGGCGTCTACCATATCTCTGGCGTTTACCGCGCAGGGAATTTTCATATTGATCAGATTTCCGGTGATAAAGGCAAGATAGCCACCACCGGATCCAAGCATGGGAGTGTAAATCAGAAATTCCGCAACACTGCTTACCACCCACACGATGCCTACTGCAAAAAATCCATTCATGGTGGCCTTTAAATCCGGGTAGGCACCGAGAAAATGTCCCATAAGGAAAGGTGCTCCAATCAGCAGAATCAACATGATTACGCTGACCATTCGGCCGATGATATGGGTTTTTCTATTGTATTCTTCCCAGCCTGCTACAGGCTGTTTGGTTTCATTTGTGCTCATGTATCATTCCTCCCTTCTAGAACAGTCCATAGATTGCAGCTGCGGCCATTCCGGCAATCATACTTCCGGCAATGGAAAAGCTGTCAATCCACGCAAGGCTTTTTCTTTTCATAAGCTGTATAAAGATTGCCATAACCAAAGCGGACACGGCCATCACAATCAAGGGTGTGATATCACCGGTGAAGGTGAAAAGTCCGTTTTCGGATACAAATCCACCGAGATAACGGCCGATATAGGTGCTGACCAGACCGATGAACATAGCTGTCATGGCCACATCACCAAATCCGGCACCACTGCCACCTTTTGATTGGTTTAGGCGCTTGGTGTATTTTTTGTTGAGAAAAATGGAAAGCACCATTCCCCACATAATACAGATTCCCATCAAAAGCGCGATGGTGACAAAGGAGGAAGGGGTCATTTCTGAGGCAGAGAGTGTGCTCATGCCGGTCTGTTCTGCTGCGGCCTGTGCGATTTGTGTCTCATAGTGCAAAGCTCCGATGACGGAGAGGCGAAGCCATGGAAGTGGCGTTCCCAGACTTCCTGACAGGGCAATGACACCAAGAAGGATACCGATACTTGGCAGCAAAGAGAAGGTTGCACTGGAAATGATGGTACGCTTCATTTTGGTGGTATCCATGCCAAGCTCCTTGCCGGCTTTGTAAGCTCGTACAAGAAAAATGATGCAGACAATGGCTACAAAAGCAACGATAGAGCCACAGATGAGGTACATGGGCCCGCTGTTTAATTGGGTTAAGATGTTCATAACTGGATTCTCCTTTTATTATTATTTAATCTGTCTACAATAGTTCCTGTCTTAAAAATTGAATACATTCCGAGATAGTATTCTTGTTGGAACGAATGAGCAGCTGTGTCCCGTTGGGAGTCATGGTAACCAGCTCATTTTTGTGAAGAAGACCTGTGTGGTGGGAAACTGTAGCATTGGTAAGCTGCAGCAGCTCCGCAAGCTCACTTCCTGTAGCGGTCTGATCCTTCACATGACACAGAATCTCAAAGCGATTCTTATGGCTGATCTGCTTTAAGGCCTCCAGATAGAAGGCAGTTAGGTTGATTCCCTCCTTGTTATCCTTGGTATAGCGCAGAGGACAGGAGTCGCAATATAGAATACCAATAGGAAGAATGTAAGGGGAAAGAAAGTCCTCGGTCTTGTCATCCTTTTCCATATTAAATCCACACATAAACGGATGGAATAGCTCAATGGTGATGATGTGTCCCAAAGGGTTATCTGGGATTGCATCCTTCAGCGATTCATTGTTTTCCCGAAAGTAAGCCACAGGATCTTGCCCTGCAAAACAACGGCTCCAATATTCATGAAATCTCTCATATAGCTGCAAAATCTCGGATTCGTGGGTCTGCAGTAGTGCAATAGTCTTTTTCATGAGAGTAAAGCATTGTTCCAAATGAGATTTATAGTTTACCAAAAGCTCTGAAAATAGAAGTTTTTCTCTCTCGGAAAAGTCAGAGTGAAGGATGAAGCGGAGGGCATCCTCCTTTGAACTTATCTTCTGAGCTGTGCCGTAGGCACGGAAACTGTCGTTGAAATATTGAAGCTTCGTAGCAAATTCGATGTAGTACTGTAATTCCTCCATCTCATACAGTGCAGTCTTGTAGGCTTCGAAATCACCGGTGTCTGTGTGGGTGAATTCCTCCCAAAGCAGAAGAACGCGACCCACATTGTCCCAGTGTTCCTCGTCGCAGGAGGAACCAAAATAGAAATCCAGAAGGGCTTTTTCGGATTTCATGGTCTTTTGAAATTCTTTTTCTATAGAAAACAGAAAATCCAGTACGGGCTTTTGTTCCTCATAAAAGGCTTTTGGGTCCGCACTTTCCTTTAGCAGCCTGCTGTCGATGATTTTCTTAACAGGCTCATTCTTCCCCATCAAAGTAAGTAATGCGATGGATTCACTGAGATAGTCAATTCCTGGTTGAATGTTCATGAAAATTCCTCCCTATAAAAGCATAGCTTCATAGTAATCCAGATATTTCTGCAAGGTTGTCTCATTGATGCGATAGTATATCTTACGGTCTTTCTGTTCGGATTGCACCATCTGTATTAAATCTGCCTCCAGCAGAAGCCCAAGATGATGAGAAACCGTAGCAGTGGTAAGTCCAAGGTGCTCTGCAATTTCAATACCATAGGCTTCTCCGTTTTTCTTAAGATATTGCATGATCGAGAATTTGCTTGAGTCCGATAACAGCTTCATGGCGTTTACCACTGGTTCTGTGGAGAGCTGATCCTTTGGGGTGGACACAAGCTCATTTAGTTGCAGCACTTCACCGTAAAGCAGACCAATCAGCAGAACAGCCTTTTTGGAAGAGGACTCTTCTCCGTCAGGAACACTCATGGAAAAATGCATCAGATAAGGACTGGGAATCAGAAGATATCCTCCCGGGTGTTCCTTCATCTGAGCAATCACTTGGAAGTTCTTGCATATAAATTCATAGAAGGTATCCTTTCCCTGTTTTTTCGTCCAGTACTCAGCTACCCGGTCACAATGTGGTTTCCATTGATCCTCATGAAGGGAAAGAAAATCCAAGGTTTCCTGATAAATCGAACAAAGCGCTTTCACGTGTTCCTCTCGGTCCAAGTATACCTGTTGGAGCTTGAGCTTTACCTCATCAGGAAAGCTGCTGTGACAGATGAAGTCAATGATTTTTGAGGTATCCATCTCTTGGGGAACCTCCGGAGTCCCTTTTATAATGGTGTTATCAAAGCTGTACAGGGCTGTGGCATAACGGGACTGATAATCCTCATAGGGAAGCCCCAGAAGAAAATCCTCTAAGGCTTTTACATCCCGGAACGTCAATTGTTCACTGGCCTCTGCAACATTGACCATACTAAGTAGTCTTTCTGTAGAAGAGCCTTTGGAAGGGGATGCAAAGTAGAAAGAAGCTTTATCCACTAGTTCCTTTTTCTCCTTCCTAAAAAGAGCTGTCAGCTGTGTCATATCCTGTATTACATTCCCTTTTTCCAGATAGAGAGCCTTCTCATTAATACCGTGGTTTTTTTGTAAAACGGTAATGATCTCCTGAGGAGTTTTCTCTGTGAAAACCTGTGAAAGAAATCCCTCTACCATAAACAGAACGGTATGATCGGTTGTTTTTGCCATAGGAAGTGCCTCACCTTCTATTGATACTAGTCTTAAGATGGTTATCTAATATAAATTAGATAAATATCTAAAAAACTATTGACATTCGTCTAAAGGTATCATAACATACGTCTTAACAAATATCAAATGATTGTCTAACAAAATATCAGATGGTTATCTAAATGTTATGGGGGAGGAAATTATGAAGGACATGAAACGTGAAAAAGAAGCAACCTACAAGGTGTGGCCCATGGTTGGCCGAATGCTTCGCATTATGAAGGAAGAGCAACCGATACAGATTGTTCGAATCGTAATCTACGCATTTGCCGCAGGTCTCTTTCCATTTATGGAAATCTTGTTGCCAAAGATTGCCATTGGTACCATAGAAACCTATGGGAAGGAAGCTACAAACCCGCTGATTCGCGCCATGCTTATCTTTTTTTGTGTGGCAGGAGTATTGGGATTTTTATCTGATTTCCTGCTGACTGTGATGAAATCCACCAATATGAGAATTCGTCTTCGTTATCTAGCCACCATGTCAGAAAAGATTCAAAACATGGAGTATTGCTATACAGAGGATTCCAAATTTCAGGAAAAATATGATAAAGCGTTAAACTCCTGCAATAACAATTCCAATGGTGTGGAGGGTACCTATAATCACATTGTGGAGATTCCGGCAAAAGTGATAACCGTCATTGGAATGTTGCTTCTTGGCTGTACGTTAAATCCCCTGGTGATTCTGATGCTGGTGCTTCATACCGCAGCGATTATGTGGGGCAGCGCCAAAAGTCATGATTATCAGTATAAAAGGAAAGAAGATCAAGCAAAGGCCAGTAGAAAATTAAAATACTGCAGAGACACTACCAATGACTTTACCTTTGGAAAGGATATCCGAATCTTTAATTTTCGAGATCGAATCTTAAGGAATTATCGTGCGGAGATAGAAGCGTACACCCGTGTCATTGGGGATATCAAGAAAAAAGAATGGATTTATGGATTCCTTGGAATGGGAACCATGCTGATTACCAATATTGTGATGTATGGAATACTTATCTACGAAAGCTATCACGGAATGCCAATCAGTTCCTTTACCATGTATGTATTTTTAATTTCGGTACTAATGGCTGCAATGATTGAGCTGGGTGAGTATCTGACCTTTATCCGAAATGAAGGACAGTATGTATTTGATTTTTTCAAGCTTATGGATACCAAGCTTGTTACAGAAGGAGAAATCGACGAGCTTCCAAAGGAGATGGAGATTCGCTTCGACCATGTATGGTTCAAGTATCCGGGCACAGAAAACTATATTTACAAGGATTTTAGTTTTACCATCCAAAAAGGGGAACGACTTGCAATTGTAGGTGTCAATGGTGCGGGAAAGACTACCCTTGTAAAGTTAATGTGCGGTCTCTACGCACCTACAAAGGGACATATCTATATCAACGATATTGATCTACAGGAGTATAAGAAGGAGACTCTCTATCAGATGTTTGGAACGGTCTTCCAGGATTTTGCGGTTCTGGCGTTCCCAGTGAAAGAAAACGTGGCCGCATCCAAGGAAGTGGATGAAGCACGGGTGAAAGAGGTCCTGGAAAGTGTAGGGCTGGGAAAGAAAATTGAGAGCCTTCCAAAGGGCATAGACACTATGATGCTTAAGATTGTAGATGAGGAAGGAACCGATTTATCCGGTGGAGAGCGCCAGAAACTTGCCATTGCAAGAGCACTGTACAAGGATGCTCCTATGGTGATTATGGATGAGCCGACTGCTGCTCTGGATGCCTTGGCTGAGGCGGAGATCTATGAAAGCTTTAGCAATCTGGTAGAAGGAAAGACAGCGGTGTACATTTCCCATCGTCTTGCAAGTACCAAATTCTGCGACAAGATTGCTCTGTTTGATGGGGACGGTGTCAAGGAGTATGGCACTCATGAGGAATTGATGGAGAAGAAGGGAACTTATTACGATATGTTTGTGGTTCAAGGAAAATATTATCAGGAGGATGCTGCTGTATGAAATCGATTGTAAACTTTATCAAACAGGTCTGGAAGATATCTCCGGGATACATTCTTCTGATTTTCTTTAATGCGCTGCTCTCCGGAGCCAAAATCATTTTCAATACGATTCTTCCAATGCTTCTGATTAACGAGCTGATCGGAGATCGTACCGTATCCAGGTTGTTATTATACGGAGGGCTTATTGTAGCTAATAACGTGGTTATGACCTTCCTGACAGACTCCATCACCAAGTACAGAGATGTGAAGGACGAGTGGGTACAAAATGCCATGGTTGAAAAAATGGGTGAGCGTATCATGAATCTGGAGTACTCTTATTTGGAAGACCCATACTATTTGGATTTGAAGGAGAGTGCTATTTTTGCAATTCAGAATCAATCTGCCATTGCCAATGTCATCCGTGTTTTTGCAGATACGCTTCAGGGGTTTATTATACTGGCAGGACTTTTAACTATTCTGGCAACCTTAGGTCCGGTTTTAGTGATTGTTCTTGCCATTGGTGTCATCGCAATGCTTGTACTGTTTAAGTCGGCATCCAAATCCATGATTGAATTAATGCAGCGGATTGTACCAATCAACAGGGTATATGGTTACTATATCGATGTGGCTATGGAAAAAGCAGCCCAGAAGGATCTTCGTCTATACAAAATGGATCAGCTGGTAACTGAGAAGGTTGTAGCTTTTAGTGAAAAGTCCTGTGATGAGTTTGACAAGGCCAATAGGCTGATGGGTATCGCAACGGGAGGAATGGCAGTGGTTACGGAATTAACCTCCGCCTTCACCTACGGATATGTGGGGATTCGTACCATTTCAAGTATCTTTGGACCACAGATTACCCTTGGAGCACTTACCATGTATGTAACCTCTGCCATCACCTTTTCCTCTACGGTAATCAAGTTTGGAGAAAATATTGTGGGTCTTTGGCAGAATATTCAGTTCCTCCAGCCATACAATGAGTTTATGGCGTTAAAGGAGGAGACAAAGGATACATCGGGAATTCCTTTTGAAGGGGAAGTAGAGACATTAGAATTCCGTAATGTGACATTTACGTATCCAAAGGCAGAAAAGCCTGTACTTTCCAATGTATCCTTCTCGGTTCATAAAGGTGAGAAAATCTCTATCGTGGGATTAAACGGTGCAGGAAAATCGACTCTGGTAAAATTGATTTGCCGCATGTATCAGGCAGATAGCGGGGAAATCCTGGTAAATGGAAGAAATATCTATGATTACGATTATCTGTCCTATATGAATGTGATTTCTGCCGTATTCCAGGATTACAAGCTCTTTAATTTCTCTATTGAAGAGAATATTTCCTGCAGGGAAACAGGAGCCGATGAGAATCGAGTAAATTATCTGGTGGAGCAGGTAGGACTGAAAGAGAAAATCGACGAGCTTCCGGAAGGAATTGCCAGTCGATTTGGAAAAGAGTATGACGAAGAAGGTGTGGAGCTTTCCGGTGGTCAGGGGCAAAAAATCGCCATTGCAAGAGCTCTCTATAAGAAGGCCAGCATGGTCATCTTAGATGAGCCTGCATCGGCGCTTGACCCTATTGCTGAGGCGGAAATCTATGAGAAATTCAATAGTCTGGTGGAAGATAAGACCGCAATCTACATCTCTCATAGAATGTCCTCTTCTGTATTCTGTGATAAGATTCTCATTATCGACGGTGGTACCGTATCGGACTTTGATACCCATGAGAATCTCATGAAAAAAACAGACAGTCTGTATTACAAATTATTCCACTCTCAGGCAGAAAACTATAAGCTTGCTTGACTTTGGTTTTGATAGTTGGTATCTTATAACAAGACTGGCATTAATAAAATGTTCAAAACAAGATAAAAATATATGCCAGAATGGAGAAATAAGTATGCTAACCTATAATCTGAACGAACGGAAAGGACCACTTTACAAAAAGCTTTATGAAAGCATCAAGGAGGACATCTGCCAAGGGAAAATATTGTCGGGGGAGAAGATGCCATCCAAGAGAACTCTTGCCAAAAATCTTGGAATTAGTACCATTACGATTGAAAATGCATATGACCAGTTGATGGGAGAGGGGTATATCTATGCGGTTCCCAAGAAGGGATACTATGTGTCAGATATTTCCGGCTTGCAGAAGGTGAAGGTGCCGGTTGTAGCCAGCTGCCATATACAGATGCCACAGAAGGATGAGAATGTCCGGTTTGATTTTTCCTCCAACCATACGGAAAGTGCGAATTTCCCGTTTTCGGTGTGGGCAAAGCTTATGAGAGAAACCATATCCTTGCGTGAAAAAGAGCTTCTCAAGGTTTCGCCCTGTGGGGGTGTACCTGAGCTTCGTCAGGCAATTGCAACTCACCTTGGAGCATTTCGAGGAATGCAGGTGGATCCCGATCAGATTATCGTGGGAGCCGGAACAGAATACTTATATGGAATGCTGGTAAAGCTTTTAGGAAAGGACAAGATATATTGCATTGAGAATCCCGGATATAAAAAAATTCGTCAGATATATGAAAGCAATGGGGCACAGTGCATCTTTTCCAATATGGATGCAAGTGGGATTCTCGTGGAGGAACTGGAGAAATGTGATATTGCCCATATCAGTCCTACCCACCATTTCCCAACAGGAATTACCATGCCGGTTACTAGAAGATATGAGCTTTTGGCATGGGCCAATGAAAAGGAAGGAAGATATATCATAGAGGATGATTATGACAGTGAATTTCGTCTAAATGGAAAACCGATTCCTTCCTTACAAAGTATCGATGCCTGCGGGAAGGTCATTTACATGAATACCTTTTCCAAATCCCTAACCTCTACCATACGTATTAGTTATATGGTTCTGCCGGAGGCCTTGGCAAATGAATACTATCGAAAGCTCGCCTTTTATGCCTGTACGGTTTCAACCTTTGAGCAGTATACACTAGCTTCCTTTATCAGTAAGGGATATTTTGAAAAGCATATTAATCGTATGAGACTGCATTACGGTAGAAAGAGAGAACAGGTTCTGGAAGTGCTACGGAAAAATTTAAGCAGTAAGCAATGTAAGATTCTGGAGAATGATTCGGGTCTTCATTTTATTCTGGAGCTTCATACACGGTTGACGGACAGAGAGGTGAAGGAAAGGCTTTGGAATAAGAAAATCAAGATATCCACGGTGTCGGATTTTTGTATGGATGAAAAAGAAACCGATTCCCACCAGTTTATTCTCAACTACTCCAATATGGACGTAGAGAAGCTGGAAGGGGCCATAGAAGAGCTAAAGAGTCTTTTGTGAGAAAGAAAAAGGTCCATCCCTTCGGATGGACCCTATGCAGGAAATGGGACTTGAACCCACACGACATTGCTGCCACAGGCACCTGAAGCCTGCGCGTCTGCCAATTCCGCCATTCCTGCGAACAACCAATATATTACTGAATGATAAGCAGAATGTCAACTAAAATCCTATAAAAAATTACTATTTTTTTCTGGAAATATGGTTGACATTGGAAAGTGGGTTTGCTATGATTATCAAGTCGTTTGAAATGCGCGACAAATTGAATAAGCGGAAGTGTCGGAACTGGCAGACGAGCAAGACTAAGGATCTTGTGGCTATTGCAGTCGTGTGGGTTCAAGTCCCATCTTCCGCACTAATTTGTGGATGCGATAAATACAGCAGGAATGCCGTATTTATCGTATTTTTTGTGTTTTGGTGTGTAATAACATAGTAACGATTACCTCTTTTTTGGTTAATTTTGAACAAAAAAGGCAAAGCGGAGCTTGTGCAGGAACTCCATTTTGCCTTTCAACTTCCTTTGTCATTCAGTTGTATCTGATTACAATATAGCATCTTTTGAGGATAATGCAAGGGGAAATAAATCAACAATTTTTTGACATATTCATTATACAGTGTTAATATGTTTATTATAGAAAGGGTGCTACCGATAGACGGTTAGTCCATTGAAAATAGTTTAATCACAAAAATGACCGCTTGTTTTCTCAGGACAGGGCGGTTATTTTTGTGCCTTGCGACTTCCGATGGTATATCCAAGTCCGAAAGAGGTCAGGCATAAGCTGATAACTGCGATCAGACTTTCAATAGTCAACATTAGCATCCCCTCCTTTAGCAAGATTTCCGTCAGACAAGCTGGGGATTTCTATGTAAACAGAGGGTCACAGTCCCTCTGGTGAAGGACTAACCGCCTACCGTGAATGGTAGCACCCATAAAGACAGTGTAGCAAAACGATTTAAAATAAACAATAGAAAAAGAAACAAATTACGCCTGCAGTAGCGATAAAAAATTCTGAAAAATGTAAAAATTTAAATGGGGATTTACGTGAGAATTAGATTTGTATGAGTGGGGATTTGCGTTATACTTCTGGTAGAAAGTGGTGGAGGTATATGTTCTTAGGAAGAGAAGCTAATGGATATGGATGTTAAGATAATACGATCGGATAGACGAACAATAGCCATTCAGGTGAATTCTGATCTGACAGTGACAGTTCGTGCTCCGAGACGTGTGCCTATGAGAGAAATAGAACGATTACTGCAGGAAAAACAATCCTGGATTCAAAAGCATATAGAGCAGATGAAGAAAAAACAGGCTTGCTATGATGGGATGGAAAGGACCCCATTGACCAGTAGCAGAATCCAAGAGCTGAGGAATCAGGCAATGGAGTATATTCCAAAGAGAGTCGCATATTTTGCGGACATTATGGGGGTGGACTATGGCAGGATTACGATACGCATGCAAAAGACCCGATGGGGAAGCTGTAGCAACAAGGGAAATCTCAACTTCAATTGCTTGCTGATGCTTGCTCCACCGGAAGTGATTGATTATGTAGTTGTGCACGAGCTTTGCCACCGAAAAGAAATGAACCATTCCAAGGCATTTTGGAGAGAAGTGGAGAGGGTGTTGCCTGATTACAGGAGTCGAAAGTTACGGCTTGATTTTTTTGCAAATAGATATCTTTTTTCTTATGATGTGATAAAATAGAAGGCAAAGTGGTGCGAAGATACACCTGCAAAAAGATGCTATATAGAAAGAGGCAGTATTATGACAAAGGATCTTACCAGCGGAAGCCCAATGAAAATTTTCATTATGTTCAGTATTCCGATTCTCTTAGGGAATCTGTTTCAGCAGTTATATAATATGGTGGATACCATTATTGTGGGACAATATCTGGGGGAAGAGGCTCTTGCAGCGGTGGGAACTACCGGCTGT
>JALEPP010000107.1 GCA_022767075.1 Agathobacter sp. | reverse complement strand
TAATAGAGGAGCTATAGAATTAAATGGCATTTGACAGCTTATCCGAAAAACTGCAGAACGTATTTCGAAGCCTGAGAAGTAAGGGGCGACTTACGGAGGAGGATGTAAAGGCCGCTCTTAAGGAAGTAAAGCTTGCTCTCTTGGAGGCAGACGTTAACTTCCGTGTGGTAAAGAAATTTGTCAAAAGCGTAGAGGAGCGCGCAATTGGGCAGGACGTCATGAACGGACTGAATCCCGGACAAATGGTCATCAAAATCGTAAATGAAGAGATGATAGCCCTGATGGGATCTGAGACCACAGAGATTGCTTTTCGACCGGGCAAAGAGCTGACCGTTATTATGATGGCAGGTCTTCAGGGTGCAGGTAAGACCACCACCACAGCCAAGCTTGCAGGAAAGCTCAAATTAAAAGGCAAGAAATCCCTTTTGGTTGCCTGCGACGTGTATCGTCCGGCAGCGATTGACCAGTTGAAAATCAACGGTGAAAAGCAAGGGGTTGAGGTTTTCTCACTGGGAGCCAATGAGAAGCCGGTTCATATCGCCACAGAGGCTGTGGCTTACGCTAGAAAGAACGACTTTAATGTAGTGATTATTGATACCGCCGGTCGTCTTCATATTGATGAAGAGATGATGGATGAGCTTGTGGCAATCAAAGAGGCCACAGGAGTATCACAGACCATCCTTGTTGTGGATGCCATGACAGGTCAGGATGCGGTAAATGTTGCAAGTACTTTCGATGAGAAGATTGGAATCGACGGCGTGGTTCTTACCAAGCTGGACGGTGATACCCGTGGTGGTGCGGCTCTTTCCATCCGCTCTGTTACCGGAAAACCAATCCTTTACGCCGGTATGGGTGAGAAGCTTTCCGATTTGGAGCAGTTCTATCCGGACCGTATGGCAAGTCGAATCCTGGGAATGGGTGATGTGCTCACCATGATTGAAAAAGCTCAGGAAAGCATCGACGAAGAGAAAGCAAAAGAACTCGAGCAGAAGATGCGCAAAAACGAGTTTGATTTTGAAATGTATTTGGATTCTATGAGTCAGATGAAGAAGATGGGCGGTTTTGCATCCCTTATGAATATGATGCCGGGAATGATGCCTGGTATGGGTGGTGCCAAGATGCCGGACATTGATACCGATGCAGCTGAAAAACAGCTTAGCAGAACGGAGGCAATTATCTACTCCATGACAAAGGAAGAGAGACAGAATCCTTCCATTATGAATCCTAGCCGCAAGATTCGAATTGCAAAAGGCGCCGGTGTAGAGGTGGCGGAAGTGAACCGCTTAATCAAACAGTTTGAACAGATGAAGAAGCTGATGAAACAGATGGGCGGCAAAGGAAAACGTGGTAGAAGAGGAATGTTCAAAGGACTTCCTTTCTAAATATAAAACAATAAAACATATCCAATAGGAGTAAACAAAAATGGCAGTAAAAATCAGATTAAGAATAATGGGACAGAAGAAGTCTCCTTTCTATAGAATCGTCGTAGCAGATGCTCGCGCTCCAAGAGATGGAAGATTCATCGATGAAATCGGAACCTACGATCCAACCAAAAACCCAACTGAGTATCATGTAGATGAAGAGGCAGCTAAAAAATGGTTAGCAAATGGTGCACAGCCAACTGAGACCGTTGCTCGTATCTTCAAAAACGCTGGAATCGAGAAATAATTTAGGGATCAATTGTGAGGTGGCGTAATGAAAGAGTTAGTTGAAGTGATTGCAAAAGCTTTGGTGGACCATCCGGAAGAAGTTGTTGTAACGGAAACCGATAAGGAAAAAGCCATTGTATTGGAATTACGTGTTGCACAGTCTGACATGGGCAAAGTGATTGGCAAGCAGGGACGCATTGCAAAAGCAATCCGTGCTGTCGTAAAAGCCGCAGCCTCAAAAGAAGACAAAAAGGTTATTGTAGAGATTATGCAGTAATCACAAAGCCGTCCCATATTTGGGGCGGCTTTTTATCGCACATAAGGATTGTGTCTGAATAGAGCCTGGCGGTTTGGCAGGTATGAGACGAAAACCCTTGAGAAGGTTAGGAGGTTTTGAACATGATAGATATGTTTCGTGTAGGTGTGATTACACAGCCCCATGGGGTCAGAGGAGAAATGAAGGTTTTTCCTACCACAGATGACCCAAGACGTTTTGAAGATTTAGATACGGTTATCCTGGACACCGGAAAAGAGAAAAGAAATCTTACCATTCAGAGTGTCAAATACCAGAAAAATCTGGTGATTTTAAAGTGTAAGGAAGTGAATGACCGCAATGAAGTAGAACTCCTTAGAAAAGCGGAGCTCTATGTTACCAGAGACCAGGCGGTAGAACTGGAGGAAGGGGAATATTTTATCGCGGACTTACTGGGCTGCAAGGTGGTTTCCGATGCGGGAGAGGACCTTGGAGTGCTGGACGATGTACTTCAGACAGGCGCCAATGACGTGTATAGCGTGAAGAAAAAGGGGGAGAAGGAGCTTTTGATTCCGGTAATCCCACAGTGTGTCTTGAACGTAGATATCGAAAAGAAAGAGATCCTTGTACACCTTTTGGAAGGCTTGAGGGATTAAGCCTTTTGGAATAAGAAGAAAGTAAGAGGGATAGAAGTTTGAAATTTCATGTACTGACACTTTTCCCGGAGATGATTGAACAGACTCTGGGAACAAGTATTACAGGAAGAGCTATTTCCCAGAATATCATAGAATTGTCCACTGTGCAGATTCGCGATTTTTCCAAGGAGAAGCACTATAAGGTAGATGACTACCCTTATGGAGGTGGGGCAGGAATGCTGATGCAGGCACAGGTCGTTTCGGATGCAGTGGCCCATGCAAAGGCCTCCATTCCGGAGAATCAAAGCACAAGAGTGATTTATGTGACTCCACAGGGAGAACCATTTACCCAGAAGAAGGCAATAGAGCTTTCCGGGGCAGATGATTTGGTATTTCTGTGTGGGCACTATGAGGGAATTGATGAGCGTGTGCTGGAGGAGGAGGTAACGGATTATATTTCTATCGGAGATTATGTCCTTACCGGCGGTGAATTGGCATCCCTTGTTATGATTGATGCAATCTCAAGACTGGTTCCGGGAGTGCTTCACAATGAGGTGTCAGCGGATACGGAGTCCTTCCACAGAGGCCTTTTGGAATATCCACAGTATTCCAGACCGGAGGTGTGGCACGAAAAGGAGGTTCCAAAGGTACTTTTATCAGGCAATATCAGGGAGATTGAACAGTGGAAGCTGGAGCAATCCATAGAGAGAACAAGAACCCGCAGACCGGATTTGTATGAGGCCTATGAGCGTCAGCAGAAGGCCATGGAGATGCTCCTTAAGGATAAGCTCCTTCACATTGATATGATAGAGCAGCTGAACAGAGGCATCGGCGAAGTGGTGGCTATGGATGAAGCCAATATATTAATCTGGAATTTCCATGTGAATATCTATTACCACACCTGCTTTGACGTGACAAAGGCAGAGAGCTTTATGCAGGGGCTGCCGGAAAAACATAAAAAGCAATTGCAAAATCTGGTGCTTCACCAGGAGGAGCTGCTTCCTCTATTCCAGAGCACCTTTGGAATGAAGCTTTTGATGCCATGCTATCAGATGGTATATACCCAAAAGGAACAGATTCCGGTAAAGGGCTTGTACCAGGCGGATGGCAAAGAGCTTCCGGGGAAGGTGGTTATCAGGACCTTGGATGACTCCTTCTTTGATGTGGTGGCATCCACCTATCACACCGTAGACAGCCCGGAGTACATTCATGAGAGATTAAACAGTGGAGAGGTCTTTGGAGCCTTTGTAGATGGGCAAATCACAGGATTTTGCGGTTACCATGATGATGGAAGCATTGGAATGCTGGAGGTGCTTCCTGAGTACCGTGGAAGAAAAATTGGAAAGGCCTTAGAGGTCTATGTGCTGAATCATGCAAGAAGAAGGGGCTTCATCCCATATGGACAGGTGGTTCCCGGAAATGAAATCTCCACCGCATTACAGAAGTCTATAGGACTGTATCAGTCAAAGAGTCCGATTTATTGGATGGGGATAGATGAAAATTAAGGTTGATTTTTCATAGAAGTTATGGTAAAGTATCTGATGTTGTGAATAAAAAGAGATGGTCCTCTGTTGCAAAATAGGTTGCATTAAGAACATCAAAATATTAGGAGGTCACAAAATGAACGCAAGTGAAATTATTAAAAGCATCGAAGCTGAACAGCTGAAAGAAAACGCACCAGAGTTCTCTGTTGGTGATACTGTAATGGTTTACGGTAAAATCAAAGAGGGTAACCGTGAGCGTATCCAGGTTTTCGAAGGAACTGTTATTAAAAAACAGGGCGGAAGCAACCGCGAGACCTTCACTGTACGTAAATTATCTAACGGCGTTGGAGTAGAGAAGACTTGGCCATTGCATAGCCCTAACGTAGATAAGGTTGAAGTAGTACGTAATGGTAAAGTACGTCGTGCTAAGCTTTACTACTTAAGAGACCGCGTAGGAAAAGCTGCTAAGGTTAAAGAGTTAGTAAAATAATTTATGCTCAGAGAAAAAGACTTTGGATCATCCAAAGTCTTTTTTACGTTATGGTATATGATGAGAAAAAGGGAACAAGGGAGCGAATAGATGAGTCGATATATCAATCCAAACTCAGATGGAAAATTTTACGGGGCACGAGATGAAGTGACCCTTGCCTGTGGAGACTGTGAGGGATGTTTTTCCTGCTGTCATGATATGGGGGAGTCGGTGCGGCTGGATCCCTATGATGTTGCACAACTGCAAAAGGGCCTTGGAATGGGCTTTCAAGACCTGGTACAAAAAGGGTTTGTGTCCCTTTTGATGGAGGATTATCTGCTTGTTCCCTATCTGACCATGAGCAAGGACACCAACTGCTGTGGGTTTTTGGGAGCAGATCACAGATGCACCATTCACCCTTTCAGACCGGGAATTTGTAGATTGTTTCCCCTGGGAAGAGATTATCAGAACGGATCCTTGAGCTATATCTATCTCAAGGATGGATGTCAAAAGAAGGCAGAGGGAAAAGTAGAGGTTCAAAAATGGATAGGCGTGGAAAATTTTTCTTCCTACGAGAAATATCTAAGGCTTTGGCATGATTTCAAAAAGGAGATGAGTGGCTATCTGGCGGAAGCTAATGAGGAACAGCAGAAACAGATGAGTCTTTACCTGTTGGATTTTTTCTATGGCAGAGCTTATGAGTCGGATGATTTTTACAGAGAGTTTGATGGAAGAATTATCCGCATTAGAAATCTTTTTTAAACCTTTTCCTAACGAGGAAACTATTGTAGAATAAATAGGTATCTTACATATTAGGAGTAGTAAATTGAGAAGACGAAGTGGATTAAATTTTAACCGACAGAGAAGAAGATTTAACATGCCATTGTTCAAGGAGGTATTGTCCTGGATTTTTGATCTTACGGTGGTCATTGCCATTGCGTTTCTTTTGGTAATCGCATTTGGACAGAGAACCTCCGTGGTAGGACAGGCTATGGCAGACAGTTTAAAGAACAAGGATCAGGTGCTTGTGAACAGACTGGTCTATTGGGTCACATCCCCGAAGGCCGGCGATGTGATTGTATTCTTGCCAAACGGAAATGAGAAATCCCATTACTATGTTCGAAGAGTGATTGGTTGTCCGGGAGATACGGTAGAGATTAAGGATGGTGCGGTCTTTGTAAATGACGAACCGTATACGGAAAAGGGAAACGTGGCTTCCATGGATGAGGCGGGGCTTGCATCAGAGCCAATCCAATTACAGGAGGGAGAGTATTTCGTGCTGGGGGACAATCGAAACGGCAGTGAGGATAGTCGTCTGGCCAATCTCGGAAATGTGAAGAAGGAATATATACTGGGAAAGGCATGGCTGCATTTTGGCGGCCCTTCCGGGTTTGGAAGAGTAAAATAGTAAGGAGAATGATATGAATTTTCAATGGTATCCAGGTCATATGACCAAGGCGAAACGCCAAATGCAGGAGGATATTAAACTAATTGATTTGATTATAGAGATTGTTGATGCGAGAATCCCTCTTAGCAGCCGAAATCCGGATATCGATCAGCTGGGGCAGAATAAGTTTCGCCTGATTCTTATGAATAAGTCAGATTTGGCGGATCCGACAGCAACCAGGGAATGGACCGGCTTTTTCCAGGAGAAAGGCTACTTTGTCGTAGCTCTTGATGCCAGAAGCAAAGCAGGAATGAAACAGATCACAGATACCATTATGGAAGCCTGCAAGGAGAAAATTGAGAGAGACAGAAAGCGTGGAATTAAGAACCGACCGGTGCGTGCAATGGTTGTGGGAATTCCAAATGTGGGAAAATCCACCTTTATCAATTCCTATGCGGGAAAGGCCGTGGCAAAGATCGGCAACAAGCCGGGTGTCACAAAGGGAAAGCAGTGGATACGATTTGGAAAAAATGTGGAGCTGTTAGATACCCCGGGTATCCTGTGGCCCAAATTTGAAGATCAGATGGTAGGGCTTCGCCTTGCCTTAATCGGTTCTATCAAGGATGAAATATTGAACACCGACGAACTGTCCCTGGAATTAATCAAGCTGCTAAAAGAGTCTTATCCGGGAGTGTTACATGCTCGTTACGACGTGACAGAAGAGCAAAAGGAGACAGAGCTTTTATTTGAGATTGCAAAGAATCGCAACTGCGTATCCAAAGGAATGGAGCTTGATTACAGCAAGGCAGCCAACTTACTGATAGATGAATTTAGGGACGGAACATTAGGAAGAATTACCTTAGAGCGTCCTTAATCAAGGGGGGAACATGAAGAAATTCTTTGTGGGAATCTTAAAGATAATAGTATTTTTTGCAGCAGTGTTCCTCTGTGCAGGTCTGATAACCAGATATGTGGGACACCGGGTTGTGGTAGATGGACAGTCCATGGAGAGCACGCTCTTTGACGGAGACAGTCTGCTTATGGACAAGCTGTCCTATACCTTTGGAGAGCCAAAGCGCTTTGACATTGTAGTGTTTAACTACGATGAAGGGGCAAAGGTGTACTATATTAAGCGTGTGATAGGATTGCCGGGAGAGACTGTCTATATCGATGAAAATGGAATCATCTATATTGATGGGGAGGTCCTCCCTGAATCATACGGAAGAGAAGTGATTAAGAACCCCGGCAGAGCAGGGGAAATCATTACGTTGGGACCGGAGGAGTATTTTTGTCTGGGAGACAATCGAAACAATAGCTCAGACAGCAGAATGGAAGACGTAGGTAACATTAAGAGAGCGGATATCAGAGGGAAAGCATGGTTTCGTCTTTTCCCATTTGAACGAGTGGGAATCATCCGATAGGAGAACAAAGTGGAAGAGAAAATTGGCGCAATCAAAGCAAAATTAGAATCACTACAGGTGGAAGAATACAATCGGTTTATCGCGGAATACCGGGAGGACGCCAGACAGGGAGTACAAAAGCTGGTGGAAAAGGCGAAAAAGACCTTGGATAAATTGGACCAGGAAAAGAGACGCATCGAAAAGCTTAAGGTCTATGAGAAGGAATACGAGTCTTTGGGATATGTATGCGGAATCGATGAGGTGGGCAGGGGGCCTCTTGCAGGTCCTGTTGTGGCCGGGGCTGTTATTCTGCCAAAAGATTGTGACATTTTATATATTAATGATTCAAAGCAGTTGTCCGAAAAAAAGAGAGAAGAGCTTTACGACATTATTATGGAAAAGGCGGTAGCAGTGGGGATTGGTATGGTGAGCCCCGCAAGAATTGATGAGATCAATATTTTGAATGCTACCTATGAAGCTATGAGAGAGGCTATTTCAAAGCTAAAGGTCCAGCCCCAGGTGCTTCTCAATGATGCGGTGATAATCCCGAAAGTGGATATTAAGCAGGTCCCAATCATCAAAGGCGATGCCAAAAGCATCTCCATAGGAGCGGCAAGTATTGTGGCAAAGGTCACCCGAGACCGCCTGATGGTGGAATATGAGAATATCCTGCCGGGGTATGGATTTGCTTCCAACAAAGGCTATGGTTCCAAGGAGCATATAGAGGCTCTCCAAAAGCTTGGACCAACGCCGATACATAGACGCTCATTTATTAAGAATTTTGTATAAGCTTTGAAGAAAAGCCGGAAAAGAGGGGAGGTGTGAATCGTGCAGATATCGGATTTGATTGGACAGTATCATCAGAATCGTTCAGAGCCCAAGGAAGTGATAAAGGGTGTCAAGGGCGTTGAAAATCTGGTTTCTACCCTGCTTGGGATGAAGCGGGGCAATGTGTTTGAGGGCACCATCAATGAGGTCAAGGGTAACCGTGTCACCTTAGGCTTATCCAATGGTCAGGCGATTCACGCCAGACTGGATGGAAAGCTAAGCTTTCGTCCGGGAGACTCTATGTTTTTTCAGGTGAAGAGCAATGAAGGCGGAGTGATTGAAATCAAGCCATTTATGGTGGATGGCGAGACGGCGAATCTTACCCTGCTCAATGCACTAAAAGCAGCGGGGTTACCAACGGATGGAAAGAATCTGACCATGGTGAACTCCATGATGCAGGAGAACATGTCCATTGATGCGGAAAGCCTTGGGAGAATGGCAAGAGAGGGCATCAAGTATCCGGAAGCGGATATTACCACCCTGGTTCAGATGAAAAAGCTACAGCTTCCTCTCTCGGGCAGCAATATTTCCCAGTTCGAAAATTATCAGAATGATGTGGCTTCCATTGGAAGGGAACTGACGCAATTGGCCGCTCATTTGTCTAAGACCCTATCAAGTCCCCATGAACAGGGGCAGGGAAACAAGCTTCTCTTTGATTTGACCAACTGGATAAAGGGAGAATTACTTTCAGAGAAACCGGTAGAAGCATCCCATATCACAAATTCTTCCGCAGCAGAGGAGGGACATACGGCAGGAGTATTCAACGCAACTTCCGAGACGGAGCAGCTGCTGCCTCAGGAAGCCGATGGGAAAACCCTTATGCAGGAGTCTGAGAATATGGAAGCAAAGGGCTCTATGACAGAGAATGCTTCTATGACAGAAAATGCCTCTATGACAGAAAATCAGCCACTGTCACAGCAGAAACAACAGCTTTTGCAACTAAAAGAATTGTTTGGCAAAAATCCGTCGGAGGCCTTCCAAAGCCTGTCGAAAATCATTCAGGGAAAAGAAGCAGGAACCGTGTTAACCGAGATTCTGCAGAACAAATGGAGTCTCACTCCGGAGGAATTGCAGGAGCCGGATGCGGTGAAAAAAATGTACGAAAAGATGGATCGGGACCTGGCGAAGCTGGAACAGGTTCTTGGGCAGAGCACCCAGGGAAAGACGAGCCTCCTTGACACGGTACAGGAGATTCGAGGCCACATCAGCTTTATGAATGACGTGAACCAGCTTTATACCTATGTGCAGCTTCCACTTCAGATGTCATCACAGAATACAACGGCAGATTTGTATGTGTACACCAATAAAAAGTCCTTGCGGGAAGGCAATGGGGAACTGTCCGCTTTTTTACATCTGGATATGGAGCATTTGGGACCCTGTGATGTGTCGGTAAAGATGTTCCAGAAGAAGGTATCCACCAATTTTTACTTTGACGATGAAGATTCCTTCCAATTGGTAGAGGGATTTTTGCCAAGGCTGGAGCAAAAGCTAAAAGACAAGGGCTACGATGCAAAGCTGACTGTGGTTCATGAGGAGAAGACCGTTGACTTTGTGGAGGACTTTCTTAAGAAGGATTCTCCCTCTGCCGGATCCTTAAGGCGCTATTCCTTTGATATCAGAGCATAAGGAGGAGAGGTATGGAAGAGAGAACGGCGGTGGCAGTGGCCTACGAGCCCGGTGAAGCTGCACCAAAAATATTGGCAACCGGAAAGGGTGCTGTGGCAGATAAGATTATCCAGACAGCAAAAGAAAATGACGTGCCTTTGTATCAGGATAATCAGTTGGCAGACACCTTGTCCAGACTTCAGATTGGGGACATGATTCCACCGGAGCTTTATGAGGTTGTGGCGGAAATTCTGGTGTTTGTGGATGATATGGACAAACTGAAGCAGAAAATGAACCTGTAAAATCAAGGGGAGAGATTTGCGCAGGGAGATTGTATGAACAAAAGAAAGGTAGGAACAACCTACGAACAGAAGGCAGCAGAGTATTTGACAGAAAAGGAATATCAGATTCTGGAGACAAACTATCGAAACCGGTATGGTGAGATTGACCTGGTGGCGAGAGACAGGAGGGCAGCAGGCAGACCGATTGTATTTGTGGAGGTCAAATACAGAAGGAACGCAAGCTATGGAGTACCTCAGGAAGCCGTAAACGGGAGAAAACAAAGAAAGATTATCTCTGTTGCCTGGTTTTATCTGAAGATGCATGGATGTGGCTATGACACACCGTGCAGGTTCGATGTGATTACCATTTGCGGCGATCATATCGAGCATATTGAAAATGCATTTTATGGAGCAATGATATGACAGCTTTGGCGGAAACATTATGGATTAGAAAAGGGACAGGCCTACACCCAAGAACGGTGGAGGGGACTGTTCCCCTTTTAAAGTTTGACTCTTTGGAGCAGACCGGAATTGTGGAACACTGTTTCACCACGAGAGAAGGTGGTGTCAGCGAGGGCATATACAGTTCCCTGAATCTTAGCTTCTCCAGGGGAGATAGGAAAGAGGCAGTGTTCGAGAATTATAGGAGAGTGGCAGAAGCTATGCATACCACCCCGGATAGGATAGTGTGCAGTTGTCAGACGCACACCACCAACGTAGAACAGGTAGGAAGTGAATTAGGGGGAAATGGAATCACAAGGGACAATGCATTTGCGGATGTAGATGGGCTTGTGACCAATGAAAAAGGAGTGGTTCTTGCCACCTTTTATGCAGATTGTGTCCCCTTGTATTTTGTAGATCCCGTCCACAGGGCCATTGGACTTAGCCATAGTGGCTGGCGTGGAACGGTGGCGAAAATGGGCAGAGCCACCCTGGACAAAATGAAGGAAGCCTTCGGAACGGAACCCAAGGACGTGGTCTGTGCCATTGGACCATGTATCTGTAAGGATTGCTATGAGGTGGGAACGGAGGTTGCAGAAGAATTTGCAGCAGCCTTTCCGGGACAGAAGGAACAAATTCTTACATCCAAGGAAGATGGTAAATATCTGTTGGATTTATGGCTTGCCAATAAACAGGTGCTTATGGATGCAGGGGTTCCGGAAAATCAGATTGAAATCACAAATCTTTGTACCTGCTGCAATAGCAGATACCTTTTTTCCCATCGGGGACTCAATGGAAAAAGGGGAAATCTGGGAGCCTTCCTGTATTTAAAGTAGGGTAACCGGAATAGGGAAAGGGAAAAACAGGGAAGCCTGTTTACGAGATAAATTTATAAGAAAAGAAAGAGGAAGAGAAAATGTTAAAAGAAAAGCTGGAGCCGTACGTAGAATACTGTGTAGAGGAGACAAGGAAGGTGCTGGATATCGATAGCCCTACCGGCTTTACCAGGAAGGCTGCTGAGTTTGTTATGGATGAATATCGAAAGCTGGGCTATGAGCCGAAAATGACTACCAAGGGAGGAATCCTTGTAAAGGTGGCAGGGGAGAACCAGGAGGATGCTCTGGTTCTTGCGGCTCATATCGATACACTTGGCGCCATGGTCAGCAAGGTGAAGGAGAACGGCAATCTGGAGGTGTCGCCTCTTGGTGGGATGAATCCTAACAATGCAGAGGCTGAAAACTGCCGTATCTACACCAGATTCCATGGAGCCTACACAGGAACCTTTCAGTTAAACAATGCCTCAATTCATGTAAACGGGAAATACAACGATACCAGTCGTGCATACAGTGATATGGAGGTAGTCTTAGATGAGCAGGTGTCGTCTAAGGACGAAACCCTGGAGCTTGGAATTATGGTGGGAGATATTGTGTGCTTTGACCCACGCACTGTGGTCACAGACAAAGGCTATATTAAGAGCCGTTTCTTAGATGATAAGCTCAGCGTGGGAATTCTTCTTGGCTACGCCAAATTCTTAAAGGAGGAGAAGGTAAAACCAAAGAGAACCATTTACCACCACATTACGGTGTATGAAGAGGTGGGACATGGGGGAGCCGGTTCCATGCCACAGCATGTTACAGAAATGATTTCTGTAGATATGGGATGCGTAGGAGATGGCCTTAGCTGTACGGAGCATCAGGTGTCCATCTGCGCAAAGGATTCTGCGGGACCATACAATTATGATGTGGTTACCGGCTTGATTCAGGCGGCAAAGGACCAGGAGCTTGATTTTGCAGTAGATGTATATCCCCATTATGGCTCCGATGTGGATTGCGCTTTAAATGCAGGATACGATATTCGTCATGGTTTGATTGGCTCCGGGGTATACGCTTCTCATGGCTATGAGAGAAGCCACAAGGATGGTGTGAAGAATACACTTGGACTTTTGGTGGCTTACACCACCCAATCTTAAGAAATTCCTAAGAGAATCTCTTCTTTCTATACATTACTTTTTGGGACAGTCCTGATATGATGGTCTTATCAAACAAATAGGAGGCAATCCTTTGATTCAAATCAGGTATCGGGATGCAAAGCCCATGGAAGTTCAAATTGAAGAAGAAATGATTAAGCTGATACAGATGAGAAGCTTCTCGGAGAGGAAACCGATGCCGTCTGTAGCAGAGCTGGCATCCAGACTCGTGATGAATCCGAAGCGTGTGAAGGTTGTCTATGACAGATTGCTTGAGCAAGGTTACATCCGGCTGGATATAGAGGGAAATTATTATCCGAAACCAGGAGAGAAAGTACAGGAGAACGTTAGGAAAGAAGGAGGACACTGGTGATTCAGGTGAATAATCTGCAAAAAAGCTTTCAAGGGAAGAAGGCTTTGGACGGCGTGAATATGTCCGTAGGAAAAGGGGATATCTATGGATTGGTTGGTCCCAACGGAGCGGGAAAATCCACGCTCATTCGTCATCTGGTGGGGGTGTACCGTCAGGATGCGGGAGAAGTGTTTATCGATGGGCAACCCGTCTTTGAAAATGTAGAGACCAAGGCAAAAATCGCATATATTCCGGATGATTTTTTCTACTTTGGACAGGCGGATACCATGGAAATGATGCGTTACTACAAGGGGATTTATCCGACCTTTGATGAAAAGTGTTTTTATCATATGCAGGAATTCTTCCCATCCATCGATGTGAAAAGTGACATTAGAAGGCTGTCAAAGGGTATGCAAAAGCAGGTGGCATTTTGGCTTTCCATCTGCTGCAAACCGGAGCTTCTCATTTTGGATGAGCCGGTGGATGGACTGGATCCGGTTATGCGACGTCAGGTCTGGGCCTTTTTGATATCAGAGGTGGCAGACAGACAGATGACGGTTCTGGTGTCTTCCCACAACCTTCGAGAGCTGGAGGATGTGTGTGACCACGTGGGATTTATGAACCAGGGTAAGGTCATCGTGGAGAGATCCCTTTCGGATCTTCAGGGAAATGTATCCAAGATTCAGGTGGCCTGTGAGATTGGAATGCCAAAGGTCCCTGAAACCTACAAGGTATTACATATGTCCAATATTGGACGTGTCTATACGATTATTGCAAGGGGAAACCCTAACGAGGTGGCAAGAGCCATTACCAAGGACAACGATAACAATGTCATCGTAGACATTTTGCCGCTTACCTTGGAGGAAATCTTTATCTATGAAATGGGAGGTGTGGATTATGAAGTCAAAGACATCCTGTTTTAACACCACCGTTTTCTGGAAGGACATTAGAAAATTCTGGCCGGTGTGGATTTGTTATTTTCTATTGTGGCAGATTTCTCTTCCGTTCGTTAACTGGTTGAATTTCCAGAATGCTGATCGTTATTACGAAAATGGGTATTACAGAGACTATTACAAGCAATTCTTTTTCAGTAGCCTGAACGTGTCCGATTATGTGGTCTTACTGTTTGTGACAGTAGGAGTGATTGACTTAATCATTTTCTTTTATCTGTTCCAAGCCAGAAGTACCAACATGCTTCACGCATTTCCTGTGAATCGAACCCAGCTGTACATATCCCATTCCACAGCGGCGCTGGTGGTGGCCATCGGTTCAATCTTCTTTGCCGGCATTGTGGACATCCTTTTGGCTCTGTCCTATGGGATTACAGAGGTTCAGTTTGTGCTGTACTGGTTTTTGATATTATCTACCGTAACACTGTTTATCCACAGCCTTTGTCTGGTATGTATTATGCTCACAGGACAGCTTTGGGGAGCTGTTTTGTACTATGGTGTGGCAAACTTTTTGTTCTGGGCGCTTCGCTTTCTGTTGGGCCATGTGGTTGCCTTCCTGGGTTGGGGGCTTAACTATAGCGATTTGATCAATCTTCAGTCCAAATGGCTGATGTTATCTCCTGCCTATTATCTGCCTCGTTGTCTGTCCTTTCAGATACACGAGAGCACTTGTTCCATAACCGCTGGAAGGGAGCTTTTGATTTACCTTGGGGCTTCCGTTGTCCTTTGGATTCTTGGCTATGTGATGTATAAAAAGAGAAATCTTGAGACCGCAGGAGACCTCTTGACCATACACTGGCTGAAGCCGATTTTCCGCTGGGGAGTAGGCTGTTTTGCAGGATTATTCTTTGGCTATTTCTGCTCGGAGCTTGTGGTAATGTACAGCTCCAATAATATTGGAAAGCAGAGTCTTATCCTTATTTTCCTTGGAGCGGCGTGCTTTTTCTTCTTTATTGCGGATATGTTTGTACAGAAATCCTTCCGGGTTTTTCACAGACATCGCATGGTGGAGTTTGTGGCCTTTGCCGGTGCAACGGTGGTGCTTGTGTTTGGTCTGTACGGATATAGCACCATTCAGGCCAAAAGAATGCCGCAATTGGAGGATATCCAGTCGGCAGTGGTAACCATGGATATTTCGGTGGCCTATGAAGGGGAGGAGCTTTCCTATGTAAAGGAGCTTCACCGGGATATCGCAGAAAACGAAAGCTTGTACGGAAGGAGCTCTGACTACTCAGACACCAGAAGAGTGAAAATCTTTTATGAGCTGAAGAACCACAAGTCATTTTCCAGAACCTATGACATTGTTGTGAGCGAGGATACGAAGCCACTGTTTGAAAAACTCTATGAAGAGGAGAGTAAAAAGGATAATTTCCTGTTAGGATTTATCGGAGATGGATTTGAAAACGGCAGGGTCATGGAGGTGACCATCAGCCGTGGAGATAGAAGTATTGTCATTGACCAACCGGAGGAAATCCAAAAGATTGTAGATGCTTTCTATCAGGATCTGGAGGAAGGAACCATTCAGGAGTGGAATATCAGCAGTCCGTTACTCCTATTTGAGAATCCTAATTATGATTATGCTCTCTACCCGGAGGCAGAGACTGAATATGTATCGGAGGATGCCGCGGAGCCGGAAGAGGTGATTTCGGAACCAAGCTATCAGGGATACCTAGAGTTTGGAATCAAATATCCAAATCATGGGAATCACATAATGGAAGACACCGGCCTTGTGGTCCGGAACAGTTACTACGGGGAGGATGAGGATGCAGATTCCAGACAATATTTGGATTATATCTACCTGGACTACGGAACCGGATGTGAGAATCTCATGAAAGTATTGACACCATATTGGGAAGAATAGTAGAATCAATTCCTTTTTCGTGTAAAATAAAAACGTCTATGAGCATAGAACAGGAGAACTTTGTGAAAAAAGAAAAGATGAAACACATCATACAAGCAATTGAACCGGGCAGCATTGCAGAGGAACTGGAATTGGAGCCGGGAGATGCCCTTTTAACCATCAATGGAGAAACTATGGAGGACGTCTTTGATTATCACTATATGATCAATGACTCCAACCTCATAGTTCTGATTGAGAAGGCAGGCGGGGAGCAGTGGGAATTAGAAATCGAAAAGGACTATTCCGAGGACCTTGGTATTGTATTTGAGAACGGACTTATGGATGATTACAAATCCTGCACCAACAAATGCATTTTTTGTTTTATCGACCAGATGCCGCCGGGAATGAGAGAGACCTTGTATTTTAAGGATGACGATTCAAGACTGTCCTTTTTGCAGGGGAATTATATCACCCTTACCAACATGAAGGATAAGGATTTGGACCGAATTATCAAGTACCATCTGGCACCTATCAATATTTCGGTGCACACCACCAATCCTCTACTGAGACAAAAGATGCTGCACAACCGCTTCGCCGGGGAAGCATTGGAGAAAATAAAAAAGCTATATGACCATGGAATTGAAATGAACGGACAGGTGGTTTTGTGCAAAGGTGTCAATGACGGGGCAGAGCTGGAGAGAACCATTTCCGATCTTGCAGGTTATCTTCCATATATGGAAAGCCTATCCGTGGTGCCGGTTGGCCTTAGCAAATACAGAGAGGGATTATATCCTCTGGAGCCATTTACCAGGGAAGATGCCAGAGAAACCATAGCAATTATTGAAAAATGGCAGGAAATCTGTATGGAGAAGCATGGCTGTCACTTCGTACAGGCCTCCGACGAATTCTATCTTACCGCGGAGCTTCCGATTCCGGAGGAGGAACGCTATGACGGATATCTTCAGCTGGAAAACGGTGTTGGCATGATCCGTCTCCTTAAGACAGAGTTTACAGATGCTTTAGAGGAAGCAAAGAAGAATCCAGAAACCAAGCACTATTCAGCTCAAAGGGTGACTCTTGCCACTGGAAAGCTTGCAGCACCGCTATTAATGGAGCTTGCGGAAGCCTTTATGGAAGCGTATCCCCAGTATGAGGTGGTGGTAGCTCCCATCCGAAATGATTTCTTTGGGGAGAGAATTACCGTATCAGGCCTCATTACCGCCCAGGATTTGGTGGCGCAGCTAAAGGATAAGGACCTGGGAGGACGCCTTTTACTCCCTACCAATATGCTTCGAATGGGGGAGGATGTGTTCCTGGATGACTGGACCTTAGATGAGGTGGAAAAGGCTTTACAAGTCCATATTGATATTGTAAAATCAAGCGGTCAAGATTTGCTGGATGCAATTTTTGGCGTGTAAGCTTAGAAAAGGAGTGCATTATGAGTAAACCGGTTGTGGCCATTGTTGGCCGACCAAACGTTGGAAAATCTACACTTTTTAATACACTTGCCGGAGAGCGTATCTCCATTGTAAAGGATACTCCCGGCGTAACCAGAGACCGTATCTATGCAGATGTGAACTGGTTAAATCATAACTTTACCCTCATTGACACCGGAGGAATTGAGCCGGACAGTGGCGATATCATTTTATCCCAGATGAGAGAGCAGGCACAGATTGCCATCGATACGGCAGACGTCATTATGTTTATTGTAGACGTAAGACAGGGACTTCAGGATTCCGATTCAAAGGTTGCGGACATGCTCCGCCGTTCTCACAAGCCGGTAGTACTTGTGGTGAACAAGGTAGACAGCTTTGAAAAATATATGCCGGATGTGTATGAGTTCTACAATCTTGGAATTGGAGACCCACACCCGGTATCGGCTTCCTCCATGCTTGGACTTGGTGATATGCTGGATGAGGTTGTGTCTTATTTCCCGGAAGGAGACACCACAGAGGAAGAGGATGATCGTCCTAAGGTTGCTATCATCGGTAAACCAAACGTAGGAAAATCCTCTCTCATCAACAAGCTGGCCAACGAGGATCGCGTAATCGTATCGAACATTGCCGGAACCACGAGAGATGCCATTGACACTGATATCAAGTACAATGGAAGAGAGTACGTATTCATCGATACGGCAGGTCTTCGACGGAAGAGCAAGATCAAAGAGGAAATTGAGCGGTACAGTATTATCCGTGCGGTGACAGCGGTAGAGAGAGCAGATGTGGTGATCCTGGTGATTGACGCCACAGAGGGAGTCACCGAACAGGATGCAAAAATTGCCGGCATTGCCCATGACCGCGGAAAGGGAATTATCATCGCGGTAAATAAGTGGGATGCAGTTGAGAAGAATAATGATTCGGTAAAAGAATATACAAGAGATATCAGAGAAGTGTTAAGCTTTATGCCTTATGCAGAGATTCTTTTTATCTCCGCAAAATCAGGTCAGAGATTAAACAAGCTTTTTGACATGATTGATGTGGTAATCGAGAACAACAGCATGCGTGTGCAGACCGGTGTGTTAAATGAAATCGTAGCTGAGGCTGTGGCAATGCAGCAACCACCGACAGATAAGGGCAAGAGACTTAAAATATACTACGTCACACAGGTTTCCGTGAAACCGCCTACATTTGTTGTTTTTGTCAATGATAAGAACCTGATGCATTTCTCATACACCAGATATTTGGAGAACCGCATCAGAGATACCTTTGGGTTCAGAGGAACGGCACTGAAATTTATTACCAGAGAACGAAAGGATGATGAGCGATGATTGTATTTCGAATACTTGCAGTAGTCATTGGTTATATTTTTGGATTGTTTCAGACAGGCTATCTCTACGGAAAAAGCAAAGGGGTGGATATCAGAGAGCATGGAAGCGGCAACTCAGGAACCACCAACACCCTTCGTACTCTTGGAATCAAAGCCGGTCTTGTTACCTTTGTAGGGGATTTGCTTAAGGCAATTTTTGCGGTAGCTGTTGTTCGCTTTTTATTCCTGGCAGTGGATCCGGATACGGAACCAATGATAAAGGTTTTTGAAATGTACGCAGGTCTTGGAGCGGTCCTTGGACACAATTTCCCGGTGACCATGAAATTCAAGGGTGGAAAGGGGATTGCATGCACCGCAGGAGTGATTCTTGCAGTATGCTTTCCGGCAGCACCGCTTTGTCTGCTGCTTTTTATCCTGGCGGTTGCAATCACCAGGTATGTATCCCTTGGATCGATTCTGGTAGTGACTGCATTTTTGATACAGGCACTCATCTACAATCAGCTGGGATATTTACACGTGCCACAGGGCAATGTTTTGGAATTCAATATTCTTGTGGGCTGTTTTACCGCCATGGCAATTTGGCGTCATAGAGCCAACATCGTGCGGTTGCTAAACGGAACAGAAAATAAGCTGGGAAAGAAGGCGGAATAAAATGAAAAATATCGGTATTATCGGAGCCGGTAGCTGGGGAACGGCCCTGGCTACCGTTCTTGCTAATAACAACAAACAGGTACAGGTATGGTCCATTATGGAAGATGAGGTTGCCATGTTAAGAGAGAATCATGAGCATCTTACCAAGCTTCCGGGAGTAAAGCTGGCAGACAGCATTACCTTTACCACAGATATGAGAGAAGCCATTGAAGACAAGGAGATGCTGGTGCTTGCTGTACCATCGGTATTTACCAGAAGCACAGCTAAGACCATGGCTCCTTACGTAAAAGAGAATCAGATCATTGTCTGCGTGGCAAAGGGAATCGAGGAGGATACCCTTATGACCATTACAGATGTGGTGGAGCAGGAGATTCCCCAGGCTGACGTCTGTGTACTCTGTGGACCAAGCCATGCGGAGGAGGTAGGAATCGGTCTTCCTACCACCCTGGTAGCCGGTGCAAAGACGGAGCAGTCCGCACGTCTCATTCAGGACACCTTTATGAATGACTACATGAGAATCTATACCTCGCCGGACAGACTTGGAATGGAGCTTGGGGGCTCCCTGAAAAACGTCATTGCTCTTGCAGCGGGTATGGCAGACGGCCTTGGCTATGGAGACAATACCAAGGCGGCCCTCATTACAAGAGGAATTGCAGAGATTTCCAGACTGGGAATTGCCATGGGAGCAAAGCCGGAGACCATTTCCGGCCTTACCGGAATCGGTGATTTGATAGTAACCTGCGAAAGTCGTCACAGTCGTAACCGCAAAGCCGGAATGCTGATGGGACAGGGCTATACCATGGAGGAAGCAACAAAAGAGGTCCAGATGGTGGTAGAGGGAATCTATTCCGCCAAAGCTGCCCTTGGCCTTGCAGAGAAGTACAATGTCTCGCTTCCAATTATTGAAGAAGTCAACAAGGTTCTGTTTGATGGGAAAGCAGCGAAGGACGGCGTTGCAGATTTGATGTTAAGGGATAAGCGTGTAGAACATGCGGATCTTGCCTGGGAGGAATCATGAGAGAGACAATTAAAATCACATATTTATCGGATAAAATCGAAAGGCTGACCTATATTCAGGGCAAATCAGATTGGATTGATCTGCGTGCCGCTGAGAGAGTAGAGCTGAAAAAGGGAGATTTTAAGCTGATTCCTCTTGGGGTCAGCATGTGCCTCCCGGATGGGTATGAGGCCATTGTTGCGCCCAGAAGCTCTACCTTTAAGACCTGGGGACTAATTCAGACCAATTCCATTGGTGTTATTGACGAATCCTATGGAAAGCACAGCTGTAAGGACCAGTGGATGGTACCGGTATATGCCACAAGAGACACGGTGGTGGAGGTAAACGATCGCATATGCCAGTTCCGCATTCAAAAGCATCAGCCTGAGATTACCTTTGAAGAGCTTGAAGTAGGCCAGCTGGATGGGGAAGCAAGAGAGGGCTTTGGAAGTACCGGAAAGCAGTAAAGGACCTGTCTGTCAATCTGACGAACATTTTGGAAAATCTTTGGCAGTTTGACAATGGCTATTTCCCATGGAATTCGTTATGATAGAACTATCAAAAGGAAAGAACATTTTAGGGAGGAAACTTAAAAATGGCAAGTTTATCATTAAAGAATGTATGCAAGGTATACTCTAATGGCTTTGAAGCTGTTAAGGATTTCAACCTTGAAGTAGAAGACAAAGAATTCGTCATCTTCGTAGGACCATCAGGATGTGGAAAATCTACCACACTTCGTATGATCGCTGGATTGGAGGAGATTTCTTCCGGTGAATTCATGATTGACGGTAAATTAATGAACGATGTAGAGCCTAAGGATCGTGATATCGCAATGGTATTCCAGAACTACGCTCTTTATCCACACATGACTGTATTTGACAACATGGCATTTGGTCTTAAATTAAGAAAAGTTCCAAAGGATGAGATCAAGAAAAAAGTTGAGGAAGCTGCTAGAATCCTTGACCTTGAGAAATTGTTAGATCGTAAGCCAAAGGCTCTTTCCGGTGGACAGAGACAGCGTGTTGCCATGGGTCGTGCAATCGTTCGTAATCCTAAGGTATTCCTTATGGATGAGCCTCTTTCAAACCTGGATGCAAAACTCCGTGTTCAGATGAGAGCTGAGATCGCTTCTTTACATAACAGACTTGGTGCAACCATCATCTACGTAACTCATGACCAGACAGAGGCTATGACTCTTGGAACCAGAATCGTAGTATTAAAAGATGGTGTGATCCAGCAGGTAGATTCACCACAGAAATTATATAACGAGCCAGACAACTTATTCGTTGCAGGCTTCATCGGATCACCACAGATGAACTTCGTAGATGCTGAGGTTGTTGTATCTGGAGATTCCGTAGCTCTTAAATTTGCGAACAACACCATGACACTTCCTGCTGAGAAGGCTAAGAAGTTAATCGATGGCGGATACGCTGGAAAGACTGTTGTTATGGGTATCAGACCAGAAGACGTTGATGATGCTCCGGAGGCAATTGCAGCCGGAACAGACAACATCATTGATACTGAGGTTACCGGATACGAGCTTCTCGGTGCAGAAGTATTACTTTACTACACCGTTGCAGGCGCTAACATGACTGCAAAGGTTAGCTCAACTACTCCAGCTCGTCTTGGCGACAAGATTAAGGTTGCATTCGATGCATCTAGAGTACACGTATTTGACAAAGAGACTGAATTGACAATTACCAACTAGTTCGGTAAAATTATATAGTTGTAAATAATGAAACTGGGTGTGAATATTTACACCCAGTTTTTTTCCATGATAAGAATGAGGTATAGAATGGTTACAAATCAGAAGCTTTCCAATGCTTTATGGGAAATTAAGGATATTGCAGATCTGGATTGTGCTCTTTTTGATAAGAGAGGGCGCTTTTTGGTGTCAACAAAGGAGCTGGAATCCCCATTAGAATCTGTGGCAGAAGAGTTTGCTCTTTCCCTGGCAAGTGAGCAACAGTATAACGATACTCGGTTTTTCAAGATCTTCGTAGAAGGAGAATTGGAGTACGTCCTTGCCTTATGCAGCAGTCGGGATGATATTTCGCTTCTTGGAAAAATGGCTTGCTGCCAGATTAGAAATCTGGTACTTGGTTCCTTAGAACTGATGGATCGCAACCATTTTATGCAGAATGTACTTCTTGGAAATATGCTTACCGTGGATTTGTACAGTAAGGCAAAGAAGCTACATATCGAGGAAGCAAAGAGAGCAATTTTTGTGATTGATACCGGGAAAAAGAACAACGAAGACGCCATGGAGCTGGTAAGGAATCTCTCCAATATCAGAACCAAGGACTTTGTTACCTCTGTGGACGAGCACAGCGTGGTACTGGTGAAGGATGTGTCAGAGATTGCTGAGGATGATCTGGAAGAGTCCTTGGAGGAATTTGCCCATCTATTGGTTGACAACATCCAGATGGAGGCCATGATTCGAGTTCGCGTGGGATACAGCAACGTGTTGACCAGCCTTGTGAAAATCCCGGATTCTTATCAGGAGGCCAAGATGGCTCTTGAGGTTGCCCGAGTATTTTACGCAGAACGGGATACCATATCTTATGGAAAGCTTGGAATTGGCCGATTGATCTATCAGCTGCCAATGACACTTTGCGAAATGTTCATTAAGGAAGTATTCGGCAATGAGCTTCCGGAGGTGTTGGAGGACGAAGAGGCCATGTCCACCATCTCCAAATTCTTCGAGAACAATCTTAATATCTCGGAGACTGCAAGACAATTATACGTGCACCGCAATACCCTGGTGTATCGTTTGGAGCGAATTGAAAAGTCCGTGGGACTGGATATCCGCAAATTTGATGATGCCATGACCTTCCGCATAGCGGTCATGGTACTTGCCCATATGAAGGGCCAGAAGAAATAAAAACCTTGGAGGTAAGTGATGGCAAAAACTACATACGACGAGAGTAGTATTTCAATTTTAGAGGGGCTGGAGGCAGTAAG